>SYLG01000129.1 GCA_005808665.1 Planctomycetia bacterium | reverse complement strand
TCCTCCCTGGCACATCTGAGTAAAGTCTCGAGATCGTGTACCGTTTCCAAAAGTATGTCGGGTGACTGCATGCCAGCTGGTATCGCTGGAAAGACCCATTCGTGTCAACTAAAATCTCAAAATCCCGTGAACGCATACTTTAAATGTATTAAATACAAATAAAGCAATAATAGAATACAACAAAGGTGTCGAAATGTCAAAATATAATCAGTTTGACAAAGCCATTGATCATTATACCAAATCCATTGAAATCGATCCCAAAATGGCAGATGCCTACGCCAACAGGGGAGCTGCATACTTAAGGCTCAAACAATTCGAAAACGCCCTTAAGGATTGTAATTCGGCAATTGCCATGGATCCCAAAATGGCCTATGCCTACGGTAACCGTGGAGCCGCATATTTAGGGCTCGAACAATTCGAAAACGCCCTTAAGGATTGTAATTCGGCCCTTGCCTTGGATCCCAAAATGGCAAATGCCTACTACAATCGGGGAGTCGCATATTTAATGCTCAAACATTTCGATAACGCCCTTAAGGATTGTAATTCGGCCATTGCCTTGGATCCCAAAATGGCAAATGCCTACGCAGTTCGAGGAGCCGCATATTTAGGGCTCGAACAATTCGATAACGCCCTTAAGGATTGTAATTCGGCCATTGCCTTGGATCCCAAAATGGCCTATGCCTACGGAGTTCGGGGAGCCGCAAACTTGGGGCTCAAACAATTCGATAAAAGCATTGCGGATTATAGCAAAGCCATAGATATCGACCCTAACGACCCCGATTTTTATGATGTTCGGGGAAACGCCTACAAGGAAATAGGCAAAGACCGGGAGGCTCAGGCCGACTTTTCTACCGCCAAAAAATTAAGAGGCGAATAATAATATTGGGAAATGGGGTACCAAGCATCACGATGAATGGAAGGTTTGCCTTGGATCTTGCTTTTAGCTCATTTCCCAAATGGTTTTGAGTTTTGCCCCAATTTAAGGATCGGTTGCCAGACCCTCCCCAGCCGCCTGGAACCGTCGGTTGATAAATCAATCAGCAATTGGCACCGCCCCAAGTTTTTTATTGGAGTTCAATGGGGGCTGATGGTGATAGGTTAGGTTTGGATTCAAATCTGTAAGGATTCGGTAGGTTCCATCCAAAGGCTTGGCTAAAGAAGGGGTGAATCGAGGCATTATGCGTGTCCTACTTCAACGGGTTTCCAAAGCAAGGGTTCTGGTAGAAGGACAAATTATCCGGCAAATAGGTCCGGGGATCCTGGTCTTTGTAGCTATTGGCAAGGGTGATGGCGACTTGCAAATCCAATGGATGACCGAAAAAATCCTTACCTTGCGGATTTTTGATGATTCCCATGGCAGGTTGAATCTTTCCCTGTTGGAAACAGGTGGAAGCGTCATGGTGGTGAGCCAATTTACACTTTATGGGGATTGCAAAAAAGGGAGGCGGCCTGATTTTTCCTCGGCGGCCCCTGTTGAGTTTGCCAAAGAGATTTATGAAAAATTTGTCCAACATTTACGAGCCAAAGGTGTTCTGGTTGAAACAGGTATCTTTCAGGCCTTGATGGAGGTCGAATCAACCAATGATGGCCCCGTAACTCTTTGGTTGGACACGCCATCTCTGAATGGCCTTTTGGATGGTACAATGGTAGGTAGGCCCTAACAGGGAGGCGGTTATGAAATGGACCATTGCGATTGTTTTCCTTTGTGGAATCTTGCAATTCGGTAATGTCCTTTTGGCCCAAGACCTCCTTCCAGAAGTTTCTGGGCATCGTCAGGTTGCTATAGATCGGGCCAAAGCGAGGGTAAGCGAAGCCATCCGGGCAAGCCGTCGGGCCACGGATACTCGAGCTCGGGAAATTTTGTCAGGTGCCCGGGCCGACCTCAGACGCGAAACGGACCTTCCTGATACGACCATTAGTGAACTTGACCGGGTCATTACCCGTGAATTGGAGGTTTTGAGTCAGTCGGCCGGAGCGTTGCCAGTCCTTCCCCATCCCAAACCGGGAACCGGGCAACCCCTTCCCAAGGAAAGGGCTCAATTGGACGAGGAGGGCCTCTGGAACGACCGCCGTCGCAAGGCGGAAGCGGAAGCCAAGTTAGGGGAAAGGCGGGAAAAAGCGTTGGGTGAGCAGTTGAATGGGGTTGATCAGTCCGGGATAGCTCCCAAGGAGGATTTCACCGGGCCCTCTGCCGAAAGACAAAAAATATTGGCCAATCGATCCTCGATGGATGGCCACCCAACCCCAGCAGAAAAAGCCATTATCAAAAAACTGAATCAACCCATTGGTCGGGAATTGGACAATGTAACGGTTGAGGATTTTTTCAAATATTTAAGTGACAAGCATGGGATTGAGGTCCTTTACAGCCAGGCAGACCTTGACTCCCAAGGTGCGGGGAGCGTGATCCTTTCCGCAACAACTCCCAAAATATCCGGAAAACTGACCATCCGGAGTGCCATTCGAATGGTGGTAGCCAAATACAACCTGAGCTATTGGATTGTGGATGAAGGGATTGAGGTTGTCAGCCAGGAAAAAGCCCGAACCACCCTGCTCACCCGAACCTATTATGTGGGTGACCTGGCTGCGGTCTTTGCGCCTCCAACCTGGAACTACCAGCTCTGGCGCAATGCCTGGGGAAACCCGGTTCTACTTTACGGCCCTAATCCAGCAGGAACTCCTTTGGGGCAACAACTCATCATGAGGCAAAATGTCCTCTCTTTGATGGAAATGATCACGGGAATCGACTCTCAGGCGTTTGGGGCGGATGGCCAATCCCGAATTACCTATCATCCCGGAACCATGTCTCTGGTGATCAAGGCGACGGCGGAAAACCACCAAAGGATAATGGGTGGGGCGAAATAAACCAATTTGCCCTTTTTCATAAAAGGGCAAAATGGTTGTAACCCTGTTTGAAGCCGGGTTCGATGGCTAAAAAACGGGGTATGACCTCAACCCAATCCAATCCGACACATTCGAAATCGTACTTCCAAGCCGACCCCGGTCGCCCCTATGGGGTTTGGTCTGGTGTTTTTTTGGTCGTGGCCAGCATGGTTGGAGCCGGAATCCTCACCTCCCCTGGCTATACCCTGCAACAAACCGGAAATCCTTGGGGATTGTTGGTCATTTGGATAATTGGGGGGATAATGGCGTTGTCCGGGGCACTTTGCCTTGCGGAAATGGCAACGGCCCTTCCGCGAATGGGTGGGGATTATGTTTTTGTGCGGGAGGCGTTTGGACGAGAAACCGGTGCGGTAGCGGGTTGGGCAACCTTTTTCCTTGGATTTGCAGCCCCAACCGCTGTTGTGGCACGGCTTTCAGCGAATTACCTGACAGCTCCCTTTGTCGATATTTCAACCGGGTATATCCCTCCCTGGCTTTGGGAAATTCGTGAACCTGTTGTAGCCACGCTGTTGATTGCCCTGATCAGCGTGGTGCACTGCCTGGGTGCCTCGGAAAGCGCAGCCCTGCAGGCGATAACGACTCTTGCCAAGGTCATTATGCTCCTTGGTTTGGCCATGGTTGGCTTGGTCTTTGGAAAGGGGGATTGGAGCCATTTTTCCGCTGGTCATTGGCCCCATGGTGGGGAGTGGTCCTCGCTTGGAACCGGGCTGGCCTATGTGGGATATGCCTATGCCGGATGGAATGGGGCCGCGTATCTGGCCGGGGAGATTCGCGATCCGCGGAGGCAATTGCCAATGGCTCTGGTGGGGGGGTGTCTTGGAGTAACAGCCCTCTATTTACTCTTAAATGTTTATTATATTTGGTCAGTGGATATAGCGAAGGTCCAAACCCTAAACCCGGGTGAAGTGGGTCGAATCGCTGAAATCTCGGCAAGGGAATCCTTGGGACCTTCGGTTGCCGGGGTGGTGGCCATTCTATTCGGGATCGGGTTGGTGGCTTCGGCAAGTGCCTATCTCCTTACCGGACCCAGAGTGGTGGTTGCCATGGCCCTTGAAGGTGCGTTTCCCCGGTTTGCAGGTGACCTTTCGGTGAGCCGGGGTACACCTGCAAAGGCCACCGCCTGCCAGGCGCTGGTCAGCATCGGGTGTTGTTGGTCTGGTTCCTTTCTGGAATTATTGGATTACACTTCGGTTGGGTTAACGATGGTTAGTACCCTGGTGGTTGCAAGCATTTTCCCGCTTAGGAGACGAACCGATTTGGCACCTGCTTTTCGCATGTGGTTTCATCCCCTACCGGCAATTCTATATTTGCTCCTTTCAGGTTGGACGATCCTTGTAATGGTGATGGACCCTGACCGCCGCATTCCTTCCCTTTGCAGTCTGGTTACGATCGCCCTTGGAATCCCGGCGGCAAAATGGGTTTTGGCAATTGGAAAAAAGACAACAATTGGACCGATGGGAAAGGTATGAACGACCAACCAAGGCTTATCCAAGGGCCTCGGTGCAAAGTTCTCGAAAATGGCGCATTAGGACTCCGAGGGTGATCATGCCAACCGGTTTTTCGCCACGGACCACGGGGAGGTGGCGGTAGCCTGTTCCGTCCATGATTTGAAGGACGCGGGCCAGGTATTCCTGTTCCTGGATCGTATGGGGGTTTTGAGTCATGAATTGGCTAACAGGTAGCTCCAAACCTTGGGGGCCAAGGGGAGCGATGCGGTTGAGGATGTCGTTTTCTGTCAGGATTCCGGCCAGGGAACCATTATCCCTGATAAGGATGGCAGAAGTAGATTTTTCGCGTTCCATTCCTTCCAGGACAAACCCAACGGGTGTGGCTCTTGGATAAATGGGAACCTTGTTTGGGCCAAGTTTAGCCACGGTGTCACGAAGCAAGCTCCATTCCACCCGGTCCTGGGGGATGGCAGATCCTTCGTTGGCTAGTGGAGTCCAACAATCGGGGCACCAGGGATCACCGGAAATGACCCGGGTATTGCAGCAGGGGCAATTCATGGAGTACTCCCCATGGGGGGGAATAGCATTTCCGGAACATAGGCCTCATTTGTTTCCGGGTAGTCAGGCAGGATCCAGACTTTTGAATTGGGGTTTTTGGGTCCACTTCCCCCCATAGACAAAGCAGGAGTGCGTGAAGGAAGTCGCCTGGACACGAATATCCCGAAACAGGTTGGCTCAGCAGGGTTATTCAGGCCCATCGCTACCAAAGCCACGGCCAGAGTCGGCGTTGTGGTAGTCGGATCATGGATCAAAAATGGGCCAGGGTCGGTTCCCGATTGGGAATTTGCGACGAGCATTCCACCATCCCAAACGAGTCCTTTGTCCGGATCGCATTCAGGACTCATGGGTCGGCCTGGATGCAGGTCAAGGCGATGTTTTTTGCTCAGATGGCGATCAATCAGGTCGTCATGGTTGGCGTCGTTGTGGACACGGCAATTTTGCCAAATTTCGACAATGGCGCAACCTCGATGACTGGATGCAGAGCCCAGGATTCCGTCCAATTGGTCGACCTCGACATCAAGAGTCCTGGCATAAAAACTTGCCCCGGCAAGAATGAGTAAGCCTGCCAAAGGGAGCGGGGATCCTCCCGAATTGTGGTAATCCAGGGGTCCTGAGACCGGGGTTGTCAAACCTTTTGCACCTGCGGCACATTCGTTGTTTACGAAGAGAACCTTTATGGGGTAGTTTTGCCGGACCAAACCCAAAAAGGGCCCCAAGCTTGGGCCGCTGAGCTCGCCATCCCCTGCCGCAACCCAAATCATGGCTTCGGGCCAGGCATGAAAAAGCCCGGTAGCGGCGTGAATCACCGCACCTGTAGGGCAATGGGACTGATGGACTGCAAGCCAATCACCCAAAAGCCCTGCACATCCGGGAGCGCCGAGAATTACTACCGGAACGCCGTTTTCAAGATACGGAGTCAAATGCTCCAAAATGGAGTAATTCCCGCAACCTGGGCACCAACCCTGCTTTGGGGAGTGGAATGTGTTCAGGGGGGAATGTTTGGGCGTTGGCTTGGGATGGGGTGCATTTCCATTTTTGGAATTTGGCCCGTTTGGTGGTAAATCCGTTTTGGGAGATATGTATTCGAGTTCTGTTTTTTTGGGCTCCCTAGCCGTATGGTGTGCTATTTTGGGAAGGTTTGATAGTTTTAATCCCAGGTGAATGGGTTCTTCGCGGTTCCATAAATCACGGACATGGTTAACATGGGTGATTTCCCTGGAATGAATCCAGGTTTTTGCGACGGTTTCGAGTGCTGAAGGCGAATCAATTACCAATTGAGTTGGCATTTCCAAAGGCTGGTTTTTTTCGGGGTCGAGAAAAACGAGTCCACCGCCCGATCGGAAGGGGTTTTGCTGGGGAAGTAATGGACGAAAATCCCCGGCTCCCAACACAAGGACACATGCGCCACCCATCCATGCACCCCAGGCATTCCACGCAGCCGCCCATGGGCTTTCGGCCGGGTGAATGATGATTCCATGCGATTCCAAACCGGAGGCCAGGATTAGCAACGGTGCATAAGTTGGACTTTGTGGGGCGAAAATATGGATTTGTTTTGAAAACCTGGAAATGGAGTCCAAAAGGCCATTTATCAGGGCTTCAAATCCTGAAACCATTTTCCATACTCCACGGTCCAAAAGGGGCAGGGTGCGGGAAGGTTTTTGAAAGGGATGGGTTGGCTGGAAAGAGGTTAACGCTAAAGCACAATGTTGGCCGGCTCGGAGAAGGCTTTGGGCCATGTCTTTCATGGGAGGGTGATTCCGGAAATGTTCTTCGATCCATAAATCCCACGGTCCCATTTCCAGGCCAAAACGACCGGCAATCCATCCAAGTGGTGTAAAAGAGCGACAACGGGCCAATTCGCGGGGACTAAGTAAACGCTGGGTTCGTCGCCAATGTCTATCCAGGTCCAGTTCTTTTGGCAGGTTCAGAAAGGACAAGGAGTGGATTTCAACCTCCCTTTTTGCCGTATCCCAAGGCAGGTCGTGAGGCATGGCTAATTGGCGGGCACTTAGGGCATCCGCATCAACAAGGACCCAAACCCGATCTTTTTGTGGGGAAAATCCATGGGGCAGGGAGTTGGACCTAAAAGCAATCCAACCATCAATTCCCCCCTCCAAACCGTTTGTTTCCTCAGAATAGGGCCTATTGGAATAATGAAATTCCATGGGAACCAGGGCATAGAGGTCTATCATCAGGTGAGCCCCAGGGGTACCGGGGTCAGCACGAATCCAGGCGGTGGGATGAATGCAAAGTTCTACGGGGTACTCTTGCATGGCAAAGCCGCGGGCGGCAAGCCTGGCAAGCTGAACTACCCCATCGCCCAAGTCCCCTGCAATGCGAAGGTGCAACCGTTTGTATCCTGGGGCACCCGTTTGAATCCATTCATGGCAAGTTTTGGAGGTTGGGTTTGGATAATTGGGTGTAGGTAAATGGGTAGGGTCTGGAGGGAGGAGCTTTGGATTCACAGGCTCCCCTTTTTCATGGTTTGCTGGCAAAGGGGCTCATCGTTTTCGAATTGAGAATTTGGTTTAAATGGGCGAGGCGGCAGTGTATGGATGGTTCTTGGAAAATGTTGGGCAATAAACCGGAGGAGGATACGGGAAGTAAGGACCCCAACCGGTCGCTGGGATTCATCAACCACAGGTATGTGTCTGGTTCGATTTTCTACCATTCGTGCCATTGCCAAGCCCACTGGGTCCGTCGCCCCCAAAAAAGTGGGAGGTTGGGTTGAAACCTCCGCCAGGGCCGTGGCAAGGGGGAGTCTTGGGACCAAAACCCGGCAAAGTAGGTCTTTTTCCGTGAAAATTCCAGACAACCTGCCTTCAATGGTTAACAAAACACATCCGGATCCGTGGCTTCGCATTAACCGGATGGCTTCCTCAACGCTTTGTCTGGGGGAAAGAGCGATCGGTGGCATCAACGCAAGTTGGCCGACAGATTCTACTTTTAAATTGCGAGCCAATTCCACAAGCGCACTCCGGAGGACCAAACCAGAGAAACTTGAATGGTACTTTATAGGGTTCTGGTGGATCCCCTTCATCGGCAAGTTGGAATCAAACCGGTTCATGAGTAAGATGACGGGGGATAATGGTACATCCCAACCCCAAGCCAATTGCGGAGTTTTCCCCATGAGCGCAGACAACGCACAAGCCCAACAGCAAAAAATTCAGGAATTCATCCGCCTTTTGCCCCTGACATTCGAGCTCGCCGGGTTGGCCAGGAATCAGCCTGGAAGTTTCTTTAATGAAGGGCAAATGGAGGCCCGGGCTACCGCCATCAAGAATGCCTACAAGGCGGCCCGGTTGGTCATTGTTGATGTCGCAAAGTAATGTTTAAGCCCAAGGGCTTTTTTGGTGTCTATTTCCTGCTGGTTTGGATTGGCCTTGTTCCAAGCTCCTGTCGGCTATTTTTGGGTGAAATGGTCCGAGGGGAATCGATTCCCGTGCCTGCCAGGTCGATTGGGCCGGCGAATATGGGCGGGCGGATAACCGAAATTGCCTTGGATCCAACCAACAGTTCCCGTTGGTTAGTGGCCACGGCCTCTTCAGGACTTTGGATCACGGAAAATGCTGGCATCACCTGGACCTGTTCCTTTGATAAGGAATCCACCTCCACCTTGGGATCGGTGGCAATAAACCCCAATAACCCAAGGGAAATTTGGGTTGGGACCGGGGAGGCCAATCCAAGAAACAGCGTCTCCCAGGGTGATGGGGTTTATGTTTCAATCAACAATGGTCAAACCTGGCAGAAAAAGGGATTGGCCTCATCGAGGCACATTGGACGAATCGTCATTGACCCCAGGAACACTAGTCGCATTTTCGTGGCTTCCCTTGGTCCACTTTGGAATGAAGGGGGCCAACGGGGACTCTTTTTAACCGAGAATTCCGGCCAATCCTGGAAACAGGTCCTGCCGGTTCCTGGTGATGTTGGGGCGGTGGATGTGCGGTTGGATCCACACGATCCTTCCCACATTGTGGCCTGTGCCTACCGGGTTCGGCGTGGTCCTTTTGCGGGTGGAAACCCTCAGGAGCAGTTTGCCTCCGAAGCTGGGATCTACCATTCAAAAGATGGCGGAAAATCCTTTCAAAAAGCGATTATGGGCCTTCCCATGGGGACCTATGGCAGGTGTGGCATCGATTTCGATAAAACAAAACCCGGTCGTATTTTGGCGGTGATCCAGACTGGTGATACCAAAATTGTAAATGTCCCGGACCAGGTTCCCACCATGGGTATTCCCGGACCTGTGGAAACCGGGGGGATCTTTGAATCCCTTGACGGAGGGGATTCATGGTTCAAATTAAATGACCTGTGTCCACGCCCCTTTTATTTTGGGCAGATTCGGGTTGACCCAAAGGATGGCAAACGGATTTGGGTCCTTGGCATTCCCCTGTTTCTTACAACCGATGGAGGTAAAACATTTCGAAGCGATATGGGATTTAATGTTCATCCTGACCATCATGCCTTGGTTTTTGACCCAAAAGAACCTCGGACAATGATCCTGGGTACGGATGGAGGACTATATTCTTCCAAAGACCGTGGCAGGAGTTGGGTCCATCACAATAACATGGTACTTTCCCAGTTTTATGCGGTGGATGTTGATGAACGGACACCCTATCGGGTAATGGGTGGCCTCCAGGACAATGGAACCTGGATTGGTCCTTCCCGGACAGGCCGTCCCGAAGGAATCCTGGCAACGGATTGGAGTCGGCTCTTTGGTGCGGATGGATTTCAAGCCAAGCAGGATCCATTTACGGCTCATATTGCCTACCTTGAATCGCAAAATGGGGGATTGCGCCGCCACGATTTTCGTGCAGGCCTTAGTATTGATATCAGGCCAAGGCCATCGGAAAGAGAGCCTGCCTTGCGTTTTGAGTGGAATGCCCCTCTGATAATGTCAAAACATACTCCCAATGCGATCTATTTTGGTGCGAATCATGTATTCCGTTCCGAGGCAAAAGGGGCAAACTGGCAAAGAATCAGCCCGGACCTTACCCGCGGCGTTCCCGGGCCAGATTCCCAATCGGGAAATAACCTCTCTGTTTTAGCTGAGGATTTAATCGATCGCCATTGCCTTTGGGCCGGATCCGATGATGGAATGGTCCATGTTACAAAAGATTTGGGGAAATCCTGGTCCGAGGTAGGGAGCCACATACCTCTAGATACCCCTGGGTGGATCCGGGCCATTTGTCCCTTGGCCAAATGCAAAGGTTCTGCTTTGGTTGGGGTTGACCGACATCGTCTGGGGGATGATCGCCCTTACCTTTTTCAAACGAATGACGAAGGGAAATCCTGGTTGGATCTTTCTTCCAGGTTGTCTGCGGATGGGGAAAGGTCAGGGTTTATTCATGTTGTCCTGGAACACCCCACCCAGCCTGGATTGTGGTTTGTGGGCACAGAAAATGGACTTTGGTGCAGCGTAAACGCCGGGGATTCGTTTTTCAAATTGGACTCCCTTCCCACGGTTCCTATTCATGGTTTGGCAGCTTCCCGTAAAACCGACGAATTGGTTGTAGGGACGCATGGTCGAGGAGTCTGGATTCTGGACCTATCGGTTGCAATTTATGTACAAAAGTTTGGGATTCCAAAGAAGTTTTCCTTATTGGACATTTCAGATTTTGAAAGGCTACCCTTGCAAAGGGTTACCAAAATCAGACCCGGCCTGGATTTTATTGGGACGAATCCCAAGCCTGGGGTGGAATTGGGTTTTTATGTCCCCAGAGGAGCGAAAGGTAACCCCCAAATAAACATTGTGGATTCAGCCGGAAAGGTTGTTGCCTCGCTTAAGGGAAGGAATAACGAAGGATTCCAGTCGATATATTGGGATGTTCCAATTCCAGTGCCCCTTGCGGTTGATCCCGTTGCCAAAACTCCGGAGAATGGTAAAAAAGCCCGGGATTTGGTCTACAGGGTAAGTGCGGAACTGGATGGCCAAAAGATTGAGAAATCATTCCTTTGCCGCGAGAAACCCTAGGAGCGGAGATTTCTGATGAGGCAGGTTTGGATAGGATTGAGCCTTGGCCTTAGTGCTTTGGTTGGCTGTTCGAGTGCGCCTGATCCATGGGGACAAGAGACGACCTCGCCACGAATTGTGGCCAGCTTTCCCCCGTTGGCGAGTTGGGCAAGATCCATTTTGGGGGACAAGGGATCGGTAAAAACCCTGTGCACCACCAACGGCCCGCATCATCACCAATTTCAAATCAAAGATGGCCAATTGTTGAGGCGAACCGACTTGTTCCTGATGAATGGGTTGACCTTGGATGATCATTTTGCGGGAAAGCTAGCAAAGGGACACGGTGGTCCCAACATGCGAACACTTAACTTGGGCCAATTTTTGCCCGAAGATCTGGTTTTGGAGTCTCCCCACAACCATGATGAGGCGGAGGTGGCACATCCGGGTCACGAACATCACCATGGGGAAAAAGATCCCCACTATTGGCTCGGTGTTCCGCAATCCGCCTTTTGCATTCGGGAGATTGCGAAAGAATTGTCGGAAATGGATCCTCCCAATGCCAAAGGGTTCAAGGATCGGGCAGAAGGATTGGTCCAGGAGATAATGGCTCTAAAGAAATCTCTCCCTGATCGCCTTAAGGACAAAACCGATCGCAAGGTGATTACCATGCACGAGTCCATGGCCTATTTTGCCCAAAGCTTTGGTATTAAAGTGGTGGATGTGATTCAGGCGGGTCCAGGGGATGAACCCAGCTCGCCCAGGTTGTCAAAGTTGGTTGAGCGATGTAAAAAGGTCGGGATCAAAACCATTATTGTAGAGCCCCAATATCCTAAAACGACTGCCGCCCAGTGGCTCCTTGGCGAACTGAAAAAGTCCGGACTGGATGCAAGGCTCATTGAAATTGATCCGATGGAGACCTGCGAAGACCCGGCAGGTCCTGATGCCAAGTGGTTTGTGCGCATTTTGGGAAATAACCTCGATCGGCTTGTGGAGGGGCTTCCTTGACCGAATCCTTTGCAGGTGCCAAACCGTCAGGTCCTGGAACCAATCCCGTTTTGGTGTCCCTACCGGTTTCCCGCCACGCCAACTGTCAACCCCTTTTGACAATGCGTGGTGTCCATGTGGCACTCGGTGGGAATTGCATCCTTCATGGCCTTGATGCGGAACTTGAGGTTGGGAAAATAACCGCCCTTGTTGGCCTGAATGGTGCAGGAAAATCGACCCTTTTGCGAGTGCTTTTGGGAGAGATATCTCACCAGGGAACCATTCGCTACCATTGTGGCCACGATCACAGTCGCCCCGTTCCCTCGCAGGTGGGGTATGTGCCACAAAAGCTGCGAAATGAAGCACATTTGCCGTTGACTGTTGCTGACTTTCTTGGATTGGCCTTGCAACGAAAACCTTTGTTTTTTGGTTTGAGACCTGCTATCCGAAAACGAATGGTCAACATTTTAACAGGGGTGGGTGCCGCGGAATCTTTGCTGGATCGACCGGTGGAAAAACTTTCAGGGGGTGAACTCCAAAGGGTTTTATTGGCGTTGGCAATGGAACCACACCCGGAACTGTTACTGCTCGATGAACCCGCTGCAGGCATCGACTATCAGGATGTGGAGCGCTTTTACCAACTCATTGCCAGAATCAACCAACAAACCGGAGTAACGGTGTTATTGGTGAGTCACGATCTCAATTCCATTTCCCAACTGGCCCATAGTGTTTGGCACCTTGACAAAGGAAAAATCGCCGTGATGGAGCCAGAACAGCTTAAAACCCTGTCGCAAGCAAATCGGGAACGGCCATAATAAAAACCTTGCCATCCCCAATGCGTCCAGTCCTTGCCGCCTTGACGATTTTTTCGGAAAGGGATTCAAAATCATGGACTGGAATCAAGGCCAGGATTTCAACCTTGGGGAGAAATGCCATGGAATATTCACCTCCCAAATATCTGTCCAAATACCCTTTTTGCCGTCCATATCCTTTGGCTTCGCGTACAAACCAGGATTCAAGCCCTGATTCCTCGAGGATCCGGATAACCGATTCCGCCAAAAAAGGTTTAACCACGATGGAGATCATCTTCATGTGTAAGACTCTAAACCGGAAGGGCCGTAAGTGTTGGTTCCTCGCGGCCAAATCCTGCCAGTAAAAGCAGATATTCCCCTGTCTTTACCAAATTCAATCGGCGGGCAATTTCCCGGGCCGTAGGCCTTGGTTGATTGAATTCCTCCTGGGTTACAAGGCATGGGATAACACCACGGTGCAGCCTTAGCCGCCTGACCGTTTCAGGGCTCGTTGTTAAGGCGATGATAGGGGCCATTGGCCGTGTGGACGAAACAACCCGGGCCGACCGACCCCCCAAAGAGCGAACAACAACCGCCCCAACATTCAAGTCCCGGGCTAGCTGCATGGTGGCCCGGGCCACAGCCAGCCGCAAGACCGATTTCTGACCTCCGTGCAAAACGGGATCGGGTGGCTGGGGAAGAGAGTTTTGCCATCGTTCCGCTTCGAGGGAAATCCGGTGAAGCATCTCGACCGATTGAACCGGATAAAGGCCAATCGCAGTTTCCGCACTTAACATTACCGCATCAGTTCCCATAATTACCGCGGTGGTAGCGTCGGAGACTTCTGCCCGGGTAGGACGGGGATTTTGAATCATGGACTCAAGCATTTGGGTCGCCACAATCACCGGCTTGGACTGGGCCCTGGCACGAAGCACCAAATCCCGTTGGACAATGGGAACTTTTTCCAAAGGTAATTCAACACCCAAATCACCCCGGGCAACCATCAAGCCATCGGCACAATCAACGATGGCTTCAATCTGTTCCAAGGCTTCCGGTTTTTCAATCTTGGCAATAATGGGAGTAGTTGCCCCTGTTTCGGTGATCAATTGACGCAGATTTTCAATGTCTTCCGGGCCTCTGACAAAGGAAAGGGCCAAGTAGTCCACACCCGTTTTGAGGGCGAATAATGCGTCGGTGCGGTCTTTGGGGGTAAGGGCCCCCACCGAAAGTTTCGCTCCTGGAAGGTTCATCCCCTTGTTGTTTCTGAGGAAGCCACCATGATCCATCCGGATGGAAAGGTCCTGGTCCTTTACACTTAAAACAGTAGCATCCATAAGCCCATCATCAAAAAGAACATGATCCCCTGCTTTTAAATCTAGATGCAGATCCCGATACAAAGAGACAATCAGACCTGGTCCACCCTCCACATCACGGGTGGTGATGATTGCGTTTTCTCCGGCAATAAGGTCAATACCCCCTCCCGGAAATTTTCCAACCCGGATTTTTGGCCCGCAAAGGTCGGCAATGATCCCCACCGGTTGACCGAGTTTATCGGAAATTGCCCGGATGGTTTCAATCGCTTGGGAGTGGTCTTGGTGGGTTCCATGGGACATATTCACCCGAAAAACATCGACGCCGGAACGAATGAGTTGTTCGAGGATTTCCGGTTTGTTCGTGGCCGGGCCAATTGTGGTTACGATTCGGGTTTTGCGAAGGGTTTGCATGCTATTCCAAAATAGGGATGACGAGAAAGTAAGGACTATTCTGGCCCAAGGGGGAACAAGGTCAAGATATTAATTGGGTTGGTTGAATGGCTTTTGCGTTTATTTTTGGCCAGGGACTCATAAAGATGGGAAATAACGGGCTAGGAAATACAGGAGCTTTACGCAGGCCAAAATCAAAACCCTGTTTCCATTTGCAAGGAAAACGGTGTTTGAAACCGAGTGTACCCCCCAGGACAGGATTTGTGGTTTAGGTCAATTGTTTCCCGGATTAATGCACCTTTGGGCAGGCTATTTCAAGGTCGCATGTAGTTTGACTCAATTAGGATGGGAAAAATCCCGTAAAAATCCTGAAAATCCTTTTGGCATCGGTGGAGTGGAAAACGCTTGTAACTTGTAAGGAGTATTTTTCTGAAAGTGTCCTTATTAAGGGGTGAAATCCAGTTTCCCTACGAGTTATGGAAACCCTTTTTGGGTTGTAAAGGAATTTCCCCTGCAAGGATAGCTTGTAGGCCTGCTTCGTGGTTCGGATAGCATAATTTCCAACCAAGAGACTCCCTGGCAAACCTCGAATCAATTCGCCGATGGGAGGCATCCGGCCCCCCTCGACCCCCGGGTAAACCAACCCTAAAAGTAGGTTCTTGGGCACCCAAAAGATTGGCCAGAGTACGGTAGAAATCTCCCCTTTGGACCGGATTTCCATCCGCTATAAGAAGCGTTGATCCTTTTGGGGCTTTGTTCCAAGCCAAGTCTACCGCCTTTGCCCCATCATCCACATGAACCAGATTGAGCCATTTCTCAGGATCCACCGGGATAGAATCACCATTTTTAATAGCCATTGATCGAAGAAGCCTTTCCGGACCATAAATCCCCGCAAAACGAAGAATAACGGAACCAGGCAAGTGCTTCCTCATAACCGATTCTGCCTGGATAGCCGTGCCTCCCGGGCCAGTGATGGCAGTTGGTGAAATCATTTCAGTAATCCAGGATCCATCGGTTTGAGCATGAACACTTGTGCTTGATACAAAAACAGCTTTGGGGCATGCCTCATAGGGGAGTTCGTTCATCAGGTTTGCCAACCCATGGACAGAAACATCGGTAATGGTTTTTCCAGAATATTTGTCAAATCCTACTGCATGAAAAATCCCTTCGAATGGGCCATATCGTGCAATGTTAATAAGACTATTTGGATCGGTAACATCGCCAATTATGGGTTGTATGCCAAGTGCCCCTAGAACCTGGGCATTTTCTTTGGTCCGAGTCAGTGCCGCCACGGAAATTCCCTGGTCGATCCAAAGCCTGGCAACGCGCTTTCCCAGGTAACCACAACCGGCGATTAGTCGCATTGGCGATTCCTTTTGGAAAAAAACATGGGTTGGGTGGAGGGGGTTGATCAGGTGGTTTGGTTGGAAACGGTTCACAACCTGGTGGATATCATAATTCGTTTTTAAGCATCCGTTTTGTAGGTTTAATATTTCAAATCATATAAACAAGGTCGTCAAGACTAACTAACCTTGCAACCATTTCGGCAAGGGTGGTTTCCACCAATACTTTCCTTTGTTTACGATGAAGTTCCTGCCAAAGTCCGGTGATAACCCCCATTTCTTTGGTTGCCTTTTCCTCCAAGAATGCAATACGAGGCATCCTGGCAGCATCATCGACGGCATCAACGATATCTGCCATGGTTATTTTCGAAGGAGAACGGGCCAAGGAAAAGCCCCCCGCAGCCCCACGGATACTTTCCACCAATCCAGACGCCCTTAGTTGTTGAAGGACCTGAACAAGGAATTGAGGGGAAATCCCTTGGCCTTTGGCCATATCCAATACCCGAAGCGGTCTTTTTTTCGCTCCTGGGGATGCAAGCTCCATCATGGCAAGGCAGGCATATTCGGAACGAACGGTGACTTTCATTGAATAGGGCCCCGGGGAGTTTTTCCTAAATGCCGCTTCCGTCCGAATACTCCATAACATGGAGTCCGCACTCTTTTTTTACCATTCCAGACCAGCGACCAGAACGGTCATCGGATCCTTCTGATATGGGTTGGGTACAGGGCTGACAACCAATACTCGGAAACCCCTGGTCATGAAGCGGGTTATAGGGAATATCATGTTTCATGATGTAGGACCAAACATCCCTTTTGGTCCAGTGGAGGAGGGGATTCACTTTGACCAATCGAAATTTGTTGTCCCAGGCGATCAGGGATGCCTGGGCCCGATCCGGCGTTTGGTCATTTCGGATGGCACTTATCCATGCGTCATAACCGACCACCGCCCGTTTTAGGGGAATTATTTTTCGATCATGGCAACATTGATCCGGCCGACTGCCCCAAAGAGGGCCACCATGATCCTTTTCATATTCCGAAATGGTCAACTCTGGCCGAACAAATTCGACTTCAATCCCGTACCGTTTGAGGATTTTTTCGCGAAGTTCAAGTGTTTCCGGAAATTGATAACCGGTTTCGAGATTAAAGACCCGGACAGAAGGGTCAATTTCCGCAAGCATTTGGATAATACAACAACCTTCCGCACCAAAGGCCGTTGCCATGGTCAAACGGGGCATAAATTCACGAACGGAAAAGGCGAGGATCTCTTGGGCGGTTGCCCCTTCCAAGGAGTGGTTCCAAGTGGTTAACTGTTCTTTCCAAGTGGGGGTCAAAATCCCGTTCCGGGCATCATCAGGAATTTTGGAAACCAATGCCCCACCTCGATTAAACTTGAATACTCTGATTATCTAGGTCATCATTGGCTTAATGTCAAGTTTGCGGCTGAGGATATACCCAAAACTCCAGGGACTATTTGCGGTTGCCCTGTAATCTTCCATGCCTTTCTCTCCCTTTTTTCTTGGAAAACGCCAATCAGCCAGTGATATCACATGCATGTATTTGAATGCCTTTTGCCTGGTGTCAATGTAAAAAAGCATCCCTTTGAACCACCTTCATTGGGTTGCCTTTCGTTCCTGGTTTTCAAAATGTACAATGGAATCGAGGCATTTTTTGGCTTTTGCGATGGTGGGGAGTTCATGGAAACCCTTTATTGGATTATTGCTGCTTTGATTTTTGGTGGCCTTTTCCCAGCCCTCAAAGGCTTTCACCTTGGCCTTCTTTCCATGGAAAAACGAGGGTGGATTTATTACTGGCATCGAAAGCCTGGTGGAAGCCCGGCTGGTTGTTTTACCCCTCTCCAGGAAGCGTTCGAGCCCCAGGCAAGGCATGTATTCCAAGCAAAAGAAAATGGGAGAGTGGCGCCTAAGGGGGTTGGTGCACCACCCCATCCAGAGGCCAAAAACCAAATCTGAAGGTCCTCCTTATTAGGGGTGATCACATTTGGAAATGGGTATGAATTGGCCTTGTCCTGAGATGTTCCATCCTGGAATTTGCTTCTGGCCTAACCAGGTAACCCGTAAAATCCTAAATGTGCTAAGCCTTGGAAACCGCCTTGGGTAATCCAGTCCGTTTTTCGAACACTATTTCCGGTTTGCAAGCATGAAGAACCTCCAACTACCGAACAAAATGGTAATCCCTCAATCTGCCTTCATGGATTGCGGAAGAAACCAGGACTCCGCTAAATCCCTGATTCTTTAGAACCGAGAGATCCTTGGGGCCACGAATACCCCCAGCGGCATGAACTTTTGTGCCAGGTTGAAACGGGGGTAAATCTTGCCAAGCCACCGGCCCCAAGTTGGATCCCACCCGAACAAGGTCCATCCAAAGGAGATCGCAAATCCCTACTCCTTCCCAAACGGCCAAACACTCTTTTGGCGATTTAAATTTGTTAGCCGCCTCTCCAATCAATTGGCCATCCAGCAAATCAAGGGAAAGCACTTTGGGCGGATTGGATGGGTGAATAAGGGATTGAGGATTTTCCTTCCAAGTTTCGGTGGCAACGACCGGAACAATGGCATGCCCATGTTGGATTGCCCGGAAATCCGCCAGGCCAAAATCGGCCCAAACCTCCCATCCCCGGCTAGCCCAACGGGAAACAAGATCCCAATGTGGATCTTTTTTATGTAATAATGAATCCAGGTCTGCAAGATAAAAATGTTTCAGGCCGGTTGATTCAAATATTGCCAAGGCGACATCGTCGGGGGTGTTGCTTTGGGTAAGGCAACTTTGGATGGGGGAATAGCGATCCCGTTGGCCTTTGACTCCACGAACCACCACGCCATTAAGCAAATCAATCACGGCACGGACAATCATGACAATCCAAGGGCCATGCGCAAGCCCATTCCAATTGGAAAACGGTCCCATTCAAAAGGAACCGGGGCTTCAATGGAGACCGGTTCAAACCGGATGGGATGCAAAAAAACCAGCTTGCGTGCATGAAGTGCAATCAATGGCATTCCCCTAACCCCTGCCAATGCAAAGGGAGATCCATAGGTCAAATCCCCAAGAACAGGCAATTCCCGGTGACTACATTGAAGGCGAATTTGGTGCATTCGGCCCGTTTGGGGTTTAACTTCAAGCAATGCCCAATCCGGTTCATGGCCTAAAACTTGAACCCTGGATTCGGCTCTTTTCGAACCGGGAGAATCAACTTTCACCACCCGCCCCCGAGCAATGCCTTCGACCTTTTCAAGGTGGTCGATCCAGGTGCTTTCAAGGCTTTTGGAAGGGAGTTGTGGAGCGTTTGGAACAATGGCCCAATAGGTTTTTTCTACTTGCCGCGTACGAAATTGTTCTGCCAATCGAGCCGCAGCTTTGGAGCTTTTTGCAAATAGAAGGACCCCACTAACAGGTCGATCAAGCCTATGGGGAATCCCGAGATAGACCCTGCCTTCTGTCCTATTTTTGTTTTTCATGAGCCAACCGCGGGCATAGCACTCCTCGGAGTCAGGCACATGGCTTGGTGCCTGGGTAGGGAGGCCCGCAACCTTATTCACAACCAGACAATGATTATCCTCAAAGAGGATCTGCATAAAAGAAATTTCCCAAGAAACAAAGGATAGGTTAGGCGTTTTCAATGGGGGGGAAATTTCCGACACTTGCCCCTTTGAGTTTGGTCCGAATGATTTCAAGGGCCTTTTCCATCACCCGGTCCCTGAAATCCTTGGGAGGCAAACGGGAATTATCCTTTTTGGGTTCGATAGGCACCAAGGTTCGCGGCTTTTTGCCATTCCGGATAATGTCCTTGTCGGCACGCCAAAGAAAAAAGTTTCGAAACTCCTCAGGGGAAAGTTTTACCTCCATCCCTTCGCTTGGTTTCACCCCCCATTCATCGGTTTCTTTGCTGTCAGGAAAGCGGTGAATGTTTTTTCCATTGGGTCGCCAATACGATGCGGTTGTCAGTTTGAGGGCACTTTGACGACCCTCCATCTCAATCACATTCTGAACGCTCCCCTTGCCAAAGGTTCGTTCACCAATGACGATGGCCCTACCGCTGTCCTGGAGGGCACTGGCCAGAATTTCACTGGCACTGGCGCTGGAGCGGTTAATTAACACGGCCATGGGATGTTGATCCACGGGAAGGAAAATGGTTCCCTCCCCTTTGGCATCGAAAGATTCTTCTTCCATACCCCGGCCACGGGTGCTGACAATTCGTCCTGAAGAAAGGAACATATCGGCAATCTCTACCGCAGAACGCAACAAACCGCCTGGGTTGTTCCTTAAATCAAGAACCAGGCCCCGCATTCCCTGGCCAAGAAGGCCGTCCATGGTTTGACGCATTTCTTTCGCCGCAGTTTCGCTGAAATTTGAAATCCGGATGTAGCCGATTTTAGCTTCTTTGTCAAACATAAAATCCCATGTCTTACCATCCGGCAATCGGGTATCCCCAAGAACAGCGGCAAGGCTAATGAGGGCTCGTTTGATGGTGATATCAATGGGGTCCTTTTCCCCTTCATGGAGGATGGATAAGGTAATTGGGGTGTCAGGTTCCCCTTGAATCAGGTTTACTGCATCATTTACCGGAATGTTTTCAGTGGCCTTGCCTTCAATTTTTACAATCAAATCACCCGCAATGATTCCCGCTTCATAGGCAGGGGTACCCACCATCGGGCTAATGACCTGAAGCAGGTTGGAGCGAGGATCTCGCGTGACTTGGACCCCTATGCCACCGTACCGACCCTTATTGGTGGAATTGAACTGTTTGTAATCATCGGGATTGATGTACGAAGAATAGGGGTCCAACCGTTCCAAACCCCCATTGATCATGTCCTCGACAAGTTGGCGTTCGCGGTCAGGGTCAAGGGGCTTGACATAGCGATTGCGAACCTCATGGAAAACATCCACCAACAATCGGACCATTGCATAGTCCCTATCCCGGTCTTTGGAGGGCGCGTAGGCAAATAGTGCCAAACCAAGGGCAGAGGTTGCAAGGATACCCAGCAGCCAACCAAAATTTTTGCGCATCATTCAGGCCTACTCCGAATAGGGACATTGTCATGGTAAGGGGAAACGGGTTGCCAAGGCGAGAGAATTTCCCTTTGGACACCGTGATGAAATCAGGTATTGGAAAACATGGGGAAATCCTCCAGGATCCAATGTTTCCAAATCTCTTGAAAGCCCAATAACGGGAAGCCAAAAGGACCTTGCTTGTCGGATTAAATGGGCGGAAAATTCAATATATTGGCTCAAAATCCTCAAATTGCCTATTCAATTTATTTTCTTGCAGATACAATGAGCGAAATGGGTGCCTTGGACTGGGTTTAAGGGCACTTTTGGCTACAAGGAGATATCACCATGTACAGTTTGGTTATTGCAACCCTGTTGACTGCCGGGGCCGAAACCCCTGATACCCATCGCTTGCGTCCCATTCGAGAGTATTCAGGTTGTTATGGATGTTATGGGGGCTTTGCCGTTCCCGTTCGGACTTATTACCGCCCTCCGGTTGTGGTTTACAGTTCCTGCTTTGGTTGCTGCGGCGGCGTTGTTTACAGCCCAAGCTTTGGCTGCACCGGTGGCCAAATGATTACCGAAAGGGTGATTGTGGAATACCAACAACCCCCTGTTTCCCTAAAGGGACAAACACCCAAAGCTCAATCCCCTTCCAAGGACCAAACGCCCAAGGGTCAGGCTCCTGGGAAGGGAAAAGCCGCTTTGTTGGACGCCCCTGCCAGGGTTCTGGTAAAGGCCCCTATGGATGTAAAGATTTATGTAAATGGCCAACTCATTCATCGACAAAATGACGAGCAAGTCCTGAAAACCCCTGAGCTTTCGGCAGGTGAAGCTTTCCATTATGAGATTGTGGCTCGTCGCGAGGGTGACGACGATTCCATAGTGATTGAACGCAAAGTTTCCGTCGAGGCTGGCCGGGAAAGTATTCTGGACCTGTCCCGGGAATTTTCGGGCCTTGCCAGTCGCTAAGGCACGGTTTCCTCGTAGGTTGAAAGCCCCTCATTTCCGAGGGGCTTTTTTGTGCTCCGTCCCAATCCTATTGCCCTTTTAAGGTACCTTTAAGGTTCCAAACTATCTCCATTATGCCTACAAACAGGCAGGGAACGAGAACCTTAATTCCGGGCTTGGGACCATTGGAAAGGCTCCTAAGGAATAGGTAAATCCCACGGGTTAAAGTACCCTCATTTCAAGATTTCTACCTCGGGGGGGTGAGGTTCAAAAAAGAACCGGACAATCGCATATTTCCCCATCACCCAGATCGCCCCGATACTGAAAATCGTGTTCCAAAGGCGGAAAAAACCGTGGGAAACCATGCTGTTTCCCCAGCTATCCTCGGGCCCAAGCCACCTAGGAAGGGCGGTGAAAACCAAGACATTCCAGACAATGAGGGCTATGATCAGGATGGTAAACAAACTGGCCAAGAGGTGCCAAAGCACATAATCAGCAAATCCCTTGTGTTCGAGTTTTTTCAGCCGGTTAGGAGTTCGTGACCGAAGGTCATAACCACAGGTTAAGCAGATCACATCTTCGGCGGAAGTAAGCTCATTGGCACAACTTGGGCACCGATAGGAATCCTCCTCCCGGTTTACTCCGTACCCTCCCTCATCTTCATCCTGCCCTTGAAAGGCAAAACTGTCCTCTTTTGGAGGTGCCGCTTGAGCGGTTTTCGCCTGGGGAGGAATGCCCGGTTTGCCAGGAGTGTTTACGGGTGGTTTTGGCCCAGGTTTTGCCATTGGGGCAGGGCTATTTCCCTTGGAAGCCTGGGTTTGCAGGACGGTTTTGCAGCTTGGACATTGGACCTTGGCTCCAAGAGAAGCATTGGGTATCATCAGGCGGGTTTGACATTTTGGACAGGCAATGGTGGTGTTGTCTGACATGATATTAGGCCCGGTTGGAAAAGGATGAGCAAGGTTTCCGACTCCGGTTTTTTACAGCAAAACCCGTTAATAGGCAGGGGAAAATTTATGATGCCCCATTTGGAGGAATGATATTTCATGAAGCCTACCCACGGCGTGTCCTCGTTAATCGCTGTAGCAACCTACAACGAACGGGAAAATCTGCCTTTGTTGCTTTCCCAATTAAGGCTTCATGCCCCTACCTCACACATTTTGGTGATCGATGATAATTCTCCTGATGGAACAGGTCAGTTAGCAGAGCAGCTGGCAAAAACAATGGGACGAATTGCCATTATCCATCGACCTGGGAAACTTGGCTTGGGTACTGCAATGGTTGCCGCCATGAAATATGCCTTGCATGAAGGATTTGGGGTCCTGGTCACCATGGATGCAGACCTGAGTCATGATCCTGCGGTGCTTCCCCGGTTGTTGGCAGGTCTTTGCGAATTCGATGTGATGATTGGTTCGCGTTATATTGTCGGGGGTGGGACCAAAGATTGGCCCTTGCTCCGCCGGTTTTTAAGCAAGGCCGTAAACTGCCTGGTTCGTGTACTCCACCGTCTCCCCGCCAGGGATAATAGCGGGGGCTACCGTGCCTATAAAAGGTACTATTTGGAAAGAGTCGATCTTGACCATCTTCTTTCGGTAGGATATTCGTTCCAGGAGGAAATGCTTCTGAGGTGCCACCGGGCCGGGGCCAGAATCGGTGAAACTCCCATCCTTTTTGCTGATCGCAGACAAGGTGCCTCCAAAGTAAATCTCAAGGAGTGTGTCCGGTCTCTTGCCATGCTCCTCTATTTGGCGGTTCCCCGGTTTTTGGGGGGCCCTCCTTTGGCTCCATTGAACCGTTTGCCCAAGGAAACGCTCCATGAATTTCGTAAAACCGCCTAAATCCATCGAAATAGCGACTTGTTCCTTGCCATTTCCCCTGGGCCGGGTGGACATCCATGTTTCCGCTGCCGGGATCCATGAAATTCGATTGAGTACGATTCCATGTCCCAAGGGTAATTCCCGCCTCCTTGATCCATTTCAACCCTTGGTGGCGTTTCTTGAAAAATGGCCAACCCTGCCCGCCCCGGCTCATATTCCCCTGGTTTTGGAACCTACGGCTTGGCAAAAAAAAGTCTGGGAACTCCTTGTCCGGATCCCGGTCGGTGAAACCGAAGCCTATGGGGAAATTGCAAAAAAAATGGGTCGCCCCACGGCATCCAGAGCCGTTGCCAGGGCTTGTGCATCCAATCATTGGTGCCTCCTGATTCCATGCCATCGGGTGTTGGGGGCCAATGGACGCATCTGTGGATTTACCGGCGGGATAGAATGGAAACCCAAGCTCCTCCGTTGCGAATGGGAGTTTTCCATGCTTTGAACCAACCGGCTTTGCGTTCGATTTCCCCTTTCCAGCGGTTTGGCAATTCTTGTACAATTGGATTGAAGGTCCAGATTTCAAACCCGTTAACCTACCTTGGGTTTGCCTCCGTGAAACCACCGTTTATTCTTGCTTTGGTTTTGGTTTTTCCATGGCACCTAACCGCCATCGGCCAATCCGCCCCACCTTACGGGTGGTCAAACATTTTACCTACCCTTTCCCAAAGGTGTTTTCCTTGCCATCAGGCGGAAAAAAAACGGGGTGGTCTGGCACTTGACACCCAAGAGGGATTATTGGCGGGGGGTGATTCGGGCCATGCCATTTCAGAAATTATCAAAAGGCTAAAACGAATGCCTTCCGAAGAGGGCGCAATGCCCCCCAAGGGCCCCCGTTTTTCTTCAAAGGAAATAGACGATCTCTCCAAAAGCCTTGCCACCCTGCGAGCCGGTCCAAAAACCGATCTTTTTTGGTCCCTTGCCCAACCCATTCGGCCATCGGTACCAAAAGGAATTGGCTCGGAACATCCCCTGGATGCTTTTTTGCATCAAAAACTATCAGAAAAGGGGCTTGATTATAGTCTTCCAGCGGACAAACGGACCCAAATCAGGAGACTCAAATTCGGCTTGGTTGGCCTCCCCCCTACACCGGAGGAAATATCGGCTTTTGAGGGCGACACATCACCCGATGCTTTTGCCCGACTTGTTGAAAACTATTTGGCTTCCAAAGCCCATGGCGAGCGGTGGGCCAGGCACTGGTTGGATGTAGTTCGTTTTGCGGAAAGCAATGGTTTTGAAACCAATACAGCGCGTCCCACCGCCTGGGTGTACCGGGATTGGGTAATTGATTGCATCAATAAGGACCTTCCCTACGACCAATTTGTCATTGCTCAACTCGCTGGGGAACAGGTGGGGCATCCGGAAGGAACTGGTTTTTTGGTAGGGGGGCCATGGGATGCGGTGAAAAGTCCCGATGAAAGCCTTACACGCCAACAACGGGCGGATGAACTCCACGATATGGTTGCAACGACCACCTCCACTTTTTTGGGAATCACCGGGGGCTGTGCCAGGTGTCATTCCCATAAATTCGACCCGGTAAGCCATGAGGATTATCACCGAATCAAGGCCGTTTTTGAGGGAGTAATCAGTGGCGAGAGGGATTTGCCCCCGAATGTTTCAAAGGCTAAGGAATTGATCGCACTGAATAAACGCCTGGTCGTTTTGGAGGACGCATTGAATTCCCAGAGGGTTTTGGCAAGGCCTGGAAAGACCATATGGATTTTTCCTGCCAAATCCGTCACTCCAACCTTTGAACCCCTTATCCCACCTCTGGGAATAGCTGCATATTCCCTTGGTTCAGGTAAGGGTGAAGGATCCTACGAAGGAGATTTGAACCATTTGCCCACCCTTGGAACGGGGTATGCCTATTGGTCCAAGGTCAGGGATAAAATTGTTGCCGCCTATCGTCCCGGCGTGACGGGTGAGTTTTCACTCGGTTATAGTTGGGGTGCCGGGTGGAACACCCACACTACCCAAGCTAAATTGTTGCTTGATTGGGATGGGGACATTCAAACGACTAATGACCGTCGGGAATTGGGTATCCTTAACCAACAGCATTTGACAGACCCAAATTCCCTGGTTCTGCAAAAACCCCTTTGGAGCGGACTTTCCCGTTTTGGAATCGTTCGTTTGAATAAGCGGTCCGCAATCTTGCTTCAAGCTGGTCCGGATGACTCTTTTACAAGTGCAGACTTATTAGTCCTTCAACAGTTAGCTATCGAATCACCTCCTTCCAACAGTCGGGAAAATCGTTCCATTATTCTTAGGAGTCCGGTTCAAACGGGCAAAAACCTGGAAGCTTTCTCCCCGGTTCTTGCCGACCGGATTCGAATCACAATTAATTCCACAAATGGTTCCGAGCCTTGCCTTGACGAGGTGGAGGCATTTGGTCCCATCGACCCGGATGTCAATTTATTACACAAAAATCGTGGTGTACTTGTGAAAGCATCGGGATCGTTTCCTCCCCACCCCTTTCACAAACTTGAACAGATAAACGATGGCCATTATGGCAACGAAAAAAGTTGGATTGGGGACAGGGTAAACGGGGTTTGGGTGGAATTTCAACTTCCAAAACCTGTCCCCATCCATCAAATTCAATGGAGCCGGGATCGAACCAATCCCCCCAAATTTTTGGATAGGGTGATGACCGGGTATCGCATTGAAGCGGGAGTTTCCCCTGGTATTATGGCGGTTATAGCCGACTCCTCCGACCGTGCCAAACCTGGTTCTCCGGATGGTCCGTCCCTACAGTTTAACCCTATTAAGGTTGACCGAAACCAGGTAGCCGACCGAATCAGGGAATATCAGAAAATCCGGTCAGAGGTATCCTCAAGAGGTAATTCCAGTCGGGGCTATGTGGGCACTTTTGTCCAGCCTGGTCCCACGCGGCTACTCTTTCGTGGCGATCCCATGGAACCTCGTCAGGAAATTGCCCCTGGTTCGTTTGATCGCATTGGACAGCCCTTCCAATTACTGCCAAACACCTCTGAAGCAAATAGGCGCATGGCTTTGGCCCGTTGGATTGCCTCCCCGAAAAATCCGCTTACGGCAAGAGTTATCGTTAACCGCCTTTGGCAATTCCATTTTGGCACCGGTATTGTGGCAACACCAAGCGACTTTGGCAAAAATGGAGCCAGGCCAACCCATCCCGAACTCCTGGATTGGCTGGCCATGGAATTGATCCATCCACAATTCCTTTTGCATGGGGAGGTCGCCAAGCCTTGGTCGCTAAAACACATTCAAAGATTGATTGTTACCAGCCGGGCCTACAACCAATCATCACAAATCACGGCCACCGGGCTGGCCGCAGACGCCCAAACCAGGCTTTTGTGGCGCTTTCCCTCACGCCGCCTTGAGGCCGAAGGAATTCGCGATTCGATCCTTTTTGTTTCGGGAAATCTCCGTGATGAAGGGGGCGGCCCTGGTTTTGACCTTTTTGAACCCAACTCCAATTATGTAAAAGTGTATCGATCCAAAGCGACTTTCGGGCCCCCCGAATGGAGGCGAATGGTTTATCAATCCAAACCAAGGATGCAACTTGATGATGTTTTTGGGGTATTTGATTGCCCTGATGCCGGACAGATTACCCCAAAGCGAACCCTTTCGACCAATCCCCTGCAATCTTTGGGATTGCTCAACAGTGGTTTTCTGAATGATCAAGCCCGAATTTTCTCTGATCGCCTCGCCAAGGAAGCAGATTCCCCTTCAACCCAAGTCAGACGCGCCTTCCATCTGGCGTATCAAAGAGAACCTGATTCCGGAGAATTGGCATCTGCTCTTGTTGTGTATACAACGATCGGGCCAGCAGCCTTCTGCCGGGCCATTTTGGCTTCCAATGAATTCCTCCACCCAGACTAAACCGTAAATGGGACCGAATCCATGAACAATTTTTCCCGGGGACTTGGATCCCGGAGGGACTTTCTTGACCTGACCAGAACAGGGTTGGCATCCACCGCACTTCTGGGACTTTTGCCCAATAGCAACGGGGCGACCCAACCCTACCGCCCGGTTATCCGGTCCGAGTTGCCCTCCTCACCAAGGCCGGCCCCACTTGTCCCCAAAGCGGACCAGGTCCTTCTGATTTTTTGTTCAGGTGCAGTAAGTCAGGTAGACACATTTGATTACAAACCGGAATTGGAAAAACGGGATGGCCAGTCGATGCCTGGTTCTGGCAAGTTAATTACTTTTCAAGGTGAACAGGGAGCCTTGACCCGTCCCCAATGGCTTTTCAGACCACGCGGGCAATGCGGCAAAATGACCTCTGACCTTTTGCCTCATATGGGGTCTCTTGTAGATGAATTATGTTTCATTCATTCCATGACCGCCAAAAGCAATACCCATGGACCAGGTGAAAACCAAATGAGCACGGGCTATACATTGGATGGGTTTCCAAGCCTTGGTGCATGGGCAAGCTATGCCCTGGGTAGCGAATGTGCTTCCCTACCGGCTTTTGTTGCAATTCCCGATCCTCGTGGGGTGCCTCAGGTAGGTTCCAACAATTGGTCCAGTGCCTTCCTCCCAGCGGTTTTCCAGGGCACTCCCATGAATGCGTCCAAGCCCATTCCTCACCTTCTGCGTCCCGGGGGAATGTCCGAACAGGCCGACCGTGCCTCTCGTCAATTGCTTGATTTGCTCAATAAAAAACATTTTGATGCGCGACCCCTGGATAGTGAATTGGCAGCCCGGATCGCCAGCCTTGAACTGGCCGCAAAAATGCAGATTGAAGCCACCAAGGTGGCTGATTTGACAAGGGAGCCCAAGGCTTTGCTTGAATCCTACGGTGCATTTGACCCGGATCCCGATGTAGCTGGTTTCGCCAAAAACTGTGTCTTGGCCAGAAGGCTTCTGGAAAATGGTGTCCGATTTGTGGAACTTTTCAATGGCTCCTATGCCATGGGGGAGGGGGTTGGCAATTGGGATGGCCATAAAACCATTAAAGCACAATATCCCATTCACGCCAGGATTCTCGACCGGGCCTGTGCAAGGCTGTTACAGGACTTGAAAAATCGTGGAATGCTCGAACGAACACTTGTGGTCTGGGTAACGGAATTTGGCCGTATGCCAACCTTCCAAAAAGGAGCCAGTGGCCGGGACCACAACCCAAAAGGCTTTACCGTTTTCATGGCCGGGGCGGGGGTAAAAAAAGGACATAGCCATGGTGCCACCGATGAATTCGGCCACCAGGCAATTGTGGATAGTGCAACCATTTATGACCTCCATGCCACGATCCTGCACCTTTTGGGACTCAATCATGAACGCCTAAGCTGGTACCACAATGGTATCGAAAGGCGCCTTACCGATGTCCATGGGAGTGTCATTAACGGGGTCTTGGTCTAATTTTCCCGGTTATAATTGAAAAAAAGGCACCCATAAAGGTAAGGTATTTGCAATAAAACCCAAAGCCAAATTTGGCATGCAAATGGTATTTCATTCTCGCCATGTGTTTCGGTATTGCCATGAATAACCAAAACCGGGGAGTCACCAATCCAGGCATTTTATAACCGCATGGTAAAGTGTTTATGGCGTTCCCCCAGTACCTTGAATCCATTGGATCCAACCAAACGGTTGCCAAATCCACTACCTTCTTTCGGTTAAAAACCTAAAAACACCAAAATTGAATTGGTCAAGGAAAGGGGATCGAATCCATGAGAACCAATGCCGTTTTGTTATTGGCATTAATGGTGTTCTTTGTTGAAATCAAAGGGCAAGAGCCGTCGATTTCAACCGTAACAGGGCCAACCGGTGACTTACTCCGTAAATGGTGGACTGAAAAAACCGCATCAGGCAACATTGGCGATTGGTACGACAATCGGGATGAGGCCCACTCGGACCTGGATCTGAAACCCTACCCCCAGCTCAAAAAATTTATTTACACAGGCGAAGAAAAAAAAGCCCGGGCCAATTGGGCTGCCGCCAGGGTGATTCGACCCGAGGTAACTTTTGGTAATTCCTCAACCTCCGCTCCACCCACTTTGGGAGGAAGTAATCCCCGCCAATATTACGGTTCCTCCAAGGGAATAACATTTCTATTTGAGCAGTACATCAAAAACAACCTGTACATTTATCCCGAACACAAAGACTTTGATCCGGGGCAAAACGGCACCAACGATGGATTTGGGGACCTTTATCCCACCAATACTCCCTATTTGCTCATTTCGCAGGGATCATCTTACACCGATCAACCCTTTATGAAGGCGGTGGCATCGACCCTTGCCGCATTTCAACCAGTGGTGAAAAAGAAATTGGTCGAAACGGGCCTTCTCATGCCTACACTTCAACAAATATTTCGTCAATCCAATAAGCACCTTAAAAATCCTGGAGACTACTTGACGGGAAAGGCTCACCCTCCCGTGTTCGAAGGGGCATGGGTGGACGATTTGGCAATGGCCAAAGCGGCTCATGCCCTCAAAGTTGAGGAGATCGCTCCCTATGTCTCCCTCAAGGTGATGTCCGAAATGATTCCAGAAAAGGGCAGGGATTTTTTCCATCCATTGATGGATGAAAAACTCGCTGACACACCTTGCGTGATTGCCAGGGTGTTCCTGGGTAAGCAGAAAACCAGGAAAATGTCGGTTAGTGCGGCCTCCACCAAGGACCCCAATGGTCGGCCGTTAAAGTTTACCTGGGTTCTTTTGCAGGGTGATCCGGACCGAGTGCGCTTAAAGCCTGGAAATAAGGATGGATCGGATTGTGAAATCGAAGTTGATTGGCAAACTCGCAGGCCGATTGTTCCCGGATCTGCCATGTTCTCAAGCCGGGTAGACATCGGAGTATTTGTTCACAACGGGGCAAGATATTCCGCTCCATCGTTCCTAACCTGGTTTTTTCTGGATAATGAAGACCGCGTTTATGATAACATAGGGAATATCAAGGAAAACTCCTATCTTTTTGGTGATAGTAACCCCGAGGTTACCAATTGGGCCCTTTTTGTTGCCAAAGCGGCCACCCCGGAGGGTGCCTCGGCTTTGGGCCTTTCGGAACAAACCAGAGCCCAGTTGAAGAAAATCGCTCCGGTTTTGGCCCAAAAGCAGACTGTTCAAAAGTCAGCCAGGGAGGGTCAAAAATCAAGCCAATTGGCCTTAACCAAGGCGAAGGAATCAAAGGTCGAAACCGCTATCAAGGCGGCTGAAGTCGATTTTGCCAAAGCACAAAAAGCCCTAAGCCTGGCGGATCAGGAGGTCAATGATTTGTTGGTTCCCAAGTCCATGGACCTCAACTTCCGAACGATGGCTACGGATAAATTACGCCATCCTGGCCCTCCCAAAAATCTAAGCCTTGATGATAAATGGACATGCACCGGTTATGGCCTTGCCGATCCCAAATCCGGACCTGCCAAGTCCCCTTTTGAACAGGCAAGGCGTGACTTCATGATTCAATCCGTCCTTGCCAGGACACTATTTGCGAATTGCCTTTCCACCTCCTATAGAGTTCATTTTGTGGATCAACGACTAAGTCCTTCGCTTCCATGGCGTGACCAATATCGGTATTCAAAGGAGGGGTTCCTTTTGGGTTGGACCCGCTTTGACGGTAACAAAGCTGTGGAGTTTTCCAACCGGGGTTTGCTCGTGGAAAAAAAGGATGAAATGGGGCGGTGTGTGCTTGGCAGGGTGGTGAAATACTCCCAATCTGCATTTCAGGGGCGGGGACCCAACAACAATCCGGTGCATTGGGTCCCCACAACAGAAGCCCTTCGTTTGGGTTACGGCCCAAACGATCCCCCCGAGGGTACTATCCTTGAAAAAATCAGCTTGCCTTTGGGGTCAGGAAAATAAGCCTCACCTAAATTGTGGGCGATCCTTTTTTTATCGGTAAATAATCCGTAAATGTATGCATTGAAAAGTGTGGTTTTCAATGGTTGGTTCATTGAAAGGATGAGCCACGGGGCGAATTGGCTGTTTAGGGAAAGCAGACTCAATTTAGCATGGGTGAAATGTGTTCAACCTGGTTGGGCGGCTTGTTTCAGCCGGTTTATTGCAAAGTTGGAATATTGGAAATGGTTAGTGGATTGATTAGGACTGGCTTGCTAGGATTTCCCAATTGCCTCAGGGTAAATGGTTTATTTGTCCTTGGTTTGCCAACATAAGGGATCCAAATGACTCTATTGCTGTTATGGGGAATTTGTTGCCAAGGGGGGCATTTTGCAGATCAAATTCTTGGTAAGGAAAAGCCACCTTGGCACCAGGATGGAAACACCAGAATCGTATTCCGGGAGTCAAGCATTTTACTCCAAATGAACGACGAGGCCCCGGTGGAAGCTCGTTTGGGCTTTCAGGCCACCAGAATCCTGGAAGTAGTGGCAGCCAACGGATCCCATGTTTTTGGACCAAACGAATACCAGATTTCCAAGGACCAAAGGAGATTGATTTTCGCCAAATCAGGCGGTGTTCCGGTCATTAAAGGGAAGGATCTTTTTCCCGCCCCAGGGAGTCCCAATAGTTACAAACATCGAGTGGGGCATCCCGATCAAAACATGCTTTATGGACCAGGTCGTTGGTTTCATGACCGACAGGTGGAGGTGACCTACGAAACCGAAGAGCCTTGGGTTGAAACCAAACCCGGAGCGAAAAAGGACCTGTTGCCAAAAACAATAAAAAAGTTGCTCACGAAAAAGGACATCAGGATTGCCCTAAGTGGTGATAGCATTTCCACGGGGTTAGATGCATCCTTCCTGGTGAAGGCTCCGCCCCTGCAAAAAGGGTATCCTGACCTATTGATTGGGGGATTGGAAAAAGCGTTTGGTGCCAGAATCGTTTTGACCAATCGGGCCGTTTCGGGAACCAGTATTTCCTTTGGCCTTTCTGACTGGCCCAAATTGGTTGAGTCGAAACCGGATCTTGTCATCGTTGCCTATGGCATGAACGATGTAGGCCGTCGGGACCCCAGCTGGTTTGGTATCCGTGTCAAGGAATTTGTGACCCGGATAAATCAAGACCTCCCTGAGGCGGAAATCATACTTGTTTCGCCAATGTTGGGTAACAAGGAGTGGATTCACACCCCAGCAGAGATGTTTGGCGCTTACAGGGACCAACTTGCTGCTTTGGAGAAACCGGGAGTAGCCCTTGCGGATGTGACCTCGGTTTGGCAAACTTTGCTAACCCACAAACATAGCCATGACCTTACCGGAAATGGACTCAATCACCCTAACGACTTTGGCCACAGGCTCTATGCCTGGACCCTTTTGGCACTGCTTGAAAAACCCAAAACGAAAAGGACCTCCCCATGATTTCATGCCGATTTCTGTTTTGTTTTGGAACGATTTTGTTTGGGGCGGGAGCTGGTATTTATGCCCAGGAAACCAAAACCGTGGTTCTTTTGGGAGTGGAAAAACGCTCCGAAATGGCTTGGAAAGCGGCCCAGAAAATTTGGGACTTTGCCGAGCCTGGTTACCTGGAATTGCAATCATCAAAAGTATTGGAAAACCTCCTTGCCAAGGAAGGATTCCTTGTTCAAAAACAGGTTGCAGGTATTCCCACCGCATTCACCGCATCGATTGGCTCGGGGAAGCCGGTCATTGCCCTCCTTGGCGAATATGATGCCTTGCCAGAACTTTCCCAGGAGGCAGTGCCTTTCCGAAAACCCCGATTGGGGGGAACGGGCTATGGGCAAGCCTGCGGCCATCACCTTTTTGGAGTGGCATCTGCAACGGCGGCAATGGCATTAGGGGATGCCATCAAAGCGGGAAACCTCAAGGGCACCGTTCGATTTTATGGTTGCCCGGCGGAGGAGGGAGGAGCGGCCAAGGCGTTCATGGTGCGCGAGGGCCTGTTCAAGGATGTGGATGTGGCCTTGCATTGGCATCCTGGCAGTCGCAATGCCGCAGGGGATTCTTCGTGTTTGGCGCGCATTGCGGTCAAGTTTCGTTTTCATGGCCAAGCCGCCCATGCCGCAGGTTCCCCTGAAAAAGGGCGATCTGCTTTGGATGCCCTGCTATTGACCATGCACGGTGTGGAGCTGTTGCGGGAGCACACTCCCGAGGGGACACGCCTTCATCATACCGTTACTTCAGGTGGCGGGGCGGCCAATGTGGTCCCCGAGTTTGCGGAAGGATTTTTTTATGTTCGCCACCCAAAATCCGAGGTAGTATCCAAGCTTTGGCCACGACTTTTGAATTGTGCCCAGGGAGGGGCCATTGCTACGGAAACCAGGTTGGAGGTGGTCCCGCTTGGAGGTACGCTTGAACTATTACCCAATGACACGCTTGCCCAGGTGTCGCGAAAAAACCTAACGGCTTTAAACGATCTTGCCTATACGCCTGAAGAAACCGCATTTGCTCTTAGAATAAGGGAAACCTTTCCGGATAAAGCACCCCCTTTGGAATCTCTCAAGGAGGTCATGGACCTCTCTGGGAAAACGACAATGGGCTCCACCGATGTGGGAGATGTTTCATGGGCCGTGCCAACGGCCGGTTTCTCAACCGCCACTTGGGTTCCGGGCACGCCTGGGCATTCATGGCAGGCGGTGGCTTGTGGTGGAACCTCCATTGGCCAAAAAGGGATGATGCTTGCTGCCAAGGTATTGGCAGCGAATGCGATGGATATCATGACCCAACCCGAATTGGTTCTCCGGGCCCAAGCCGAGCACAAAAGGCGGCTTGCCGGCGGGGCTTATCAACCTCTTTTGGACAAGAAACAGAAGCCTCCGTTGGACTATCGCTTGGCAGGCAAGCCATCGGTTTCGGTTCCCTGACCTTCCCCACGGTTGCTTTGCGAGGCGTTTGTTTGGAATCCAACCAGGGCCCAACATTATTTACAGCTGCAAAAACGATGATTTTCCCAAGGGACGCCAAATGGATGGGAGCATGGCTATTACCGGATTGGGTTTGACACCTTTGGGTTTAGACCCCACAATACATAATACCGGCCTTTTGTGTCAAATTCCTCCTTGTGGCTTGGTAAAATGACCTTTAAAAGATCAACATTTTGGACCCATGCAAAGGTAGATCGTCGCACGGCGATTCATGGTGGGGTTTGGTCCTTGGCCGGGCTTTCAATGGCCCAATTGCAAACCCTCCGTGCCATGGACCATGGCCAAAAAGGAACGAGATTCGGCCGAGCCAAGGCCGCCATTTATGTTTTTCTTTCGGGCGGGTTAAGCCAACATGATAGCTTCGATCCCAAACCCGATGCTCCAGCCAACATTCGAGGTGAGTTTAAACCCAAAGCAACCCGTACCCCCGGGTTCTTCATTGCGGAACATTTGCCCCGATTGGCAGACTGTTCCCAGCATTGGTCGGTAATTCGGTCCCTCACCCACAAAAGCAATGATCACTCTGCCAGCCATCATATGATGCTTACCATGAGGTCAGACCTTCCCAGGGGGTTTGACCCAAGCAAGTCAAAATCGACGGATCACCCCTCCTTTGTATCGGTAGCCGGAGCAGCTTTGGTGGATATTGGCTCCCGTGGGAAAAACAATTTGCCTCCGGCCGTAGTGCTGCCTGAAAGGTTGATTCATAATACGGGGAGGGTTATTCCAGGCCAATTTGCCTCGGGAATGAATCCAAGTCGGGAAGCCTGGTTCATCGAGGCCTCCCCCTTTACGGCCAGTCGCTACGGAGCGTTTCCGGAATTTGATTTTGATCATCAACAGCGCAAAGACAATGGGGCAATGCGAAAGTTTGGAGCTCCAAGCCTAGACCTTCCCCAATTTCTTGCGGAGGGGCGCCTTGAGGGGAGGATTTCCCTGAAAGAAAGGCTTGACAGACAAGCATTAGCATTAGACAAGGCCGGCCCTTCCATGGATACCCAGAATCAATTAGCCACCGCTTTATTAACCAATCCCAAACTTCGGGCCTCCCTGGATATCCGGGGCGGAAGCGAAGAAGAACGATATGGTAAAAATGCATTTGGATGGTCGCTTTTGATGGCAAGGCGGCTTGTTGGACAGGGGATCCCCTTAGTTCAGGTGAACCTCGGAAACAACGAGACCTGGGACACCCACGGAAACGCCTTCCCTCACCTTAAGGACAAATTGTTTCCACCCTTTGACAGGGGTCTGGCAGCATTGCTTGAAGACCTCGCCGCCTCGGGGGAATTGGATCAAACTTTGGTTTTTGTAGCTGGAGAATTTGGCAGAACACCCAAGATCACCAGGCTTCCGGAACATTACAAACTACCTGGACGGGACCATTGGGGGGCGGTGCAATCGGTCCTGATTGCGGGGGGTGGAATCGCAGGAGGCCAGGTCATTGGATCCTCGGACAAAGACGGGGCCTATCCCAAGGAACATCCTCAATCTCCAGAAAACCTTGGGGCCACCCTATACCATGCCCTTGGCATTCCTCAGGATGCCGCCTGGAAGGACGCCACAAATCGCCCTAACTTTGTTTATCACGGGACACCCATAGGCGTATTGTGATTTCGGTCCTTATTTCCCCTGTTTGGGGATTACGAATACGGCCCTGGTATCTAAGTCAATAACAACACACCATTTGAATTCCTCCCCACCCAAATCCCTCCCTTGGAGCATAGGTAATGAAACCATTGTATTTGGCTCTCTTCCTGGCCATTCCGTTTAGCCTAAACGGTGCCGAGCCAGACAGGGATTCCCGGTCCCGAACCAAAACCCTGAACGACACAGATTATTTTTTCCAGGTCCCAGACTCCAGGGAAGCTTGGGCCAAACGATGCCGGTCCCTCCGGGTGCAAATAATGGCGGCGGGCGGGTTGTGGCCCATGCCTACCAAAAGCCCCATTAAAACCACCGTTACGGCGAAAATCGATCGGGATTCTTATACCATTCAAAATGTTTGGTTTGAAAGCAGGCCAGGTCAAATCGTCACAGGAAGCCTTTTTGTTCCAAAAGACATCCAGAAACTTTCCTCCGCACAAAATGGAAAAATTCCCGGTGTCCTTTGCCCTCATGGACACTGGGCCAATGGGCGCTTTCATGAGACCCCGGCAAAGGAAATTCTGAATGAAATGAAAATTGGTGCGGAGGAGAGGCCGGACGGAGCCAAGTACCCGGTTCAGGCCAAATGTCACCAACTGGCAAAGATGGGGTGCGTGGTTTTTCTCTATGACATGGTGGGCTATGCCGACAATCGACCCATTCAACACCGAGAGGGTTTTGCTGATCCCCAGGCGGAACTTTGGAGCATGAATTGGTTTGGCCTCCAGACCTACAACAGTGTACGAGCGTTGGACTTTCTTTTGGGGATGCCCGAAGTCGATGCAACGAGGATTGGCGTCACCGGATCAAGTGGGGGCGGAACCCAAACCTTCATCCTTGGTGCCATCGACGATCGGCCAACCGCCAATTTTTCAGCAGTCATGGTGGGAACCAGGATGCAGGGTGGGTGCGTTTGCGAGAATGCTTCCTGGTTAAGAGTGGGCACCGGAAATGTTGAAATGGCCGGAATGTTTGCTCCCAAACCCATGGGACTGACCGGTGCCAACGACTGGACGATTGCCATAGAAAAGGAAGGATACCCTGACCTGCAAAAGCTTTATGGGATGTATGAAAAAACCGACCTGGTAAAAGCAAAATGTTGGCCTGAGTTCGGCCACAATTACAATCAGGTTGCTCGTGATTTCATGTACAACTGGTTCAACAAACACCTTGCCCTTGGCCAACAGGGTCCCATAAAAGAATCAGCCTTTGTTCCGGTTCCCCCGGCCGAGTTGATGATTTTTCCAAAGGGTACGGCGATTCCGGAGGGAATTCTTTCAACCCAGGTTCTTAGGGAAAGCCTTATCAAGGAAGCTCAAGCGAGCCTAAATCCCATTCGGAAAGCGTATACCCTAGGAGACGCCAAGCCCCTTGAAGCGTTTTTGGATCCTCTCATGGAGATGGCTGTGGGAACCCCACCCAATCAAAAAATTGTAGCTCAATCAGGCGATGGGGTGATCACCTTAACCCGCCCTGGAACAAGAGAATTTGTTCGCCTAAAGGCATTGAACAAAAGTTCAATGGATGGCAAGGGGCCGGTCCTTTTGGTTGCGGTAAGTGGTCAAGAGTACGATGGATTACTAAAAGGGCAATTGCCCAAAGCAGCGGAAAAAAACCAATCCAAAAGGGTCTTTGTGATTGAACCTTTTGGTTTTTCAAAAGAAACGCAAAAGCGAACCCAAATTGGTCAAGCCTTTGCAGGTTACAATTGGGGTTACAACCGACCCATTGTAGCAGAGAGGGCTCGTGACATTCAGACGGCCCTTGTTTGGGCCATGCAAATGGGAACAAAAGCATCTCTGGCAGGCATTGGGCCCGGGGCGGTTCCGCTAGGACTGGCCCTTGCTGCAACCCCTGGACTTTGCGAAAGGGCAGAGTTAGACTTTCAGGGGTTTCGGTTTCAGGATTTAAAAACACTCGAGGATGAAAGGTTTTTACCGGGAGCCCTTCGGTGGGGAGATTTAGGGGCCCTTTTGGCGAGGGGGTTGCCCAAGGGAAGTGAGGTCCGTGGATTTTCCAACCTATGGATGAATCCCTAAGTCCCCTTTCAATCATTGACCAATTATTTGAGGAAACCCTTGGCTAAATCCATTCCCCACCTGCTTCATGTTTGGGGGTTCGGCGGGGACTTGGAAAAAAGCCTTATCGAATCGACCTTTAAAAAGGCTTTTGAAACGCTTGGCCTACGCTGGAAGGTCCAATTTTGGGATCAGAATAGGGAAAGTATTGTCCAAGGGGGTAAGCTGGCCGACAAGCTCATTATTCTTGCCCCAAAGGATCAATATGCCATTTATTGCAGGGAAGCGGCTCCCTTTGGGTCGAAAGCGGAGGTTTGGGATTTAGAATCTGGGGTTTCGCTTCCGCAAATCTTGCCGAACCTGGTAAACCAATGGATTGCCAACCTCCTTTCCGGGGAAACCCAAAAAACCATTTCACCCGAAAAACTAATGGCCCAACCCTTAAAACCATCGGTGGGCAATGAATCCAAGCCATCGTTGCCAACCGTAAAAAAAATAAGTTTAGGCCGGGAAATCAAGGGTCGGGCGGGCAAGGGAGTAACCACCTTGTTTGATATTCCCCTAAATACAGAGCAAATCAAGGAATTGGCCACAACTCTCAAACAAAAATGTGGGACAGGTGGCACGGTTAAGGATGGTTGCATTGAAATCCAAGGGGACCAACGCGAACGAATAATAAAGGAGTTGGAAAAGTTGGGCTTTCAGGTCAAACGGGTTGGTGGTTGACCGGTTCGTGAAAGATCCAAGAGGTCCTGGCTTGACATAAATCAATTTCACCTGGCCAAATCCTTATTTTAACACCCGCTTCAATTCGTCTTCGATGCTATTGACCTGAGCGTTGCGATTGATAACCTTGCCATCTTTCCCCACCAGGAAAAGGTGGGGAACAACAACAATTCCAAGGTCGGTAGCCAGTTTTCCTTCCTGGCCATTGGCGTTCATGGGCGAAAAGAGGTGTGTACCCGGGATCTGTCCTTTTTTAAGAAACTCAAGGGGTGTTGCAGGATTGGCATCCATGCTTATTGTCACCAATTCGAGCCCCAAGCCTGCATGGGTTTCTGTGAGAAGTTTGAGTTTGGCAAGGTCCCCGACATTTCGTTGATTCCAGGTTGCCCCAAAATAGACAAGGACAACCTTTCCCTTGAGAGTTTCAATATCAAAGGTTTGCGTGGGATTGGCAAGCAATGGCCCCTGCAGGGCCAATAGTTGTCCTTCGGAGTCCAAACGGCGGAGAGCCCCGGTTGCTTTAACAGACAAAGAAGATCCTGAAAGCATTTTATCGCCATACCATTTCACCACTTGGCTATACCAGCCCTTTGCATCCTGATCCTTGCCCAAAAACTCACACACCAATCCCAGTTGCATCAAAGCTTCCGGGGCATCATCCGATTTGGGATAGGTTTGCACAAAACGGGTGAGTTGATTGACCCAATCCTGTTGTAGTTTGGTGAAGTCTTCGCCGGGTTTGTTGATTTTTTGCGCATATTCGGTTTGGAAAAGGCGAAATGCAACATATGCGGTGAGGTTGCTCCCTGGCATAAATTGGACAAGTTGTGTTTCCAAATTCCTGAGCCTTTTTAGAGCGGGGGAATCGGCAGTTAGCAGGGATTGGGCAGCAGAAGCCAAACTGTCTGCCAGCTGTTTATACCAAGGCTCCCTATCCCCTGCTTTCACCGCCGAACCGATTTTCTCAAGAACATCCGCCCGCGCAATATGGTGCCTTGCCAGTTCCTCGGGAGTCGCTTGTGCTCCTGGGCTGGCCTGATCCAAGGCGGCGAGCTCATCCAGAAGTTTTTTCAAGGCAGGATCCTTATCCAAATCGAGCCGGTTGCCTCCGGGTCGATTCGGGTTTTCATCCTCTGTGGCCAGCCCGACGGCAGGTCCGTCCGCCATTTTCCAGGCGGCCCCGATTTGAAGCATTTCGCCGGTTTGAATCCATTCCGTTTTGCCACTGATCTCAAGAAGCATGGAACCTCTGGGGTGGCGTACCAAATCCGCCCGGGAACCCAGCTGGTCGGCGGGAATACATTGGGGAGTTCCCAGCTCCAAATGTAACCATGTAGATTTTTCGGTAATTGAGGTCGCCTTCGCGATTGTCGCATGAAACTTTAATCCGGCTTGACTTGCTTTTTCGCGAATGGCTCTGGCTTGAGCTTCGGGCAATTCCAGAGTTTTCAGATCGTTTTCATTTACCAATAAGGAGCTGAATCGACCTTGGTCTTTGGTAATGATGGCCCGCAAAAGTTCATGGCTTACCTCTTCCGGACTTATCGCCAACCATGAGTCGATTTTAAGGTCTTCATCGGCATCCACACCCCACTTGAGACCCCCCGAATTAAGCCACCGGTATTGGTCTGGTTTGCCATTATTATTGGTGTCGATTTCACGATACACTTCCACCCCATCACGGAAAAAGGACCAAGTATCCGTTTTGTTGTCGCCATTGGTATCAAAGAACCGCCGCAGCATAATGCCCGAGGAATCCCGTAAGACCCAGCCACTTGACTTGCCTGTGCCTTTAACCAATTCAACCCGGCATGATGCTTCCTCTTCGGGTTTGGGAGTGGCAACCAGGACCTCTGTTTGCCTGGGTCGAAATTGTAGGATTTGATTCGTATTGGGAGGTGCTGCAAAAACCATTGATTTTGCCAAACCCAAGGTTAAACATGCCAAGGCAAAAAGTGACAACCGAAGGGCATCCATGAAAGGATGCAATGGAAATCGCAAGGAAAAAATCATGGTTAGGCCTCCGCCATTTTCAGACATCTGTGTCATCGGTTTCATGGGAGGGAGGTCTTGAACCCGATCCCCACAGGACGAAAAACCTGCCCGGTCTGCAGAATCGGAATCTTCGCCAAAATCTTTTTTTCAGGGAACGAGCCAATTAATTTCTTCGGCAATCGGCCAATAGGACTTGACGAAAAATTTACAAAAGCTAGATTTAACTGGGTGAGGGGAAGGGAAACCTTTCCACCTCCAGACTAGGCATGTGTATCGCTGGTCCCACGGATGGGATCGGAGCGCAATGCCTGATCCGCCAAGGAGTGGCTTATGATCCTGCGAGTCTACGGGGTACCAATTTCCGGCGATAAAAAGTCATATCCTTTCGCCCGGTTCACTAATCACCCTATATGCCAGTCATACCTTCGGTGGCAAGGCCACTGACCATGGATCGTTTTCTTTCGAAATCGGCCCGTGTGGTTTTTTGTCCCTTTCTTTGAGGCAATTAGGCTTGAACGACGACCGGATAACCCAGGTGAAACAAGCCAATGACATTGCTGATGTCGTAGGAGGCTACCTTTCCCTTCGGCCAGCCGGTCCGACCTTTAAAGGCCTTTGTCCCTTTCATGAGGACAAGCATCCCTCATTTGATGTTGATCCGAGGCGCCAACGCTATCGTTGTTGGTCTTGTGGCAAGGTGGGCGATGTCATTTCCTTTGTCATGGAAATGGATAAGATCAGTTTCCGTGAAGCTTTGGAAATATTGGCAAGGCGAGCGGGTATTACCCTACAGGAGGACCCTGAAGCAGAGGCCAAAGCAAACGAGCGGTCCCACCTCCTCAAAGTCTCCCAATGGGCCCATGATCAATATCGTGGAGCCTTGGAGGATCGGAATTTGGGGGAACAGGCTTGGTTTTATCTTGAAAAACGGGGCCTTGAGGACGAAACCATTCGCCTTTTCAGCGTCGGATATGCCCCGGCCAATGGCACTTGGCTCCTCGAACGAGCACGAAGAGCAGGGATTTCTCTGGATATTTTGGATAAATTAGGAATTTTGGGTCGATCGGCACGCGACGGAAGTTGGTACGACCGTTTCCGTGACAGGGTTATGTTTCCCATACGCAATACTAGGAGCCAAACGGTTGGATTTGGAGGACGAGTCCTCCCAGGCACCTTGGGGGAGGAAAAAGGCCCCAAATATTATAACTCACCCGACTCAGCCATTTTCTTTAAGTCTGAGGAGCTTTTTGGGTTGGATTTAGCGAAAAACGATGCCTCCAGGTCAGGTCAGTTGGTGGTCATGGAAGGTTACACGGATGTGATGATGGCCCACCAATTTGGCATAAGGCAAGCGGTTGCCACCATGGGAACGGCCCTTAATTCCAGGCATATTCGCACCCTCAAGCGCTTTGTTCCCAAAGTTACCCTCCTTTATGACTCCGATGCTGGAGGAAAAGGCGGCGTTCAACGAGCGTTGGAAATCTTTGCCGCCAGTGATATTGACCTGCGTGTGGCAACCTTGCCCGAGGGCTTGGACCCTTGCGACCTCCTTGTTTCAAAAGGCCAAGGTGCATTGGAAAAAATCCTGGCGAGTGCGGAGGATGCTATCGATCATGCTTTGAAGGTCGAGTTTGCCAACGCAGAACAAATGACTGTGCAACAAAAACAGCAGGGTGTGGATCGGGTCTTGGGAATTTTGGCGAGAGTACCCGCTTTGGAAGACGATTCCGGAACCTTGAAGTTGGATTTGATTTTAAATCGGATGCAAAGGCGGTTGGGCCTTAGTCTTCCGACATTGAAGAATCGGCTACAAATGTTGAGGCAAACCCAAGTGGCCCTTGAGGGACGCCGCCATAGCGAAAGGATTGGCGGCGGAACCAATACCGATGGACCGGAAGTGGATCAGGAAGGTGGCTCATTAATGGCATCGGGTCCATTGAGCCGAGCCAGGACCCTTGGTCGCCCAGAGGAGAGGGAGTTGCTTCAACTTCTATTGGCAGGGCCGGAATGGGTGCCCATGGTTGATGGATCGATTCACCCTGAAGAAATCGCCCAACCTGACCTGAGGAAAATTTTTGAAGCGTGCCTGGAAATCCATCGGTCCGGTCGCCCTGCGAGGGCAGATTTGGTGCGGCAAATCCTTGACGATTTGGGTTTGGTAGGGCTGGTCCTTACCCTTCAGGAAATTGGAGAAGGGACGGCCCCCGATCAGCGAGAGGCATGGCTTCGAAGTCTTTTGGAGAGATTTGCCGAGAGGCGGGTTCGGCCCTTGCAACAAAAGCTTAAACAACAGCTTTTGTCCACCAATGATCATGATGAGGCGTTGGAAATCCTTCGCCGCCTCAAAGTTTCCAAATCAACCGCGTCACCTGCGTCGGGTGGCGATCCTGTTTAAGTTCCTGTTGGTTGTAGGCTCGTTTTTTAGGGGAGTTTCGAGATGGAGAAGACTCAGGATGCATTCAAAATCCTTGTCGATATTGGCAAGGAAAAAGGGTTCTTGACCTACAGCCAAGTCAATGATCTCCTCCCCGAGGAGGAGGTCAATCCCGAAAAGATAGATCAACTCTTGTTGGTTCTGGAAGATCAGGGAATTGAACTGATCGACGAAGGCGAAGCGGAGGAGTCAAATCAGGGTGCCGGTGAGTTGATCGACGCCGAACTTCGAAGCGAAATCGAATCCGGGTTTATGGATGATGGCGACGGAAGGCGAACTGATGATCCGGTTCGAATGTACCTCACCCAAATGGGGGAAATACCCCTCCTGAAGCGGGAGCAGGAAATAAGCCTTGCCAAGCGTATTGAGTTTTCCCGGGCCCGTTTTCGCCGGAAACTATTGGAATGTGATGGCGTTTTATGCCAGGTGGTCGATCTCCTCAAAAAGGTCCATACAGGGGAACTTCCTTTTGACCGGACGATTAAAGTCAGCTTAACGGAAAACCTTGAGAAGGACAAAATCCTCTTGAGAATGCCCAATAACCTGAGTACTTTGGCAAACCTCCTCGAGGAAAATCGTTCGGATTTTTCCGCCATCCGGGACCCGGAAATTTCAGAGGAAGAAAGGAATCAACGCCGTTTTGACCTTTCCCAACGACGAAGGAAAGCTGTTACCCTTGTGGAAGAACTTTCCATTCGCACCCAACGAATTCAACCCCTTATGCACCGACTTAGGTCCACTCTTGAGCGAATGTTGGAGTTGGAGGTTCAAATAACCACCCTTCGTCGGCATCCCCGAAAGAATGCGGAAAACGAGGAAGAATTAGCCAACCTGATAAAGGAACTGAATGACCTGATGTTGGGTACCCTGGAGGAACCAGACCTTCTCCAAAAACGGGTAAAGGTTGTTTATCGCCGTTTCAATGAATACGAAATTGCCAAACGCGATCTTTCCGGTGGAAACCTTCGTTTGGTAGTTTCCATTGCCAAAAAATATCGGAACCGGGGCCTTTCCTTCCTCGATTTGATTCAGGAAGGCAATACCGGGTTAATGCGTGCAGTGGACAAATACGAATATCGCAGAGGCTACAAATTCAGCACCTACGCAACATGGTGGATCAGGCAGGCAATCACCCGGGCCATCGCCGACCAGGCACGGACGATCCGGATCCCCGTCCACATGATCGAAACCATTTCCAAATTGCGAAACATTACCAAAACCCTGCAACAACAGATCGGGCGGGAACCTTCCATTGAGGAAATTGCTACCGCAGCCAATCTTTCCATGGATGAAACAAGGCGGGTGATGAAAATCAGTCGCCAGCCGATCAGTCTTGACCGGCCGGTGGGAGAGTCTGAAGACAGTTACTTCAGCGATTTTATACAGGACGGCACGGTTGAATCCCCGGTTTCCGCAGCAACCAACGAAATGCTCAAAGACAAAATCGAGGGGATCCTGAAAACCCTTACCTATCGTGAACGGGAAATCATCCGCCTTCGCTATGGCCTTGGTAACGGTTATTGCTACACCCTGGAAGAGGTTGGTCGCATTTTCAAGGTAACCCGGGAACGGGTACGGCAAATCGAGGCCAAGGCGGTCCGGAAACTCCAACACCCCGTCCGAAGTCGGCTCCTTGAAGGTTTTTTGGGTGAGGTCAAACGCTAGTCAAACCGGAATACTAACCCATAGGGCCGTATCGGGACCTACCCGGTACGGCCTTTTTTTTCGATAATAACAGCAAGTCGTCAAGCAGTGCTAATGCCTCAAGGATGGTTTTCCATGAGTGACCAGGTCGCCCCCGGGATTGTTTTTCGCCGTATTCACCGGGAATTGAATGCCATCCACTTTTGCATCGAAGGATTGGAGCGCCTTCCCCGGCAACTCAAAGCCCAACAAAATCGGGTCGTAACCGCGGAAAAAACCAGAACAGATACGGCCGACTTTCTCAAAAAAACCAAGGTGGATCAACACCAAACCGAGGTTAGCCTCAGGCAATTAATTGCCTTGATGGAGAAATACCTTCGCCAACTGGACGAATCGTCCGATCCAAAAGTCTTTACCGCACTTACCCATGAATTGGCCACAACCAAAAAAAAGATCGGGGAAACCGAGGATAAAGTCCTTGAGTTGATGACGATAATTGACGAAACCGCACCCAAAGTTCCTGAACTTGAAAAAGGGATTCAAAAGGCAAAAACCGACCTTGGCGATTTTGAAAAAGAGGCGGGAACGAAAAAAAGCGATCTTGAAAGCCTTTTGGTAGACCACAAAAACCGATTGGCAGAACTGGAACCCCTTATTCCATCAGAATTTGCCCAAGGATATTTTCGCACAAAAAAAGCGACTTTTCAGGACTGCCTTTCCTCGGTGGCAGACAAAACCTGCAATGCCTGTCAGGTTACCATTACTTCGCAAATGCAAAACGAAATCGACGACAATCGCTATGTCACCTGTAAATCATGTGGTCGAATCCTTTATCAACCCGGAACGGATTGATCAGTTACCAAATGGGATACAATTTTTCATCAGGTTAAGCTATATTGGGGAATTCAATTAATAAGGAAAAGATGCTGTTCTGTAGGGGGAAAATAACTCTCCTTTGGGGAATAAAACGGACGGGATTTCGAATGACTTGGCTTCAATCCGCATAACCCTAATTTCTACTAAAATTTGAAACTCTTTCGTAAGAGAGTTCTCTCTATCTACATTTTTTAGGTTCATAATTGCCTATCAGGGGAGGCCATATCATGGGACAAAACAGACAATTATTCGGGTTGAGAATGTTGGTAACCGGGGCATCGCAAGGAATTGGCCGAGCTTTGGTGGTAGAGGGACTTAAAGCGGGAATGGAGGTAATGGCGGTCGCACGCAAACCCGCCTTATTGCAACAACTTTCGGTGGAGGCACCCCCTTCCGGTAAACTCATTACTCTTGCGGCGGATGTTGCCAATTTGGAGGGTCGACGGGCCATGGTGGAAAGGGCTCAAGGGCTATGGACCGGTTTAGACATTCTCGTCAATAATGCGGGAATCGGAGCTACTGGGCATTTTGCAGAGGCCGAGAGTTCCATCCTCCGAAGGATTTTTGAAGTAAATGTTTTTGGCCTTATGGAAACAACCCGGGCGTTTCTGCCCATTATCAAAAAAGGAAAAACGCCTGCCATCGTTAACATTTCGTCGATTGCGGGGCTAAGGGGGATTCCAGCCAGGGCCGCCTATTCGGCAAGCAAATTTGCTGTGGAAGGATTCTCCGATGCCCTTAGGGCAGAACTATTCAAGGACAATGTATCGGTTCTCGTGGTTTGCCCTGGTTTGACCCAAACCCATTTCAGTGAAAATATGATTGAACGCAAGGCAAAAATACAAATGGATCATATGCGCGGCATGACAGCAACCGAGGTTGCCTATGCAACTCTGGAATCCATGCGAGCGGGCCGTGACCGGATTCTCCTTACAACGGACGCAAAAAAGATTTCTTTCATTACCAAGTTCTTTCCAGGTTTGGCGGACAGGATTGCGAAGAAAAAAGTTGCCAGTCTTTTCAAGGATGAAATGTCCCAAACATACCGTGGAATTTATCCGGATTTTTTAAGCCAATAATGGAGCCATTATTAGCCCAAGTTACGCAGTTGGGACCATGAAAACCGTGTTTTTCCCGGAAAAAAGTTAAATCAGGCTGCAAAAGTCGGGACTACAAATCCTCTTTACAGGTTCTGTTTCAAGGCGTTTGATCCTGATTGGCGAGAGACTGA
>SYLG01000128.1 GCA_005808665.1 Planctomycetia bacterium | reverse complement strand
TTGCCTGATTGCGATTGACTGGTGTGACCCAGCGCAAACACAAAATCCGAAGGCGACCCCGATTGGGTCAGGTGGTAATCGTATCCACCCGTTGAGGTTAAAGTCGATTGATCCTGACCCAGTTGGACCATGCTTGCGGTGGTGGTTCCATCGCCGTTGTTGGTGATGATCGGATCGGAATTTTTCGGGAGGTTGACCGTCTGGTTATAGGCCCAGGCATCATGCGCCTCATGGTCAACCGTGAAGTTGTGCCCTGTTTCGGTCCAGGCATCGTTTGACCAGAGGGATTGGATCGACTCGGTATCCTGAATCCGGTAGCGGGTCCGCCCTTCCAGATGGTAGTCCCCGGTTTGGCCTGTCTCGGCCACATCCAATTTTCCGTCGGCAATCAGTTGCGATTGCCCGGCATAGGTGATGGTCCTATCCGTAGCCCCGGTGGTGGTTAACAGATCTCCGGCAATCGTTCTCATGATCTGGTCGATAACCCGAATTTGCCCCCCATCATTCGCATCGAATTGAGCATGATCCTTGCCATGGTTTGAGACAAATGCCCGATTGTCCAGGGAGATGCTGGTGATCTGTGCCGATTGGCCCAAAACAACGGTTCCGGTGGGAACATCCGAGGCCCAGGCTAATTGGGTTTGAAACACCGTCCCCGCCTGGATCAGGGCTTGGCTCTGATCGGTGAAAGTGATCGAATCGAAGGGAGGATGGGTGGGAGATGCCCCCAAAGCGGGATCAAATGCCTCGGATACCGTCCCGATTATTGGATCGAGGTAGAGGGTGCCTACCAGGGCACTGGTGATGGTGCTGGCTACGGCTGATACCAAGGATAAATCAAATGTTCCGGTAGCTTTCCCTTCGGTGTCAAAGGAAAGGTTGGTGTTTGAGGTGAAAACCTCCTGGCCTACCCCTTCCTGATATTCGGTCAGGGTCGGTTGGTTGACCCCGGAGAGTTGGCTCCAGGACCAGAACTGGGGGATGGTGGTCGTCGATTGGTCGTGGCTTTGGCTGATTCCGGAGATTTGCTTGCCTGTGGCGTCAAACCCGCCATGTTGGGTGGAGTTACCGCTGGAATCGGTTTGGGATTGGGAGAAGCTCAAACTTCGGAGGGCTACGGGGATGGTTCCGTTTTCGTTGTACCCAAGAGTGCCAAAATCCGTGGAAACCCAGTGGGATTGGTAGGCAAGATTGTCGTTGACCGTTTGGGTTTTGTTGATCAGGTCATAGGTTCCGGAGATTGTCCCCTGAGACTGGTCCGATCCGGAGGCGCTGAAATAACCCGATAGGGTCAGGTAACTTGCCGGGGTGGCGGGTGTGGTCGTGGTGGCTTGAGTTGCGGGGGCGTTGGAACGGAGATGGAATTGGTCAGTGATGCTGGACTGGATGGCACCCTGCGATGCGGAATAGGAGTAGGCAAGCGTGTTGGAGGTGATTTGGGAATCGATGACGGGACCGACAATCAGGGGGAGGTCATAGCCCAAAGTTTGGGTCAGGGTCGAATCTTCCAATAAAGGCTGGGTCAGGGATTGCTGGAGGGTGGTCTGCTCAAAGTATTGGGTATCGTTATCCGTGAGATAAATCTCCTCGGAGAGGTTGAGGGTATCAGTGGTAGTGGTATCGTGGCGGATGTCGTTATAGGTCAGGGATCCTATGGGAGTAGTGGGAGTGGCCAGGTTGAAGTTCCCTTGGGAGGAGCCCGAGTAGTTTCCGGAGGTTTGGGTGTCGATCAGCCATGAGGCTGTAGCAAATCCAGAATAAGGCTGGGTCTCAGTGTTGAGGAGAGGATCGGCGGTTTGAGGAGTTAGGAGGGCGGTTGCAGAGTTTTTGTCGAAATACCGAATGGAATCGGCCCCCGCATAGGACGAGGCGATGGTTACCGTTGATGCGGGATTTGGGGAACCGGCTGCGGGGGTTGTTTCGATGCAGGTTTCCTGGGAGGTTCCGGCATCCCGGGACTGAAGGTAGAAATGGGTGTTGGCGGCTGGCTCAAGGACCGCCGGAAGAGTGTTGTCTTGGCTGAGGAGGAGGTTGGGGAAATTGGTGGGTTGATCGGAAAGGGTAAGTTGCGACTGCCACGAAGTGGAAGTGGTATCGTTGGTAACACTGCTGCCATCTGCAAGGGTGTTGGTTTCCGAGGTGTAGGAGAGCAATGATTGATCGATGGAGCAAAGGCCAAATGAAGTTTTATCGGAAAAGGTCCAGAAACCATTGGTCGAAAAGGCGGCGGAATCGGACCACAAGACTTGGTTCCAGGAGATTTGGGAATCCAAAAGGCCCGAAACGGTGTAGCCTGGGGCACCATCGCCTCGGTCCAATCCGAAATAGTGCAGGCCGTTTGTGTCTTCGGGAACAGTTTGGGAAAACGGTATCACCGATGCCACGACTTGGCTTATTAAGGATCCGTTTTGTTGGATGGTTTGGGAAACGGTCAGGGTTCCGGATTCGGTGACAGAAGTGGTGCCGAATTGGACGGCGGACACGATTTCGACATCCAGGAAAACCTGGTCGCCTGGGCTTTGAGCGTAAAGTGTGTAATGGCGCTGGTAATTCCCGGTAAGGACGGAAGCGGACAAGGTTGGGGTTATTGTTTCGGCGGGAAGGGTGGTCGGAAAATGGAATTGGGAAAAGTCGGGGGGAACGGCACCCAGTCCGGAGGAGGGAGGAGAAGGAGGCTCAAAGGGGACCAACAATGAGTTGGACGAAAGGGTGGTAACGGAGGCCGGGGGATGCAGCCCCTGATCCCCGTTCCATTGGGGCAGTATTTGGGAGAACCCGTGGCCATCCGGGACCAGACGGTTTTCCAAGGATTCCAAGAATAGCGGTGAACGGTTTAGGATTGGGGAAACTGGACGATAAAACCGACGCAACCAACGAAGGAGAAAAACCACTCGTGAGGACATGGCTAAATCCCAGAGGTGATTGATAGGTATACCAGAGTCAAGCTAATGGAGAAACAAGTTGGAGGCAAGTTTCTTTGGCAAGAAAGGGGGGTATTTCCATGAAATGCAATGAGCTGGATTTGAGTGGAATTGGCCAAAGGTTTGCGGGTGGGACCAAATAACCCCGGTTTTTCACAGGGAATATTCAAATCCGCCTGCAAACGACGGAACAAAATGACTCGTTTCGGGGTCTGGTCCAAACCGTTGGTTCCTGTTTCCCAATGGCTTTCAACCCTTCAAAACGATGCAGGTGGTTGGGAACCGTTCAAAGGACCTGTGAACCATTTCGAACTCAATTGTTATAATCGCACAATTAACGGCCAATATCAAGTAACTTGGTGAGGACGACGGGCCGTTTGGAACTCGAAATACTCCCATTTCCTGGGTAAAACCACAATCCTGGTTTCAAAATAGGACAAATAGTTGTAAAAAATCACTCCAACTGCGTAACTTGGGTTATACCGTATCAGGCAAAGTCTTTAAGAAAGCCATGGGGCTTGTGCCAGAAAAAGGAAAGGACATGTATCGCTCCCTCAAATCTGATGCCATTTTTCGCACCGGAGAAGTTTTGAACAACCGCATTGCGGAACGGTTTCCCGGTTCGGGCCTGAGTCGGGTCAGCCAGGATTTGCTGGCAATCGCAGGAGAGACAACCCTTCAAATTGAAATACTGAAGAAACCACATTGGCCGATCCGAATCGCCGTGCTGTTCGCCCTTCTTTTGGGTTTGGGAGCCTTTGGCCTGTTCCTTTATTCTTACCATGGTTCACTAGGCGGAGAAAATGTTTCCGACCTCCTTCAAGGGTTGGAAGCCGCCATCAATGTGGCCATTTTCCTATCCATTGCCGTGTTCTTCCTCATTACAGTCGAGGTGCGACTCAAACGCAACCGTGCCCTAAAGTCGTTGAACGAATTGCGTAGCATTGCCCATGTCATTGACCTTCACCAGATGAACAAGGATCCGGAATATTTGGTAAGCCCAATGTCGAAAACCCTTTCCTCCCCCGTTCGGACCATGACAAGGTTCGAACTGGCAAGGTATCTGGATTATTGTTCGGAATTGCTTTCCATAACCAGTAAGGTTGCCGCCCTCTATGTTCAAAGCCTGAATGATGGCCAGGTCATGTCCGCCGTGGACGATATTCAGGATCTCACCATTGGCCTGTCGGCAAAGATCTGGCAGAAAATCGTCATTCTGGACACCTTGGCCCTGCACCGGGAAAGCCTGGAAAAATAGGGTGTTGCTTTTTGCGTTTCAAGCCGAACCGTTGGGCCTTAGCGGAAGGTTAAAAAGGGAGTAATGTCATCCCCGGTTCAACGCAACCCAAGTTCCAATTCGATCTCTTTTGCCTCCCTTATCACTCGGAAACGAATCTTGTCCCCTATCAAATAATTCCGCCTAACAAAAGCCAGAAAATCTTCCATGTTCCCTTCGATCCTTGGGCCGACGATACCTACGACAATATCCCCTGCCCGAAAGCCGGCCTCCTTCAATTTTGCATGAACCAAGTCCCCTTGGCGAAAGGCAGGCAAGTTTTTGGGAATTCCCAACCTTGCCTTTTCCGGAGCTGTCAAATCCTCGCCGGCAAAGGGAACCCCAGGGAGTATATCCAGCATCGATGGTCGCCAGGTAATGTTGCTTTTGCGCCAATCACCTTTGGGTAAGAGTTGACCTTTCATGGCCAAGGTTCCCCGGGTCCATTGTATCTCAATCGGCCCGGCCAAATGTTTATGGAGCACAAACGAAGCATCCGCAAAGGAATGGATCGGCCGGTCATTAAGGGTTAATAGAACATCACCCTTTGCCAGGCCGAGATCGGCCGCAGCCGACCCAGGATTCACCTTGGTGAGCCGGTTGCCTTGATCGACATCGAGAACCATTCCAAGATTGTCAATTGGAGGATAGGCCCACAATGCATTGCGATCAAAATTCCCCAGGGCCAATTGATCGGCCCTTTGGAATTCCTTGATGTTGTGACAATGGATACAGCCATTGTGTTTTTTTGCAGCGGGATAATCTTCCGCACGAACAGGCTTCCCTGAGGGGGGGGCGACGCCTTTTCCTCTATTTTTGAGAGCCATATCCATAGCAAAACGCAATCCTTTGAGCAAATTGCGATCATCGGGTCCCGACGCATCCCGACCCCCATATCGACCCAAAATGCCAAGGTCAGGATCAAGGATAAAACAATACCAGGTAAGGTCATAATCGAATTCAAAGTGGCGCAAATCGACGCCGGCGATTTTGGTTAAACGAATCCGGACGAATTGGTTGAGGGAATCCCGGAGGATTGGGTCAAGACGGACAACCTGCCCGTCGATTTCCTTGCAATCCGTTCAAGGTTCACAACGAAAAACCAGAAAGATCGGTTTTCCTGTGCGCTTCGCTTCGGCCAAACCAGGCTCAAGTTCTTTATGCCAGCCGCTATTGGTTTGCGAGCGTAGATTAGGAGCCAAAAGGAGAATCAATAAAAGGCCGCAAACCATTCCGAAGCGGGCAATCATTGGTCTTGCCCTTTTTTGTCTCCGTCGGTTTTGGGTTTTTCACCATCTTTTTTGGGTTGGGAAAGCACCTCGATTTTTTCGACCCTTGGCCGTTCTTCGTAGGACCAATCCAGGGAAATCCTGGATTTGAGCTGGGTTTTTTTGATATCCGCCAACATTTTCTTGTCCAAGCCGCCACCTTGGGCGGGGGCACCGCCTCGCCAATGGGGGTAATATTTGCGGGCCTTCTCTTCTCCATCCGCCTTGACTTCGATCCAGTTGTCGCCCTTGGAGGTAACCAGGCCAGTAACAGTTCCTTTGCGCCCTTCCTCAGGATTCCTGGCTTTTTTCTGGGCCTTGTCCTGGGCACTTAAAAAACCAAAGGATGGTCCGGCTACCATTAGGTAAGCCAATCCGAGCAGTAAAACAAAACGATTCATTTTGGTACAACCTTTATCGAAGGGAGTGGAGAAGGCGGCGAAAATTATGCTAGGAAAGGTAACCCTTCCCTCCAAGGGTCAATGGGAAATCTCCGTAACTCTCCCAGGGATTTACTCAATTAGGATTGCCGTTTCCCTTTGATCCTATGGGTAATAAACCATGGGCTATGGATGATCCTTGGTTGATTGGCCTAATGCTTGGCTTGGGAGCCCTTCTCTATTCCTCCGTCGGCCATGGTGGAGCGTCTGCCTACATAGCCATCCTGACCCTCATGGGCAGCCCGCCAGAGTTGATTCGATCCCTCGCCCTTGGCCTGAATGTCGTTGTTGCTACGGTTGGCAGCATTAATTATCAGCGGGCCGGGGCATTTTCCTGGCAGCTATTCTGGCCCTTTGCCCTCACCAGCATTCCCATGGCTCTGGTGGGAAGTTGGCTCGCACCCTGCTTTGGTTCCGTTTTGAAGGTGGTTTTGGGAATGGTCCTTCTTTTTGCCGCAATTCGGATGGTAATTCCTTCCCCAATAGCAGGAAAATCCAAGGAAAACCCGCCTTTGCCTTCCCGATGGTTTTCCATTGCCTGCGGTAGCATCATTGGATTCCTTTCGGGTTTGACAGGGGTGGGAGGAGGCATTTTTCTAAGCCCCCTTTTGGTAATGGGGGGGTGGGCCACTCCCAAAGGTGCTTCGGCCGTTTCCGCACCCTTCATAGTGGTAAACTCTGCCGCCGCCTTGGCAGGGCTACCCCCAAGTATTGAACAGTTGGCGATGCCTACACTCTTATGGGCAGGATTTGTCCTGGTGGGTGGCTGGATTGGTTCGTATCTGGGGAGCAGGCATTTCAATCCCGTTTGGTTAAAACGCATGCTGGGATTAGTGCTATTGGTGGCCGCAGGAAAAATGCTGATTGGGTGGGTCAATAATTAAAAGAGCCCCAATGGAAAAATACCGATTGTCCCCTGATTCCAACCTCAAAGTTCCCTCAAGACTTGCACAGGGACAAATCCAGAGTTTGGGCCCCATCCAAGGCTTCCTGATTGCCGATCGGATACCAGAACTTGGCGGAAACAAGTCGAACCGGCCCTTGTCCAATGGCTTTGGTGACAAAATCGGTAATTTCATATTCCCCTCGGGGAGATAGCTCAAGGGGCTGTTGCAACACCGATAGGGGGAAAAAATACGCTCCCGTATTGGCAAGGTGAGTTCCGGTGATTTTTGGTTTTTCGACCAACGATTCGAGGTTGCCATCAATACCGGGAAAGGCGATTCCGAATTTTTCCGGTTCATCCACCGGATGGCACAAAACTCCAGGCCCCTCGGATGCCAGGTTTTTAATGTCGGTAGCACCAAAAAGGTCATCCCCGTTTAAAACAAGCACATTTTCCGATCGCAAATGGCCAAGGCAGCTAATGATGGCATCCCCTGTGCCCCTTGGTGTGGATTGAAATACTTCCAGGGCATGGGAAAATTTCGCTTGCCGGGACAGGTATTCCGCAACCTGTTCGCGAAGGTGATGGGTAACCACGAAAAGCCTGTCCACCTGAGGGGGAAGGGCTCCCACGATCCAATCCAATATGGGCCTTCCCTGTACCAGCAACATGGGTTTTGGGGTGGTTAATGTTTGGGGCCTAAGTCGTGTGCCTAGGCCAGCCGCCAGAATCACCGCATCCATGTTTCGAATCTCGTTTCTTAAAAGATCAGAGGGGAATATTCCGCAAGAACCAGCTTACCCGGTCTTTTTTTTGGACCTGGTTTTGGAGGGTTTATCCCCTTTAAAAGTTGCGGCAAGGAGGTTCACCTTGGGAGGTAATTCCGTTTCCATTTTTGGCTGGCCCATGGCGAGAAAACGATCCTGGCTTCGAATCGAAACGGTACCCGGAGCGGGCCTGATCCGTGTATAACTACCGTCGGCATGAAGTTCCCTTGCCTTGACATTGTCAGCAAGGGAGGTTGCCAATATCTCGCCAATGATTCGGGTTTTCAGTTTCGGCTCGACGATTGGAAAAACAATTTCCACACGGCGAATCAGATTGCGGTCCATCCAGTCGGCGGAACCAACGAATACCTCGGGATCGCCCTCATTGCCAAAATAGAAGATGCGGCTGTGTTCCAAAAATCGATCAATAATGGAAACCACCCTGATGTTTTCACTGATCCCCGGGATTCCCGGTTTAAGGGCACAAATACCCCGGCAAATGATATCAATTTTAACTCCTGCCTGGGACGCCCGGTAAAGGGCTTGGATCACCGCCGGTTCGAGTACACCATTGATCTTGGCGATGATTCGGCCTGTTTTTCCTGCGACCTGCAATTCCGCCTCACGACCAATCTTATCCAGCATGAAACTTTGCAGTTTGGACGGGGCGATCACTAACTGCCTCCATTGAGGTGGTTCACAAAAACCCGTCAAGTAGTTAAACAGGTTGGAGGCATCTTCACAAAAGTCATCCCTGCAGGTGAAGTAGCCAAGGTCTGTATAAATGCGTGCAGTCTGGTGGTTGTAATTGCCTGTGGCCATGTGCACATAACGCTTGATTCCCTCCTCTTCCCGACGCACCACCAGGGAGACCTTGCAGTGTGTTTTCAGACCGACAAATCCAAAAACCACATGAACGCCAACCTTTTCCAATTCCCTGGCCCAAAGGATGTTTCGCTCCTCATCAAGCCGGGCTTTTATCTCCACTACTGCGGTAACCTGTTTGCCGTTGTCCGCCGCTCGTTGCAGGGCCCGGATGATTGGGGAATCACTGGAAGTTCGATAGAGGGTTTGCTTTATGGCCAAAACCCTTTCATCGTTGGCCGCAGCTTCGATGAAATCCACAACATGGCTGAATGAATCGTAGGGGTGGTGCATCAGGATGTCACCGCCCTTGATGGCGGCCCATATGTTGGGAGCGGCCGCAATTTCGGGAATTTGGAGCGGAACATGCTGGGGGTCGCGAAGGTGGGGATACCCGGCCAAACCATGAATTTGAAACAAGCCCGTCATATCAACCATGCCAGGAGTTCTGAAAACCTCCTGCGGGTCCAGGTCAAGGGCTTGAACCAAAAATCGTTCCGCCTCAACAGGAGCCCGGCTTTCCAACTGAAGGCGTACCGCCATCCCCCGGCGCCGTTTGCGGATTTCCTCCTCGACCGCCTTCAGCAGGTCTTCCACCTCATCATCGTCGATTTCAAAATCACTATTGCGGGTTACCCGGAATACGGTGGAGTAAAGGATGTCCATCCCGGGGAAAAGCTCATGTAAATGCTCCCGAATAATCGACTCCAGGGAGACAAATACCTGCTCTCCCAAACGGATATCCTGGCTAAAAGTGACAAACCTTGGCAACACCGAAGGGACCTGAACCACTGCAAAAACAGGCTCGTTACCCTGTTTGCGAACGAGTTTGACCACCAGGTTGAGGGATTTATTGAGCAGATGAGGAAAGGGGTGCCCAGGATCTATTGCCAAGGGAGTCAGAACGGGGAAAATTTGCCCATGGAAAATTTTGGCGGCTTGGTCCCTGTCTGTCGGGGTAAGGTCTTCGGGGTTTCGAAGAACAATGCCTTCTTTTTGCAACCCGGGAAGAACCTCATTTGCCAAGCATTTTTGCATATCCTCGACCAGCTGCCGGACAATTTCTCCAATGCGCTCCAACTGCACGGTCACCGGTGTCCTGTCCGCTCCGGATCCAAATCCCACCCCGGATTGGCGTTTTTGCTGCAATCCACCCACCCGGACCATGAAAAACTCATCCAGGTTGGATTCGGTAATGGCAAGGAATTTGAGCCTCTCCAGGATAGGGACCGTTGGATCCTGAGCTTCCTCGAGAACTCTTCGATTAAACTCCAACCAACTTAGCTCGCGATTGAGATAGAGGTTGGGGGAATCCAAAGGTGTGTTGGAACTGGGTATATTTGCGGCTTGTCGTGGGAAAGTCATCCCGCTATTTTCATGGATGTTCCTAAATTTCCAATGGATGGCAAGTCGAGTTTCTTTGCTTTTTCTTGAAACCCTTCACTAGGTTTCCCACCTTTTCAGGAGCTGTGATGTTGGACCCCAGATTAAAATACCTTTCCCACAAACAGGTTCGTGAAAATGTTTGGGACCTTGTGCTTTTGCCCTTTGGGGCAACAGAACCCCATAATCTCCACCTGCCCTATGGGACAGATATTTTTCAGGTCGAGGAAATTGGCCGACGGGGATGTTTAAAAGCCAATGAAAAAGGGGCCAAGGCACTTATACTTCCGGCCATTCCGTTTGGGGTGAACACCAACTATTATCAAATTCCAGGAGGCCTCACTCCGGGGCTCAAGCCTTCCACACTTTTGGCCATTATCAAGGATGTTGCCACTGCCCTCTCCCGACAAGGAATGCGAAAGTTAGTCCTGTTGAATGGGCACGGGGGTAACGAACTCAAACCCTTCCTACGGGAATTGTTCGACGAATTGCCCCTATTTATCGGTTTGATCGACTGGTACAAAATGGCCGGTGACCTTTGTAAAGCCACCCTTTCCGAACCGGGCGAACATGCAGACGAATTGGAAACCAGCCTGATGCTTGCCTTGCGGCCTGAGTTGGTCAATATGGCCGAAGCCGATGATGGGACCCCTGTTCCCGCCAAGGTTGGATCAATCAACAAAGGCTGGGTAAGTGTTTCAAGGCCGTGGCATTTGGCAACCACAGGCACAGGGATTGGGTGCCCTCATAAAGGGACCGCAGAAAAAGGACATGCGTTGCTGGAATCCTCAAGCGAAAGATTGGCAGAGGTGATTCTGGAGCTGGCTCAAGTACCCTATGCAGCTGGTTTTCCCTGGTAATACCAGGAAATATGGGTTTCCAACTCCCAAAGGGGTGTTACGCAAAAGGGCGGATGGTTCCGAGTGATCCCATTCCTTGCTTTTTAAGCGTTAACCCAGCCGGTTTGCGGCAACCAACAACTCGGCCAAATGCTCCTCGGCATCACGATTTTGTTGGTGTTTGGCTTCCTTGAGGCCAGCTTCCCCGATTTCCAAGGTTTCTTTTGCCCGTTTCATTCCCAAAAGCATTTCGGTTGCCCTGGCAACAATGGAAAGATCCTTTGGATGGGAACGGGCCGTTTCAGCAACCACGGCAGCCGCCTCATCGGCTAGCCCTTGTTTGGAAATCACCTGGGCCCTGGCCAATTCCAAATCTGCGGTTTTGGACCCGGAATTGTTTTGCCGATCGTATTGGACACCACGGGAAAGGAGTTGGTTAGCCTCCTCCAATGTCCCGGCACTTACCATTTGACGGGCCAGGAATTGAAACACATGGGACAAATCGGCAATTTCCTGGGAGGAGTGTTCCAATATCCTTTGCCCCAGGGAATAAGCTTCCTCATCACGATCGTGATGGCGGGCCTCCCGAAATGCTTGGTCCAGGGAGGTGAGACTCGACTCTCCTGGCAAGCCACCGGAGGATTCGGTTGACCCATCGAGGGAACCCTGCATTCCAATGAGGGTCTTGATTACCTCGCTATTGAAACCAAGGTCCAAGATATGCGAACTACTGCCGTCGATGTATTTAAGCAAACCCAACAAGCGGATTCGGCTCATGGGAGTTGCCAAGGCCTGCTTTGGCGATTTATCCCCCAAAATCTTGAGCGGCATATCAATCCATTGCGTGGAAAAATAATGTTTTACAAACTCGGTTTGTTTGATTTTTGCCGCGTCCACATCGGGATTCTTATCGAGGCTGACCAATGCCAATTCCTTGAATGGGTCAGTCAAAATCGTGTTAATCAGGACATCACCCTCATTGAGGGCCAATCCCAAATTTTGTCGGGCCTCGGTGGCAAAATAGGCAGACGAAGCCGCCGTATGGCACCGCATTTCAAGAAATTGTGGCCTGGCCACCAATACCCCTTGCAGGTTTCCATACCGGGGGGTGGAATCCCCACCCACCACCAGGGAGGAGAGGGGTTTCAGGAGAAAACCATTAAGTGCGGCTTCCTCGGATTGCCGGGGAACGGGAATAAATTGGGAGCTATCCGCCATTTTCCTGAGAAATCCCATCAAAAGGTTGGGATCATTCACTTTTACAAGAAAAATTCGCTCGAGGAAATCAGACTGGTTTGTCAAGCCAAATCCTGCTTTGAGCACAATCGCAAGGCCGATGGCGGCAATCAGGCGGGATTCGTCTTTTTCCAGTTCGAAATAACGATCCAATGCCTCAAGGGCTTTGGCGTTATTGCCTATCATTGCCAAGGTCAGGACCGAGTTGTAACAGGCCGGAATATCGGTGGGATCAGAAGCCGTGAGGTCCTCAAACATCTTGGCCATACCGCCTAGCCGGGATGCCCCGTGGGTTTTGGCGGCTTTGTTCCATGCCATTTGGCGGTCACGAGTGGGGGGGGGTGGCAATAGGCTGTAATCTTGTTTAGCCGCTTCCGTAAACAAACTGGAAACGCCAAAATGACTCTCGATATCCTCTTTGGCTTCTGCCAAGGTTGGATCAAGTTTGAGGATCATTTTGAGAGCAACCCGGCCGGCGATTGGCCGATTTAACGCCATTTCACCGTTAAAAATCAATTTGAGAACGCGACAAAGGGGCCCAACAGCTGCAGGATGGTACGATTCCAGTGATTTTCTGGCAAGGATTAGGGACCCTACCATTTCCCGATTATCGTGCAGAGTTGCTGCTTTAAGGTAGTTGCCAAATGGATAATCCCCTCGAAGGGCAAAGGCTTTTTCCAAAATGGCGGAAGCATCCTGGGGACGACCAAGGGCGAAGAGCAGTTCCGCCTTTCGGCCATAAACCTCCGGATTATCCTTATTTGCAGCAGCCAGGGAATCCAAAGTCCTAAGGGCCCCTTCATGCTGTCCCATCGAGGCTTGGCGCCAAGCCTTATCAATTTCCACCTCAAGGGGAGCGCAACACCAGCGGTTTTTTTTGCCACTGCCGCACCGACAAAATTCATAAGGATCTTGCATGTTTGGTCCGAGGTTAAAGTTGTTTGGTCCGTGAATATTTGGGGGCACCTTGTCCGGTACCATGCGGTTAACCTAACGATTTTTCATCCTTTTGGAAAGCAACAAACCGTGCAAAGGCAGGGTTGTTTGTTGACGATTTTCCATCCGGTGGTATCATTACTTCAGGTGCTTTAGGGTGCTTTTTTTTCGGGCGTATAGCTCAGTTGGCTAGAGCGCAGCCCTGATAAGGCTGAGGTCTCTGGTTCGAATCCAGATACGCCCACTTCCCTTGGGCCCGGTTTGCCGGGCTTGGGGGGTTGAGCCGAAAGTCGGCCGGACAGGCTCGTCCGGGGGTGTAGCTCAATTGGGAGAGCGCCTGGTTTGCAACCAGGAGGTTGCCGGTTCGATCCCGACCACCTCCAATTCCGCCTTCCCTTCGTGTTAAGATGGGAAATATGGGTAATGTTTTCTGAAAATATAGGTTTTTTTCTGGTCATTTCTTTTCTGACTCCTAATCGGTTTATGTGGGCCAAGACTTACCCTTTTGGTCCTTTTTCGGGAGTTTCCTTCATGCTTGGCTTGCCTGGCATGGCATGTTGGACATCGGGTGGTTCAGGAGGAATTTTCAAGTATGTGGATCCTTAGTTTGTGTCAGATGGTTTGGGCTTTGGCTTGTGCGTTTTCGGTTGCCGATGCGCTCCCCAATGAAGCGGAACGGTTGGTTTTAATCGAAACAAACAACTATCGCAAAAGCTCTGGCCTCGAAAACCTGGGGTTTGATATGCGTCTCATGCGGGCTGCAAAGTCTCATGCGGCCAATATGGGAAACCTTGGGGTAATGTCCCACAACTTGCAAGGAAGCACACCAAATAGCCGAGCTGTCTGGTTTGGATACGCAGGAGGCGTTAGGGAAAATGTGGCTTACGGCTTCGGCCCGGAAAATGTGGTGGGATCGGCCTGGATGAATTCGCCACCCCATCGGGCGAATATCCTGTCAGATTCCCAAAACATTGGCATTGGCATGTGTTGGTCCAGAGGCCGCTGGTGGGCTTGCCAAGTGTTTGGCAATTAGCCTGGATTTGGCTCCAATTCCGAAAACCAATTTACCTCTCCGAATTATTTTGGAGAGGTTTTTTATGATCCCCGTTCCCCGTAAAACATTCCCTAAGTATATATTTTACAAGGATTTATAAAAGGTGTTTGCCTGGGCCATCCTGCCGGATGAAATAATTTTTCCTTCCCTTGGCAAACCGGTCCCTTGTCATTTCAAAACCGTGGACTAAAGTAATAGAGTCGAGGCGAGTGGGCTGCTTAGGTGGCCTTAAAAAAGAGCTGAGGCTTAACTGGTAAAGAGCCAGGGAAGGCACCTGTAGTGGGTGTCTTTGTTCTTTGACAAATTGGTGGGTGCGTAAGAGTTGCAATCA
>SYLG01000127.1 GCA_005808665.1 Planctomycetia bacterium | reverse complement strand
TTATTCCTATGAGCCTTCCTTTTCCGCAGAGTATCCAAAACAGGTGATCATCAAAAGCATAAATGTCGGTTCGTACAATGGCGAGGAAATTGTTGGATCAGGAACCAATGTGATCACCTACAAAACCATAGAAAAATGGACCAGAGACGATGCCTCTGTTTTCCGAATCTCCTCCACCGCCAAAAACGGTACACCTTTTCATTTATCCACCCACCCCCAGATCACTTACCACCTGGAGGATGGGCAATTGGTTCTTTCTGCCAATCACCAATTCCTCAACAAAATCAGTCAATCGGTTTTTGGTGGTCCCGGATTCTGGCAACGGCTGGCCCTGATCCTGGTTCCTCTTGTCCTTACCGCCGCCTTGGGACTTTTCCTCTGGATACGGTGGAGGCCAAGGGCGAGATGAGCCGAACCCGGAAAAGTGGGAGGGGTTTGTTTCTTTCCCTGCCTCCCCATTGATTTGGGGACCTAAAGAAATTCCGAATGTTTTGTAAAAGGTCCCGACATATTATTTGATCTGTTTACCATGAGAAATGTTCCTTCTGTCCAAAAGGAGAATCGCTATGTTTCGTCGAATGTTTTCCGGAATGTCGTGTCTTACGCTCTGTTTGTGTAGTATCGTGCTTCAATTACCTACCCAGGTAGGAACCAGTTCCTTTTTTGGAGTTTTCGGAGCGGAGACGATTGCGTCCATGGATCCGGAATGCAATGCCATTGCCTCGAAATGGTCCACCTGCAAAACACTTAACCTTAAGTGCCGGAGTTTTCCCTACCTTTCAGGCCCCCAATCCGCAGCATCAGGCGGCGTAAACAAATTGCGCTTTGATCCCACCGGAACCACCATACCATGTACCTTATACGAACCCCATTTGCCACTGTGTCCTGACCAACCCACCTGGTCACAAACACCAGGCATTTGTACTGAAAAAATGGTCCCTTGATTGGCATGGGGGGAATCATGCCTCTTTTTTCCATATTGGCTTTGCTGGCCTTTGCCCAACCGGATGCAACAGAAGTATCCAGGAAACTCCTTAAGCATTTTCAAAACATGGAAGACCTTCATTTCAGGGGGGAATTCCATTCCACCGATGAGTCCACAAAGTCCACCGAAAAAAGCGTGTTTGATTTCTATAAAAAAGGTGAAAAATTAAAATACTTTGAAAAACTTGTGGAACTCAAAAACGAGAACGACAAAGATAAAATTGAAAACGCCAATGAATTTGAATTTTTTAAAAATGAAATAGGTGTTTTCAATATAAACAACGATCCGAAAACAGGCATTTTTCATGTTGGGACTGGAGATCTATTTATCAACAATAGTGATATCATCGGATTAAAACTTGTTTACATTAATAAACCTTTGGTGCCGTTAACGGGAAACTATGGTTTTACTGTTGCAAATTCTCCTCAAAACCCCTGCTATTCCTTCGAGGAACTCCTTCAGATCAGTAAAGCGGAAGTTAAAAAGGAAAACCTTGACGGTGTTGATTGCCAGCAGTTGACGCTTATTTCTCCATGGGGTTTGGTCCAAATCTGGGTCGATCCCGTCCTGTTCAGGCCCCTCAAAGCCGAAGCCCATTTAACGAACAAAAGCCTCCAATCGACTGGCGAAACGGTGGAAGCGGCGCAAAAAAATAGATCCTATAAAACATTAAAGCTTAAGGCCACTTATTTTTACACCTATGATCCCAAGGAAACACGATTCCAAATCCCCCAACAAGTGAGACAAATTCAAACAGAGACGGGAAGGATAGGCACCGAAATTCATGATACGATTGATAATTGCCTGATTCGTTACACCCTCGTGGAACCATTTTCATCCTCCATGAACAACAAAATGGTGATCTCTTCGACTGCAAAAAACGGCACCACCATCCACCTTCCTAATCTACCCCAAATTGCTTACCACCTGGAGGAGGGGCAATTGGTCCTTTCCGCCAATCACCAATTCCTCAACAAAATCAGCCAAACGGTTTTTGGTGGTCCCGGATTCTGGCAACGGCTGGCCCTGATCCTTGTTCCTCTTGTTCTTACTGCCACCTTGGGGCTTTTCCTCTGGATACGGTGGAGGCCCAAAATCCCATGAATCAAACTCGAGCCCTGCTTTTTTTCCGTGGGACACTCCTTTTCCTTTTCCTTCAGGCTTTGGTCCCCTTGGGAGCCAGGGGGCAGGAAGGCGATACCCCTCTCATCCCGGTAGGCAAATCCGATATCCAGAATTTTAACCTCGGTCCCAATTGTGGCATTTATTGTGCCATGGGAGCCCTTTCGGCCCTTGGAATACACGCCCCCTATCCCGAAATGGCCTCTCCCAAATATGTAGGTTCCCTCCAGGGAAGCAGCATGGGCGAATTGGTCCAGGCCCTTGAGAATCATGGTGCCTTTACCCTTTCTCTCAAGGGATTGACACCCTCGGGTTTGATTGCCCTGGAAACCCCTTGCATCCTTCATGTCCGCCGCGATGGGACGACTGACACCCATGCCCATTGGGTCCTTTTTTTGGGTATCGAAATGGGAAAGGCCAAACTGTTCAACCCTCCCAACGGTGTTGAACTCATTTCCCTGGAAGAATTGCTTTACCTTTGGGATGGTCAGGGGATTGCGGTATTCCCTCAAAAACTATCTCCGACCACCACCTTCAAAGTCAAATCCCTGCAACTTCTCGATTCGCTCCAAATCCTGGCCCTTGGATTTTTGGGCTTAGGCCTGGGTTTTTTACCCTTTCCCGGCTCCCTTCCCCGCAATACCTTCTGGGGATTTGGGGCAAGGCTGGGCTTGGCCACCCTGTTTTGCCTGGTCCTTCCCCTGACATTTACCCCGGCCTCGGTGACTGACCGTTGGGAGTTGTATGCCACGATTGCCCGAGCCCGGGAAAAACCCTCGTTTCAATCCATAAGCGCAGAGGAATTGCAAAAACGAATGAAGGATCCAAACCTCGCCCTCGTGGATGCGCGCCTTGCTTCCGACTTTCAGCATGGTCACCTCCCCGGTGCCCAAAGTCTCCCCATCGATTGCGGGCCAGGGATGGTTCGTTCCATCGCAAAGGACTTGGGAGCCCGGGAACTGGTCGTTTACTGCCAAAGTGATGGCTGCTCCTGGTCTGAGATCATTGCCAAAAGTCTTGCCCTGCGGGGGGTGGGTCCGATCCACATTTATCGGGGAGGGTATGAGGAATGGAAAACCCGGAAATTGCCTCTGTCACGCCCCTGATCGTTCCCCCGGCTGCCTCAGGCTCTTCGCTAGGGAAGGGTGTGACCCTGGCCATGGCCCTTTTCATCGCCCTGATCCTTTTGACGAGCAGCTTTGGCCATTTCCAGAACCCTCCCGCCTTTTATGAAACCCTGCTTAAATACAACCTTTTCCCTTGGCAAATATCTTTTATGATCGCCCTGGTGATCCCCTGGTTCCAGATTCTGTTAGGGTTAGCCCTCTTCGCATTCCGCACCAGGCAAGGGTTTGTTTTTGCCCTGGTTACCTTCCTTGGTTTTGCCATGGCCCAATTGGTCGCCCTGGTTCGTGGAGTGGAAGCCGATTGTGGTTGCCTGGGTCCGCTCTATCCAAGCCCGCTGGGATGGCGCTCCCTGATCCTTCCGTTGGTGGGTGTTTTTTGCGCACAAACCGGTTGGATGGTTACTCCCCGATTCCTTCCCACCCTTCCAACAACGGAACCGAAACCAGCCGAAATCCCAAAGGCCCATCCGCCGAAAAGACAGGCCTTTACCCTGATGGAGCTGCTTGTGGTTCTGGCGATCATGGGCCTGTTGTTCGGACTGTTTTTGGGGGCGGTTCAAAAGGTCCGGGAACGCTACCGCCAACTCGGTTGCCAAAACAACTTGCGGCAATTGGCCCTTGCAGCGGAAGCGTATCAGGCCCAGCATGGGCATTTTCCTCCCGGAAGTGCGGTGGAATTGGACAATCAAATGCACCCCCATCAATCGTGGATAACCACCATCCTTCCCTGGATTGGAAGGGATGACCTGGCCAGACAGGCGTCGGAAGCATTTTCGCAAAATTCCTTTTATTATTCCACGCCCCATAGCAATGTGCGGGTTGCACCCCTGCCCCAAGTGATTTGTCCTTCCAATTCTTCTGCCGAAATTCCATTACGGGATGCCAAATGGTACATCAATGACCGGTTGGTGGGGCCGTGTGATTTTGCCCTTACCTCCTACCTTGGGATTGGAGGAAAAAACTGCAAAAGCGGCGACGGAATCCTTTTTCTCGATTCCCAGGTTCGCTCGACGGATATTCTGGATGGAAAAAGCAACACTCTTTTTATGGGCGAAAGGCCACCTTGCGTCAACAAACATTTTGGCTGGTGGTATGCGGCGTGGGGCATCCTGAAAACCGGATCAGGCGATTCCTGGATGGGGGTCGAGGAGATACCTCTGCCCGATAGTCGTTTTGATTCGTGCGCCAAAATCGTGCAAGCCTATAAGTCCCAGAAAGAGGAGAATCCCTGTGCCGCCTTTCAATACTGGTCGCACCATCCGGGGGGAGCCTTTTTTGCCTATGGGGATGGATCGGTCCGGTTTTTGAATTATGGATCGGGAAACCTGTTGACCTCCCTGGCGACCCGATCGGGCGGAGAATTGGTGTTGCCTCCCTGAGGAAGGCCTGCCGAAGGTTGCTTTATGTCTGAAACCAACTCTAAGCGGTCCAAACAGATCGCAAACGGGGTTCGTTTGGGTAAGAGGTTGAGGAAGCGTTGGGGCTTCGGACAACCGTAATGCAATGTTACGCCTGTTCTTATTTCAACTCTCCTTTTAGTACTTAACCGGCCCCCATTTCAACGCTGGATACCACTTATGAACCGTAAGCCCAGGCCCAGTGCTAGGGTACCAGTTGAGATATCATTCGCAAGAAACAAGTATACACTGTCTGCAATTTCCATTTGCTTTCCATTTTTTTTCAAAATTTTTAACACTCATTTTTCCAGTGTCGGTATAAGGAAGAATAATGTATTTTCCGCGCCTCCCTATTAGGGGAGAAAAATGACCAATCCCATGATCCAAATCGAAAAAAACAACAGCGATCTTGTCTTTACTAATGCTGTCTAATAAAGGCCCTATTTCAAGT
>SYLG01000126.1 GCA_005808665.1 Planctomycetia bacterium | reverse complement strand
ATTCGACCGGATCGTATTTGTCAGGCCCCAGACATGGATTGGCATGCCACCTTCCTATTTTCACCGGCGTATGTTTTTAACGCCAACGGCGTGGCACCCTACCAGCCTGGGGCAACGCCCCAGGTACCCATATCCCAAATTCACTAAGGGCTGAAAGCCCGAGCTATCCCATTCCTCAGTCGCTCACCAATCAGGATCAAACGCCTTGAAACAGAACCGGTAAAGGGGATTTGTAGTCCCGATTTTTGCAGGCTGATTTAACTTTTTTCCGGGAAAAACACGGTTTTCATGGTCCCAACTACGTAACTTGGGTTAAGCCCTTTATTGGCAAAAAAAAAGGTTCTTCTTGCAGTTTGATTATGCAAACCAATGAAAGTCATCCAGGATTCGGTACAAAGTCCATGCAACCGGAATTGTGGAATCACCGTCTCATCAAAAATACCCGGTAATATTCACCGGGTTTGATCCATTTAACCGGTCCCATGATTGGGGCCGTTTGGTTGAAATCCCAATGCCAACCCAATTTCCAAATCCCAATCCATTCAAAACAGGGGCCTTAAAAACCCAAGCGAACCTTCTCCTTTTTGGGCAACAATCATGATCCAGACACCGACCGGCCGAATAAACTCTTTGGATCAGTTTCGTGGCTATGCCGTTTTTGGGATGTTCGTGGTGAATTTCGTTGCAAGCCTTTCGGCCGTTTCCACTCAATTAAAGCACAATGCACTTTATTTTAGCCTCGCTGATTCCATCATGCCTTGCTTCCTTTTTGCGGCTGGGTATTCCCTTCGTCTGACCATTGTACGAAGGGTCGATCAAGGAGAGCGGAAATGGTTTCTCCCTTTCATCCTGCGCAGCCTGATGTTGATTTTGGTTTCGATTGCCTACTTTGGCCTTGGCCAAAGAATACCCTCCTGGCATGCATTTATTTCGGGTGGCGGTTGGGAGTTTATGGCCAAAACCTTCAAGGCTGACCTCTGGAATGTGCTTGCCATCATTGGGACCACCCAACTGCTCATCCTTCCGGTGGTCAGGTCGGTTCCCTGGATCCGTATCCTTACCGCTGCGGTTTTCATTTTATTCCATGTGCTTCTTTCTTACTCCTTTAACTACGAATTTGTTTATGGACGACCCAATGCCATGGATGAGTGGTGGGGGGCTGCGGGAACCAGGGCTTGGGATGGCGGCATTTTCGGGATTTTGATGTGGTTGGTACCGATGTTGACCGGGACATTGGTCCATGATTTGGTAACGAACCCCAAAGGAAAAAAAACGCTATGCAAACTTTTCTCCTATGGGTTGGGTTTAATGGTGTCAGGCTACCTCTTTTCGTGCCTGGGAACACTTTACAATGCGGGAACCTCCTCACCAGTCCTTCCACCCCTTAGTGAAATTGCCACCCGAATGCCTCAGGAATTATTGGCGGATTCTCCTTTTACACCTCCCGATCCTGGGATTCGGGCACCCAATTATTGGATGATGGACAAGCGTATCGTCTCCGCCCCATTTATCCTCTTTAGTACTGGATTCGCAATGGCAATGTACGGCTTTTTCGTAGTGATTTGTGATCGCAAAGGCATGGGCTGGGATTACTTTCGGATCCTTGGACAAAATCCACTGGCTGCCTATTTGCTCCATTATCCCGTTTTTAAGTCCGTACTGGCCATTGTCCCCAAAGATTCTCCGTTATGTTGGTGCCTATTTGGGTTAGGCCTATATCTTGGCAACATGGCCCTGTTTATGAGGTATCTTGACCGGCACAAGCTGTATTTAAGACTTTGATTGGTTCGTAAAAGTCCGGTAAATTCAAATCACGATGGTTACGGTTAACTCAAGGATTAAAGGCCCAATTGGTCCATTAATGCCTCGGTGTTCCGGTAATCCCCAATGACGATATGGGCTCCCGCCTGAACCAAACGATCCCGTTTCCAGAGATTTACCCCTTCACGCCTGGTTTCATCGCTGGCCACCGCAATGGGAGTACCCCCCACCAAGCCCACCTCTTGAATCTCCACAAACCCATCTCCAAATCCAATCAAACCCCGGGCAGTTCCACCTTCTTCTGCAACAATTCTATCCACAATGATTTTTTTGGAAAAGTTGGTGTATTGATCTATGGCGCCATGGATTCGGCCTTCAAAATATTTTGCCACCCCTAATAGTTCGGCTTCGCGTTTGACATAGATCTCATCGGTACCGCTGGCCAGGACAAGTTTGAGGCCTTTGGCTTTCAATTTTTCAAGCACCTCATGGCTGCCTGGAACCGTCCACTCACTCTGAGCTACAGCACCGGAAGACAAACTATGGAGGCGGCCTTCGATTCGTTGCAACAATCGGTCATGGTACCGGTGTTTGTAGACGAGCGGTTCCTCTGGTTTTCCTTGTCGTTTGGTGATTTCATCGGCAAGGTGCATCATCTGATAAATCGTTTGGCGGCCATTTAACCGCATGACAAATTCTTCAACAATGCGGGCCAATTCCGCTTCGGATTCCCCGGTGCCGGTTTTTTTCAACTCCTCCACCATGAGTGGGATCATGACCTCGGGCCATCCTTCACGAATGAGCGAAAGGGTGCCATCAAAATCAAACATAACCGTGGTAAAGGGGGCTCGATGGTGGTCGGCCTTGATGATTTCCATGGAGTCTCCAAAGGGATATTGGGGCAAAATATCAGGTTATCAGGTAAAGGCGTTAAAACCCGTAAGGTCGAGGCAAAAATCGGGGTGTTATAATCAGGGTAATCTGGAGTTTTTGAAAAAAAGTGGGATTATGGGGCTACTTTGCGGGTTCTGCCGGGAATAATTAAGTATCACCATGAGGCCAGCCATGTCAACCGTCCTTGACCGCCTTCAGGAAAGCCATGTTGATCACGAGATCCTCTACCACCCCCCCGCCTATTCTGCCCAAAGGCGGGCCAAAGCACTCAAAACCAAAGGGCATTGTGTTGTTAAATGCCTTTTGTTGAACGGTCCAATCGGTCTATTCCTTGGTTTGCTTCCTGCGGATAGAAAGGTTCATTTTCCCACCCTTTCCGAAGCAATGGGTGGAAAGGTCATCCTTGCCAACCCGGACCTGTTGAATTTGCTTTTACCGGAATGTGAAGGCGGGGTGGTCCCCCCCTTTGGCAGTTCCCTGGGCTTGCCCATGATTTTGGATGATTCCATTGGGCCTGAGGAATCCATTGTGGTAGAGGGTTGCCACCACATGGAGGCGATTCGCCTTCGCTGTTCGGATTTCGAACTTCTGGAGTTACCAAGGCGGGTCCAATTCACCCAACCCTGGTTGGCAACCAAGGCTTGCTAGGTTGTAAGAACCTCCGAAGATAAGCCCTATGGACGGAGCAATTGATCCCCAAAAACTTTGGATTTTGACCGGGCCCACCGCCTCGGGAAAATCAGCACTTTCCCTTTTGGTAGCTGCCCAATATCCGGTAGAAATCGTCAATCTCGATTCCATGCAGGTTTACAAGGGTATGGACATAGGGACAAGCAAGGTTTCAAAATCGGACCGGGACAAGGTGCCCCATCACCTTTTTGATGTCCTTGCCCCCCAGGAATCCGGGCATATCAGGTGGTGGTTGGCGGAGGCTTCCCGAACCATTTTGGACATTCAAAGTCGGGGCAAAATCGCCCTGTTGGTGGGAGGGACCATGCTCTACCTGAGGTCCTTTTTACGAGGGATGGATTCCGGCCCGCCTCCTGATGAGTCCTTTCGTTCCCTTTGGGAAAAACGGGGTCGGGAAGAGGGGCCCTCCATTGTTCATGATGAATTGGCCCGACTGGATCCAAAGTCTGCCCAAAGAATTCCACCCGGTGACATCCGACGGGTGATTCGGGCCATGGAAATCCTCAAAAACCGGCCTAATCTTCCAACAATAAAACATTGGGAAACCCCTGTTCCGAGGCCCCCTCATGACCTTTGGATTGGTTTGGAAGTCCCAAGGGAGGCACTTAGGCAACAAATTGGGGAAACCGTACGGAACATGGTTCAAATGGGATGGCTGGAAGAGGTAATGGAATTGGCCCAATCCCAGGTTCCCTGGAGTAAGGAAGCGGGACAGGCGATCGGTTATACCCTTTTAAAAAACCACCTTGAAGAAGGCGGACCGATTGAGCCTGTTCTGGAAAGGATCATTCAGAGCACCTGCCAATTTGCCAAACGCCAACAAACCTGGCTTAGATCGATGACCGAGGTGCGGTTATTGCCCCCATCGCAAGCCCGGGAGGCGTTTCTTGGAACGGATTATTTTTCATCTCAACGGGATGTGGCAAAGGCCCTATCATTAAACCCATGAGCGGACCTCCCTTCAAACCGTTTTGCGCAACCTTTCAGGTCCTTGAAGGGACCGACCGTGGTGTCCAATTTCCCATGTTGGAATTGCCGTTAACCATTGGCCGGGAAGAGGGCAATGGAGTCCTCCTGAACGATGAACGGATAAGCCGTTTTCATGCAAAGGTTCAAGCAGAGGAAGGTGAGGTCCTCCTTACCGACCTTGAAAGCACAAACGGAACCCGGGTCAACGGTCATGTCGTTTCCATCCGCCGCCTGCGGGCGGGTGATCGCATCCAAATGGGACGGACAGTCCTTCTTTTTGGCAGTGCCCAGGAAATTGCGGAAAGGACAAAGTTACTCAAATCCGCAGGGAGTGCCGATTTGAAAATGGGTTCTCCCGGGGGCACAGAACCTCACCCAGGCCATTCCACGGTTATCCATTCGGAAGTGGCGAAATTGCACACCTTCGACGAGCCCGAAGACCTGACGGTGGACAAACCCATAAGGGAATGGATGGGGCAAATCTTCCAGGGAGAGAAACCTCTCCCTCCCCTTCCCGAAAGTGGCAAAGCCTCCGATATCGCCCGTTTGGCAGAGTTGTTTGATTTTTTACACAGGCAGTTATCCCATTCCCTTGGTGCTACCTCCACCCACAAAGAAGGGGAAGGGCTCCACTTGCCCTTCGAAAGCTGGCAACGGTTGCAAATGATCCAGTTGGCTTTGGCAATGTACCTCCGGGCGGTAACCCGGCGTGACGGCTAATCCAACCCTTGTTCACCCTGTTTTCTTTCTCCACATTTGACCAGACCCAGGAGCTGATTATTCATCATGGTTGCCACCAAAAAAAAGGCTCCCTCCCGGGAATCCGCCCGGCCATTTGTTCATCTTCATTGTCATAGCCACTACAGCCTTCTCGACGGTGCCAACCGGTTGCCCGAGCTTTGTGCTGCGGTTAAGGGACACGGCATGAATTCGGTCGCCCTTACGGATCATGGTAATCTCTATGGGGCGATTGACTTTTACTCCGAATGCCGTTCGGCAGGGCTCAACCCGGTCATTGGTTATGAAGCCTATGTTGCTCCGAACAAGCGAACGGACCGGGAAGCGAAAAAGCGGGGAGAGGCGGGATTTCACCTGACGCTTTTGGCCCAGAACAACACAGGTTTCAAGAACCTGATCAAATTGTCTTCTATCGCCTATTTGGAGGGCTTTTATTATATACCACGCATAGACAAAGAGGTTTTGGAAAGGTATAGCGAAGGCCTGATTGTGTTATCGGGGTGTGCCTCAAGCGAGTTCTCAGACCACATCCTGAAGGAGGATTTTCTTGCGGCGGAAAAACTGGCCGCATGGTTCGCCAAGGTTTTCAGGAAACGCTTCTTTGTTGAAGTCCAGAATAACGGTTTGGACATCCAGCGGGAATGTGCCCAGGGAGCCATCCGGATTGCGGATGCCATGGGACTACCGTTAGTGGCAACATCAGATGCCCACTACCTTACCAAGGACGATGCCCTGGCCCATGATGTCCTCCTTTGTGTCAATACGGGTCGCAAACTCGACGACCCTAATCGGATGCGATATGGATCAGACCTCTTTTATGTTCGACCACCGGCGGAAATGTACGACCTATTCCCTGGACAGGAAGCCGCCGTATCGCGGAGTCAGGAAATAGCCGATAGTGTTGACATCAACCTTGACTTCACCAAGCGCCATTTTCCGGTGTATTCACCACCCAGTGGGTTTTCTGCAGAAGATCACCTACGCGAATTATGCATTGCCGGACTCAAGAAACGGTATGGCGATAACCCGTCCATCCCGGTTAGGGACCGACTTGACCATGAGCTTGGAATCATTTGCCGCATGGGATTTGCCAGTTATTTCCTCATTGTTGGGGATTTTGTCCGTTTTGCGATGGAAAAGGGTATCCCAGCCAGTGCCAGGGGTTCCGCTTGTGGTGCCCTTGTAAGCTATGTTCTTGAATTGAGCCATGTTGACCCTTTGGAATATGACCTTCTTTTCGAACGATTTCTTGATCCAAACCGCTCGGAAGCACCTGATATTGACATCGATTTTTGCCAGAACCGGCGCGAGGAAGTTTTAGCCTATGTGAGACAGAAATATGGGGAGGCTTCGGTTGCCCAAATCGGCACCTTTGGAACCATGGCTGCCCGCGCCGCGATCAAGGATGTCGGCCGGGCATTGGATGTTCCTTTGGAAAAGGTGAACCAACTCGTTAGTTTCATTCCCAAAACCTTGGGGATTACCCTGCCCGAATCCCTTGAGGAAAGCCGTGACCTAAAGCTGGCCTACGACGGCGATCCGGAAATCAGGCGCCTCCTCGATATCGCCATAAAGCTGGAGGGGACCAACCGAAACACGGGAACCCATGCCGCCGGGGTGGTGATTTCTGATGGTCCACTGGTAGACCATGCACCCCTTCAACGAGTGGTAAGAAAAGGGGATGATGCCGGATCGGACGATGCTCCAATCACCACCACCCAGTGGACCATGGAGGACCTTGACAAGGTTGGCCTCCTCAAGATGGATTTTTTGGGTCTGAGGACCCTTACTGTTCTTGACAACGCTGTAAGGATAATTCGTGAAAACCGGGAAATCGAAATTGACCTCAAAAAGATTCCCCTCGATGACAAGTTGACTTTTTCCTTGTTACAAAGGGGGGATGCCAAAGGCGTATTTCAACTCGAAGGGGATGGCATTCGTGAACTCCTCAAAAGGCTTAAACCCGATAACATTCGAGACATCATCGCCATTATGGCACTTTATCGACCGGGCCCGCTGGAAGGCGGTATGGTCGATTCCTTCGTAAACAGGAAGCATGGAACCGAAAAACCTCACTATGCCCATCCTTTTATGGAGGAAATTTTAAGCGAAACCCATGGCGTCATGGTTTATCAGGAACAGATCATGCGCATCCTCAACCGGTTGGGAGGAATCGAACTTTCAAGTGCCTATGCCTGTATCAAGGCGATCAGCAAAAAAAAGCATGATATCATCGATCAACGCAGGGGAGAGTTCATCCAGGGAGGAATTGAAAGGGGATTGGCCCGGGAGGTTGCCGAAGAAATATTCCAACTCATCGTGGTTTTTGGTGGATATGGATTCAACAAGAGCCACTCCGCCGCTTATGCCCAAATAGGTTACCAAACCGCCTGGCTAAAAGCCCACTACCTTCCTGAATTCATGGCGGCCCTTTTGACCAGCGAGATCGACGATGCCAATAAGCGCGATATTCTTGTTGATCATATTGCGGATTCCAGGCGCCTTGGGGTCGAGGTCATCCCACCCTCGGTGAACCTGAGCCAGGCGGATTTTATAGTCCACCATGGGAAAATTATTTTTGGATTGTTGGCCATCAAGGGGGTGGGTAGGCAAGCCGCCACGGAAATCACCAAGGCTCGTCAGAATGGTGGAAAATTCAAGGATATCTTTGATCTTTGTGAACGCCTGGATAGCAGACTGGTTCCCAAATCCGCCCTTGAAAAAATGATTTTTGCCGGGGCAATGGACTGTTTTCAGGGTCACCGGGCCCAATTTATTGCAGCTCTTCCAAGGGCTGTTCAAGCCGCCCAGCTCAAAAACAAGGACCAAAAATCGGGGCAAAAGGGATTATTTGATTCGGATGATCAAGAAACCTTGGCTGTGACGGAACCCCTTCCCACGGTAGACCCGTGGCCTGATACCCTCAAGCTGAAAAATGAAAAAGAGGTCCTTGATTTTTATATCACCAGCAATCCTCTTTCACTTTATGAAAAGGACCTGAATCAATTTACAAACACAACCATTGCCATGTTGGTTCAGAAACCACCCCAGGAATCCGTAACCATAGGTGGCATTGTCACCATGCTCAAAGCTAGCAATACCAAAAAAGCCCGCAATGGAAACAGTCGATTCCTCCGATTTCGCCTTGAGGATATGACAGGAACCATTGATTGTGTCATTTGGCCAGACGATCTTTCCAGAATCAGGAAAGAACCCAAGGAGGATGAGCTTTGGTTTGCAACCGGTGATCTTGAACGAAATCGGGATCAACCTTCTTTTATGATCCGTAAATTAGTCGATGCCCCCCATGCCCGCCGGGAATTGGCCAAGGGCCTTTTTCTTAGACTCGATTTAACAAGAAACAATGCGTCTGATATAGACCGTCTTGGGCAAATCCTTCGGGAGGCCCCTGGCCCACTTCCTGTTTTTTTGGATATTCAGGACCGTTCCGAGAAAAAAGTTGTGGTGCGATTGGCAAAAGAATGGCAGGTTGCACCAGAAAAGGTTTCTGAGATAAAACTTGCCGACCTTTTGGGATCTACAAATGTCCGATTGGGCTGACCCTTGAGAACATTTGGGATAGGGTGGAATTCCCTTTGTTTTGACCAACCCCGTTGGTTGATTCCACTTTGGTTACCTTCCTTTCATGCATTTTGGGAAATGCACGAGCGGTAAAGGCAGGTTGAGAGCCAATTGGCTGAAAGCGGACATTGTCAACCTCATTGTTTTATTATTTTCGTATTTCGGAGGGGCTAATTCCCCAAAAAGGACCATCGAAAATGGGAACTATTGCCCTGAAAGGTCCAAATAACCTAAAATAGGAAATAGGAGAAAGGTGGCTCAATGAGCACACTTACCAAAATTTCCAAAGCGGAATTGCATTTGCATATCGAGGGAACCCTGGAACCCCGGATGATGATGGATTTTGCCCTCAGGAACAAGGTTCGGTTACGATTTGACTCGGAAAGGGAAATTCGCCGGGCCTATCAATTTTCCAATTTGCAATCGTTTTTGGATGTTTATTACGAAGGAATGTCCGTCCTTCGCCAACCAGAAGATTTCCGGGATTTGGCCTTGGCCTATTTTGCCAAAGCCCATGAACAGGGTGTGGTTCATGCCGAAATATTTTTCGATCCCCAAGCCCATGCCGAGCGTGAAATCCGTTTTGCTACCGTGGCATTGGCTTTAAGGGATGCTTGTGACCTTGCTTTTAACCGCTGGGGAATCACTACTTGTTTGATACCCAGTTTTCTCAGGCACCTTTCGGAGGATTCCGCCCAACGGACTTTGGATGAGGCATTGAGCACCCTGGAGGCTCACCCCGGACTTTTTATAGGATTTGGCCTCGATTCAAGTGAATGGGGAAATCCTCCGGAGAAGTTTTCCCGTGTTTTTCAGAGGGTTCGAAACGCAGGTCTCCATGTGGTAGCCCATGCCGGCGAGGAGGGGCCAGCTGACTATATTAGGCAAGCTCTTGATATCCTTGGTGCGGAAAGGATTGACCATGGCGTCCGGTGTATGGAAGATCCTGAATTGGTCCGATTGCTTGCCCGTGAGGAAATCCCCCTCACGGTGTGTCCGGTTTCCAATTGGAAATTGGGAATTTGCAAAACCCCAGAGCAACATCCTTTGCCGGCAATGCTAGACGCGGGGCTCAGAATCTCCATTAATTCGGATGATCCTGGATATATGGGTTCCTACATTGGGGATGATTACGATTTTTGTTTTTCCAGGATGGGCATTCCACAAGCCACTTTGGAACGGCTTGCCCGTGAATCCCTGGAGGATTCATTTCTTCGGTCTAAAAGCAAGATTTTGGCCTAGGGTATTCCCCTTTAAACCACCGGTATTTTTTGAAATGGTCGAACTTTATTTGTTTCGGGTCGTAATAAGAAGATCGTAACCAATCAATCCCTCCTTGTGGCGGTTCAGCCGCCTTCCCTTAATGATCCAAAAGTCATGACGAGGTAGGGATCACCCGCTTGGTTCGTATTAACAAGGAGGACTTGCTCATGAATGGCCGTTCGCTTGGAAAAATGGTTCTGGCATTTGGCTCGGGAGCATTGGTTACCGGCTTTTTAGGTATTGGGTTACCTGGTTTGATTCCCGGAATCCATGCAACACCGTTGGTTGTGAGCGAAACGGATTCCCACGATCCCATCAGTTATCGGCAAGTGGTAAGGAAAGTACTTCCCTCGGTGGTTAGCATTGAAATCAAATCCAAAACCAGGGCTTCGATGCGGGGGAATGGGCTTCAGGGTGGGGACAGGCTGCCCCCTGGAATCCCGGAAGAATTTCGCCGTTTTTTTGGCCAATTCCCAGAGGGAAGTTTCCATGGTGAAAATGGTGGTTTAAATCCGATGCCTGAAGATCATGGTCCCACAGGGATGGGATCAGGCTTTATCATCAATTCGCAAGGAACCATTTTAACGAATGCCCATGTGGTTGATGGGGCCGAGGAGGTGACGGTTCGTTTTCAGGATGGCAAAAAGGTTACAAGTCGGGATTTCAAAGCCGATCCGAAAACCGACATTGCCGTAATTCGTTTGAGTGGGATTAATGGATTGCCACCATTATCCATGGGTAACTCGGACACGGTTGAGGTTGGGGACCGGGTTCTTGCTGTGGGAGCACCCCTTGGCCTAACCGGAACGGTAACGCATGGGATTATTAGCCACAAAGGCCGCAATATGCGCCTCAATATGTACGAAGATTTTCTTCAGACAGATGCGGCCATCAACCCGGGAAATTCCGGCGGCCCTCTGGTCAATATGAGAGGTGAAGTCATTGGAGTAAATTCTGCCATAAAAAGCCGAACAGGTGGATTTCAGGGAATTGGGCTAGCAATCGCCTCAAATCTCGTCTCCAAGATTAAAGACAAACTGTTACAGGACGGTTTTGTAAAACGGGGTTATGTGGGAATCCAGATCCGCGATTTGGATGATCCGGCCTTGGCATCCAAACTCAACCTCAAGGAAAATCATGGTGTTTTGATTACTCAGGTTTTAGACAAGGGTCCAGCTTCGGTGGCTGGAGTTTTGCCAGGGGATGTTGTCATTGGCTTTGAGGGAAAGCCCGTAAAAGATGGCAAAGCCCTTCAAACCCTGATTGCGGATGCCAAACTGGAAACGAGCTTGGTATTAAGGGTGATGCGCGATGGAAAGCCTTTGGAACTGACCCTGACGGTGAAAGAGCAGCCGAACCAAATGGGCCTCGCCCGAGGCAATGAAGAACCCACCCCCCCGAGTTTTTCCCAGATTGGAAAGGTGCCAGGATTCGGCTTGGAAATGGCGGATTTGACCCCGGATTTGGCGGATAAGGCGGGTTTCAAGGCCGGTACCTTAGGTGCCTTGGTCATGCGGGTTGAGCCGAAAGGTCCCGCCCACCGGTCAGGACTGCGAGCCGGTGTCCTGATCCAGAAGGTCGATGGTAAACTGGTATCCGATACCGCCTCCGTGGCCAGTCGGCTAAATGCCGCAAAGCCGGGATCGAGTCTACTATTACAGGTCCTAAACCCCGAAGGAGATGTCAACCTTGTCGTCATCAACAAGGTTGATTAATGATTTGATTTGGACTGGGACCCTTAGGCAGGAAACCAAACCTGTTTAAGGGCCCTTTTTTATGGAGAAAAATCCGTCCCATTAAGCCTTGGGAGAAAGGCCTTTTGGCGACCAAAGTTTGATAATGGCTTTTGCACTAATAAGGCCATCGACAGCCGCCGACACAATGCCACCCGCAAAACCCGCCCCCTCCCCAACCGGGTAAAGCCCCTCAACCCCCAACGACTGCCTGGTATCAGGATTCCTTGGCAATCGTACCGGGGAACTACCGCGAGCTTCTGGGCCCACAAGGATGGCCTCTGTTAAAAATTTCCCGTTCCAGCGCCGATCCATTAAGGGTAGTCCGTCTTTAATGACTTCGGCAATTACCGGCGGCAGGACTTCCCTCAGGTCGGTAGCAAAAATGCGCCGGGGGTAACTACACCCGGGAAGGGAGGTTGATAATTTCCCGGCGATAAAGTCCGTTGCCCTTTGGGCGGGGCAGGCATAATCCCCCCCTCCCAACTCAAAGGCCCGTTTTTCAATATTTTCCTGGAGGCGCATTCCGGCCAATGGATCGGTACCCGGAAACTCCGAAGTCTCCAAGGTAACCACCAGTCCACTGTTGGCATACGGGGAATCGTGGGTTGAAAGGCTCATGCCGTTGGTGCAAAAAAAGTCTGGTGCGCTGACAGAAGGCATAATATAGCCCCCCGCACACATGCAAAAAGTAAACAGGTCCCGACCCGTGGATTTACCCCGCACCGCCATCCCGTAATCAGCTGGGCCCAGGATATTTTCCAACATTTTGGATCCGTATTTAATGCGGTTGGCGACCTCTTGAGGTCCTTCAATCCTAACCCCTAATTGAAAGGGCTTTTGTTCAATGGGTACTCCCCGATGCAAAAGCATACGATAAGTGTCCCGCGCCGAATGACCGATTGCCAGAATGGCCGCCTGGGTTTTAATGCGTTCGTTTCCAACCATCACCGCATGGAGTCGGCCATCTGATATTTCCAAATCGCTGACCTTGGCGCCAAAGCGAAATTCGCCTCCTTTTTCAATAATGGCACGCCGTAGTGCCTTGACCACGGCAGGAAGTCGATTGCTTCCCAAATGGGGACGCTGATCATAGAGGATGGAAGGTTTACCATTATGGTTCGCCAATATCTCCAATACTTGTTGAACATCTGAACCGGATCCACGACATGTAAGTTTGCCATCAGAAAAAGTACCGGCCCCCCCTTCCCCAAAAAGGTAATTGTTTTCAGGATCATGGGCTCCTCCCCCATCAAAGAGCCGGGTTGCATGAATGCGATCCCGAACCGATTTTCCACGCTCAAGCACTATTGGCCGGTATCCCCATTGGGCCAAAAGAAAAGCGGCCAGAAGCCCTCCGGGCCCGGATCCTATTACAACAGGGGGATGCGATAGGGGTTCAAATCCTGGAACAGGGACCTCAAATGGGATCGACTCAAACCGTTCCACCAAAACACTTGAAGGCGAGGCGGATTTTTTAAGTAGCCTGTTTTCATCCTGGTCAGGTAACCGTACCTGTGCCGAATAGACATAACCCAATCTGGATTTGTCCCTTGCATCCAGGCTTTTCCGCAAGATTCGCCAATCAACCAATTCGGATTGGGGAATGCCCAAAACGCGGGCCAAACGGGTGGGAAGTTCGGTTTCAGGCTCATCAAAGCGGAGCCTAAGATTGGAAATGCGAATGGACATGATTCAGGCGAAAATGGGTTTGCGAAGGAAACAGGGTATCCAGGAAACAAAGAAAGCCGCAGCCCCTGATGATCAAGGCCAACGGCTTTCCGGGATGAAGGCGGGGTTACTTCTTGCCCGTAATATCGGCAAGGCTTGTTTTCCGGTAGTACGCTTTAACAGCATCAGCCGATTCTTTACCGATCTTTTCAAGACGGGCGTTGATGGCAGCTGAGTTACCTGCATCGGAGATGGATCCTTGAGCACGGATGGGTCCATCGACGGCTTCGATTACATCGAGAACGGTGACCGAGGAAGGATTTTTGCGAAGGCGGTATCCACCGCTTGGACCCTTAACCGAGTCAAGAATGCCAGCTGTAACCAACGGCTTGAGGACCTTGAGGAGGAAGCGCTCGGGAACCCCACGGGCATCAGCGACTTTGTGGGAAGCAATAATGGGGGATTTCCCATTCTTGTCTAGTTTCAGACCAGCCATGTGGGCCAAAGCATGCAGGGCATAACAGGAAGCGCGCGTCAATTTCATCGTTTCGTTTCGAGGGCAAATCGATAACTCGATCCCCCTCTTCTCCTATCAATTCCAGGTAAATTGGGAAGAGAGTACACCTCTCCAACCAATGAACCCTATTTCTATCGGAAACCAAGATCCTGTGAAAAGAAACCAATAAAGGGAGGAGAGATCCATTCCCCGGTTCATCCGCACCGAAATCCCTTATAAGGAATTAAATTAGGACCCCGTTTGAAAATCGACAAGGCCAATTACCTTATTTTCGATTAAAGTACTACCTTGAAAACCAAAAACAATTACTTCCTGGGTGCCAAACCGCTTTTTCCCGGCGGTTTCAACCTCTCCAGCTCGGCTCCCAGATTTCGAGCTTGCCAAAAGAGATATAAATTGAGCATGGCAGAACAGAGGGAAAATGAGGCCAATAAAAAAATCACCAGGACCTGAATGGAACCAGCAGGGGTCTTTCGTTGGCCAGATAAACGGGTCGTGGCGAAATTGGGTTCACCATGGGCAGGAACAAATACTTCCAGGTTGCCATCCGGGAGGGGGGCTGGGTAAGGGATCTCTCCGGAGTTGGACCCATTAGGTAAGGGCCAATGGTCGGTCCCCGTTTCCAAAACTCTATTGGGGCTATGGTGGACAGATTGGTGGCCGGCTTCTTGCGCTTTGAAAGTGTCCATTCCTTCGGTTTTTTGGCCCAAAGTGGGTCCGAATCCATCCGCAAGTTGCGGTAATGTTTGCTCCGTCCCGCCAGGTTGATGGGGCAATTCATCTGGGTTCCCGACAGGATTTGTTGGTGGTAAATCACCCGGTTGGGAAACCTGGGAAGCCTCCGGTTCATTCATTTCAAAAAACATCCTTTTGGTGTATTATCACAATGAGGTCTGGGTATTAAAAACCCCAGCTAGAAACCCGGTTTGGAAAATATTGACCTGTGAGCCGCTCAAACGCTTCAACATATCGATTTCGGGTTTTGGTGATTATGGATTCTGGAAGATTTGGTGGAGGAGAATTCTTATCCCAACCCGACATTTCCAGCCAATCCCTGACAAATTGTTTGTCAAAGGAAGGCGGGTTCAACCCGGGCCGCCATGTTGATCCTTCCCAAAAACGGGAACTGTCCGGGGTGAGAACTTCATCCACCAAAACCAACCTGTTATCGGCCAAACCAAATTCAAATTTGGTGTCCGCAAGAATCAAACCTTTGGACTCGGCAAACAAGGATGCTTGGGTAAAAATGGAAAGCGTGACAGCCTTCAAGGAGTTCGCCACCTTCTCCCCCACCACCTTCACTACCTGATCCATCGGAATATTCTCATCATGGCCCGTGCTTGCTTTGGTCGCCGGTGTAAACAGAATCTGGGGAAGCCGATCTGCCAATTGAAGCCCCAAAGGGAGTGGATTCCCGCAAATATTTCCCGTTGCCTGGTATTCTTTCAATCCCGATCCCGCCAAATAGCCCCGGGCTACACATTCGACCTGGATCACGGGCAATTTTTGCATTAAACAGACTCGACCCGCCAAGTCGAAAGTGGGATTTCGAAAGGGTTCCGGGCAATCGTCAAGGGCTGTCGAGATCAAACCATGTTCCAAACCCATTTGGTTTTTTAAATACTGCATCCAAAATGCGGTTATCCCAGTCAGGATCCGCCCTTTGTCGGGAACGAGATTGGGAAGGATATAATCAAATGCACTTATTCGATCTGTTGCCACTAAAAGGACACGATTCCCAAGGTCGTAAACATCACGAACCTTGCCACGGTAAACAGGAAATCCTTCAACAAGGGATTGTGTTGCCGAGGACATTGAGTCAAATAATCCTTCGAAAGAATTTTGGGGGCAAGGGAAATAGGAGGTATTCAGGGTAACATCGCTATCCTATGGACCCTTGGTCAAATAAGCCCTTAACGCCTTAAGGAGTAATAAAGAACTGCTTTGGCTAAAAGGACGGCACTTTCATGGTCATAGCCAACGCAATCGGATCCTTTGTTTTTCTCAAGGGCACAACCCAAATCGTAGGGACTATAAATAATTGCCCATCGGCCTTGAATTTTGACCCCTTCCAAACGGGGTTGCACCAATTTGTATTCGGCGTCGGTGGGTTGACCTGCCTGGGATTCGCGCCTTAGCCGGATTTTGTCAATCAATTTGCCATTCAGGTCCGCGGAAAACAATTCGTCGCCAAGGGGGATAGGCTCCAATTTGGGTTTCGACCCCGGCGGGCTATCCTCAAAAAGGTCTTTCACCATTTTGCGAAAGGCCTGGTCAAACGGTTTTGCCCCACAACAGGCATCGGATAAAAGTGTACCTCCATTATCCAGGACAAACTTCAATTGTTTCAAATTGTCCGAAGGAAACTGAAAGGGCGTTCGCCCATGAAGGTAGAGAAATTTGAAATCAAACAGGTTGGGATCGGCAAGGCTTACCGGTTTGGGTTGAAGGACCACATCCAGTCCATCCTTGCGGGCCTTTTCCATCAAGGAATTCATCGCCCGGGGAGCCGGTTGCCAATCTCCCCCATGTTTGATTTGACCCACCCTCAGAAAGCCACGACGGATTTGGGTACGATCTTCGGGTTTGAAAACTTCCGTTTCGGTCAACCTGGGTTTGGGCGCTTCCATCCCCGTCGCATAGGCTATGATGTTCGCACCAAGGCGAAAGGCCTCCCTTCCCCGTCCGCCGTTAAAGCGATTTTCCTCCCAATAACCAGCAATTGGCTTGGGGCTATATACCAGCACGGTTTTACATCCCTGGGAAATGCCGTAGAGAGGGAACTCGGCAGGGTCGACTAAAAATTTTCCCGAAGCTGTCCAAATCGGATGACCATCAGGCAAACGGATGAGTTCGTTGTCAGGAAACAATTCCTTTACCAGGCGACGAAACTCGGCATCGAATTGGGGACTTCCACAGCAGGCTTCGGCGACAATAAAACCTCCATTGGCAACATATTCCTTAAGGAGGTTTACCTGGCTTCCACCAGGAACACGGTCATGCCCGTTAAACCAAAGAATGGGGCTTTGAAGAAGGTCCCCGGCAACAGCCCGAATGGCGTCCTTGGACTCCATATCCACTCTGCTTGTGTCAAAAACCTGCCAGGCCAGGGGTAGTCCCTCAAAAACATTTCTCGAGGTAAACTCGACCAAATTGCGCACATCCGAGCGTTTTCGATTCCAGGATTGTTCGCCATTGTGGGCCAGTTTACTTATCAAAACCGGGGTACGGCCCTTGGCCAGGAACAACAAGGAAAAGCTGGTGGCCACCACCGGCCAGCCATCCAATCCACCCATACCCCCCCGGCCCCCGCCAAAGCTGCCATCCGCATCCTGAATCGAGACCAGGAAGTCACAACCAACCCGGTACCAATCATGGCCTGCAAAATAGCGTTGCCCGGTAAGTCGTCCGGCCCTTTCTATTCCATAAAGCGCATAAAAAGGATGCTTCAAAGAGTTCATTGCGTCCCCGGCATTTCGAATTCTTGCCGGAAAATTATCCCCAAGCCAGCGAACAGCCTTCCTCAAGGCCGCGTTTTCCTCGTAGATACCGCAATCATCAGCGGACCCATCGGGTTTGATTTTTTGCCTTCCCAGCTGAAGGTCCATTCCGGTTATGATCAGGTTGCATAACCCGGCGGTGGTCATGGTCATGGTCGTGAAAGGTTCGTTACGATAACTCCAGCCACCGTCACCCTGCTGGTTGTTAAGGACATCGTTCTGCAAATCCCGAAGGGTCCGTTCGGAAACTTTTACTCCTGCCCGAATGCCTTCATGAATTCCCAATAAGGCATATTGTGTGTTGGAATTATCCGCTGTTCCCAAACCGGAACCATAACCCCACCCACCGGGTCGCCCTCCCAGGGGAGCAATGCGTGTGTCGAGCAACCATTTGACATTTCGTTCGATAAGGGGTTTGTCTTGAGGTTGGGCTGCCTGGACAAACACCATGGTTTGTAAACCCACGGTGTAGGTTTGGTCCGGCTTGATTCCTCGCAGATATTCCAAACCGCGAAGGATCATCGGGTCTTCAGGCTTGATCCCGGCATTGAGCAAGGAAAGGATGGCCAGGGAGGTCCACCCTCCCTTTCTTGCAGCACTCTCCCCATCGACCTCCCAATTTCCCCGGCCATTTTCCTGGGACCTTAAAAACCTGATTGCCTGGTCAATGGATACTTTTACCTTTTGAACCAATGGTTCTCCCGCCGGGTTTTGCCAGGCAGACACCGATAGCGGTAAAACCGCCTGCAAAATTAAGGTATAGATGAATCCCCATTTCCCACCCAAAAGAAGCCGTTTCATGAACCAATCTCCTTTTGGTATCGGGGAATTTCCTGGCACAAATCAATGTGGTTGGGTTAGCATGCAGAAGTTGGGGACAGGGTTCAATTCCATTCCGTATCCGTCCACAGACCGATTTCTCTCCTTTTATCGGCAAAGGTAAGGGAGTTGCAACGGATATTCCCAGCCATTCCCATTATACTCCCTTGGGAATTATTGTATTCCGGGAAATCCCAATGATTGGAGGGATAATGGTTTGGGTAAATATCCTCACGGTTGGTTGGATTCTGACAGGTTTTTGACATGATCCAGGACCCGGTGATGGATCGCTCCGATGATTCTATCGGCCAGAAGTCCCCAATAGAATTCCGGCCACATTTTGTTGGTGTACCAGGTGGTTCCCTCCAGGAGGGTACGCCCATCCGCCATCTTTTCCAAAACAAATCGACCCTTCTTGCTTACCAAAAAATGATCCAAATGGGGTGGGTGGATGTGGTAAGGACTCAGTTCCTTCATGGGTTCCGGTTGACTAGTCACCGAAAACGCCAATTGGTTGGGGGCATCCCAAACGGTTATCGGCTCAACAAAGGGCCCGGTTGAAAACACACAATGGCGTACCGCACCCACCCCTTGCCCATGGATTTCGGCTTGAATGGGATAGGCAATCCCGGACCGGAAGAACGGTTCCGTAGGTTCGGGGAGGGGCGGAAATGCAATGACATATTTCCAAACCAACTCGGGGGAGGCATTAATAACCACCGAGGTTTTCACTTCCCTTGGTTTTGGTTCCTCCTGAAATGCTGATTCTGCGGCCATCAGGCAGGGTAACACGGCACAAAGGCCAAGCAAAAGTGCAGGCGTAGACGCTTGGGTCCAGGGACGCGACTGCATGGCAAACCCCACGACAGCCCCCAAAAGGACAAGAGTTCCTCCGATAGGAAAGGCCATAATCAGGCAAATGAGGCCTTCAAAAGCAAACCCCACCAGCCCCATGCCACAAAGAGCCAAGGAAGCAAAGGCTACGGAAACACATTCACCCATCGTTCGCCTTTTAGGGATTCCATAGAGCACCGAGGCGATCCAACCCAACCCAAAGGGAGCTCCAACAAATAGCCCAAACCCATAGCTTTGAAGGAGGTTGGCAGAAAGGAAAACAAGCAAAGTCGTGATCCCGGCACTTCCCACAACGGACAAAACAAATGCCCCAAGATCACTATCTCCGGCGATCTTTTTATGGGTTTTCCTGGCGGTGGCCGTAAGGTTACTCTCGTTGGCGCCATCGGATTCATTTTGAGCGACCCGCCCGGGAATTCCGCAAAGTCCAAGGATGAACAACAGGTTTACCATGGGGATAAAAAAGAGCAACACCATGCCAAGGGGCATCCCTGCATGGCGGAGCCTTGCCATAGTGCATGCTACGCCAATCCAAATGAAGGGTAATGCCGCACACAATAGTGCAAAACCAAAGTTCCGTTCATTTGGAGGCAATTGATAGATAAAAAAGGATTGTTTGTCCGGCCAAATGAGGTAATTTGTAATCATCCAATCCCGGCCAAAGCTGTCCGCAATGAGAGTGTCCACCAGGAACTTGATCAAAAAGCATAAAGCCCCGATGCAAAGGTAGCCGAACCGGTTGAGGACTCCACGAAAAGTCAGGATGTGCCGGATTTCCAAGTTCATGGTACCAATCCTTTAGGAGGGAGTGTCATTTTACCCGAAAACTTGCCGCATTTTGTACCCTTGCCCATGGGAAAAGGGAGATTCACTGGAATAGGACTTACGCGGTTGCCCAGAAATTGGGATTTTGGGTAGACTTAACATTGTCCCAAAATACCAATTCTATCCATTTTCCGGTGGATTTGGCCTTATATTGATCCAACTGCGTAAGTCCTATGGAACTTAACACAATCCCGCAAAAAAAGAATCAGGCCAAAATATCGTGAATGACTTTTCCGTGTACATCGGTCAATCGAAAATCCCGACCCGCATGGGCGAAGGTCAACCGTTCGTGGTTAAAACCCAACAGGTGGAGAATAGTGGCCTGGAGGTCATATATTTCCACAGGTTTTTCCACCACATGAAAACCAAGATCATCCGTGGCACCATAAGTCATTCCAGACCTGATTCCTCCCCCCGCCATCCACATCGTAAATGCCTGAGGGTGATGATCGCGCCCTTGCGTGCGTCCCAGGCTTGGATTGCTTTCAACCATGGGGGTGCGACCAAATTCGCCACCCCAGATGACCAGGGTATCCTCCAGAAGACCCCGGGATTTAAGGTCCCTGATCAGCGCAGCACAGGCCCGATCCGTTTTTAACGCATTACCCTGGTGATTTCCTACCACATCCGAGTGGGCATCCCACCCCTCGTTGTAAATGGTTACCATGCGAACTCCTCTTTCGATCATCCGCCTGGCCATGAGGCATCCTCGTGCAAAGCTCGGTTGTTTGGGATCGCAACCATATTCCTCCATCGTTGTTTTGGACTCATCCGAAAAATCGAGAAGCTCTGGTGCACTGGTTTGTAACCGAAACGCCATCTCATAGGCGGCAATGCGGGAAGCGGTTTCAGGGTCACCATCCAGGGCCAGGCGCCTTTGGTTCAACTTCCCGGCAAGGTCGAGCGTCTCCCTTTGAAGCCTTGCATCCACCCCGGGGGGATTGCCAACATGAAGGATCGGATCGCCTGAGTTTCGTAGCCTTGTCCCGGAGTAAACCGAAGGCATAAACCCCGAAGACCAAAGGGCTGAACCCCCGCTAATTCCCGCCCCGGTGGAAAGGACAATAAATGCCGGGAGGTTTTTGGTTTCACATCCGAGTCCGTAAAGTGCCCATGATCCAATACTTGGGCGCCCTGGTTGACTGAATCCGGTTTGCAAAAAAAGCTGGGCCGGGGCGTGATTGAATTGCTCGGTTTTCATGGACCGGATGATACAAAGCTCGTCGGCAATGGTGGCGGTATGGGGGAGTATTTCCGATAAAACAGCTCCAGAATGTCCATGTTTTTTGAACTTGAACCGGGGACCCATCACCGCGGCATCAGGCCGAATGAATGCGTATCGTTGGCCCTTGATCACCGATGCTGGCAGGGGTTTCCCCTCCATGGCGGTTAATGCAGGCTTCGGATCAAACAATTCCAGTTGGCTAGGTGCCCCTGTCATAAAGAGGTGAATGACCCTTTTGGCTTTGGGGACGAAATGGGGTTTTTTGGGGGCCAATGGATCCGCCAAACCACCCGCCTGAACCGGGCCAAAACTGGCCAATGCCGCGGTTCCAAGCCCCAAACCTAGCTTTCCCAAAAAGGTCCTTCGGGCCAATTCAATGCCTTGTCCCATTTGCCCATTCATCGTTTCACCAATGTTTCATCAAGATTAAAAAGAAGCCTTGCCACACTTGTCCAAGCCGCCTTTTCAGAAATCAGGTCATCTGAAGGAGTATCCTTGGCGGACTTACCCAAAAGAGCCAACGCTTGAACCGGGTTGGATTGAAACTCCTTTTGCCTGGCTACCACAAAGTTAAATAGTAAGCTCGCCTCTTCAGGGTCTGGGGGGCGGCTTAATATCCGCTCAAAGGCCATTGTCAGGCGAAATTCCCTTTTGGGAGAAGTCTTTATCAACAAATCGGCAAGTGCCCGGGACGCTTCCAATTGGGCGGGATCGTTGAGCAAATGGAGGGCCTGAAGGGGGGTATTGGACCGATCCCGCCGGGCGGTACATGCCTCTCCGGAAGGGGCATCAAAGGCTTGAGCCATCGCAAATGGGGCTGTTCTTTTGGCAAAAGTATAAAGGGTTCGTCGGAACCTGTCCTCCCCTGTACTGGGAACCCATGCCAATGCCCCATAGGTGCCTTCCGTTGTAATGGAGGTTGGCTGGGGTGGAAATACGCCCGGGCCCCCCTGTTTTTTGGAGAGAATCCCCGCTGCCTCCAAGGCCCCATCACGAATCATTTCGGCATCAAGTCGATGCCTTGGCCCCCTCCCAAACAGTCTATTATCAGAATCCAATAGGGCCAATTCAGGTCGGGCGGTGGAGGATTGTCGGTACACGGCCGAGGTAACCAGGAGCCGATGCAGCTTTTTAACAGACCAGCCGTCATGAACAAACTGGTTCGCCAACCAATCCAATAGTTCGGGATGGGAGGGCAATTCCCCCTGGAGGCCAAAATCATCTACAGTCCGGACAATTCCCTGTCCCATAAAAGCGGCCCAGTGTCGGTTGACCAAAACCCTTCCGGTAAGTGGATTGTCCCTGGATACCAACCATTGGGCAAATCCCAACCGGTTGGAGTTGTGGTTGTTTGACAACCCGGGCAAAAATCCAGGTAGACCAGGTGCAACGGCATTTTTAGGGCTAAGGAATTCACCCCGATGCCTGATTCGGGTCAACCTGGGATTGTCCGCCGGGCGTTCCCTCATGACCATTGTCTTGTGTCCTTGGGGTATGGATTTTTTAAGATCGATGATCCTTTTCCGTTCCTTTTCAAGTTCTGGTGCCACCTGACAAAAATGGGAAATCAATTCTTGCCGATCCGATGGTTCGGGATTGGGCCAGGCAAGGAGCGCTGCCTCTGCCCAATGGGGGGTTTGCCTTGCTTCAACATTTCCCGGTTCCCTGGTTGTCGAAATACGGAAATGGCCCAGACTGGCAGAATAGTGTCGCCCAAAATTCATCCGAACCGTCCAGGATTTTGCAGGGGGAAGAGGCTTCTCCGGAACAAAAACCGCCACCGAACGGGAACCCTGTTTTCCATTGGTTGCCCAACCGGTTTGCAGATCCCTGTCAATTGCCCGGGAGGCATCCGAGGAACCGCTGCCAAGCCACGCATTGGCAAAAGTTTGGCTTGTACGGATAAATTTGACAGGGGCCCCGTCCCACTCAACCGCAAATTCCGAAAGGAAAAAATCTCCGAGGGGACCTTCATACCAGGTCATCCCGGGACCTCCCGCAGGAAGATCCGGATCGGGTAGTGCTTCAAGGCGAAAGGCGGTTACCCCTCCTGTATGTGGACCAAAGGAGATCTCATAAAGGTCGTTTTTTGTTGTATCCCCATCCGCCAAAATCGCTCCACTCTTTTGAATGCGCAATTTTGGCTCATTCGAGGTGGCACGAACGGGAACAGAAATGTCCCAAGCCTTGGCCATTGGTTTTTCTTTGGATACAAAGGAGTCCAATGCTTTGGAAAAATCCCCCGGAAATGCCTTGGAAAGGCCCGACTCAAGCCGACCAACCTCTGACAACACCCTGGCTTTTTGAATGCGCTGGTCGTCGCTTAACAATTCCACATTGGTCTCGTCTGTGTTATCAAGAAACGCCATTATTTGATAGTATTCGGAATGGTTTACCGGATCGTATTTGTGGCTATGACACTGGGCACATCCAAGGGTTAACCCCAACCAGGTGGTTCCGGTGGTCGCCACCCGATCGGTCATGGCATGAAAACGGAATTCCAACGGGTCAATTCCACCCTCTTCGTTAAGCATGGTATTCCGGTGGAAGCCGGTGGCAATCGCCCCATCCAGACCGGCCCCGGGAATCATGTCCCCGGCCAATTGCAGAATTGTAAATTTGTCAAAGGGCATATCGGCATTAAGGGACCGGACGACCCAATCCCTCCATGGCCAAATTGACCTTGTGCGATCCTTTTCATAGCCATTTGTGTCGGCATAACGCGCGAGGTCAAGCCATGGCCTTGCCCATCGTTCTCCATAGCGGGGGTCGGCCAAAAGCTTATCCACAAACCGTTCATAGGCCTGGTCATTGGGGTTTTTGACAAACTCCGCAACCCACAAAGGGTCAGGGGGCAACCCAATGAGGTCATAACTAAGCCTCCTTATCAGGGTCCTTGGATCTGCCGGTTTGGCGGGGGCCATGGCTTTGGCCGCAAGCTTTGCAAGAATGAAGGAATCCAGGGGAGTTTTTACCCAGGAACTCTCTTTGACAAGGGGAGGCTTGATCGGTTTGGGAGAGACGAAGGACCAATGGGGTCGATATTCCCCTCCTGAGGCGATCCAACGATGGAGGGTATCTTTTTGTTTCTGATTTAGGACAAGCTTGGTCGATTCGGGGGGCATTCGCTCCGAACCTTCGTCCAAAAGGCGCCGAATGATTTCACTTTGTTCAGGGTGATTTGGGACCAAGGCGCGTTGTCCCGATTTGGCGGGACCTGTCGCAGAAGAATAAAGGTCAAGTCGAAGGCCTCCTTTGCGGGTGGCATCATCCGGACCGTGGCATTTGAAGCAAAACTTGGCAAGAAGTGGTCGTACTTCTGATGTGAAGTCAGGCGGGGGGGCCTCGGGGAAAATTCCAAAGAGTAGGGGAAAAAGGGGTACAAAATTCATGGCAAGGGGCCTTTGCTGACAGGAAGGCATTTGTTCCATTGTACCGTTCCAAGGGGCCTGCTTCGAGGGTCGATTCGTAAAGCCTGGTACCCGTGATTTTTGACAGATGGAAAATCCCGATGAAACGCCCCTACGGGCCCAGGATTTTAAGGCGGAAACAAAGGGCAAATAGGGCCGGTTTTTGATAAAAAATAGTATTTTCGAGCATGGGGTTAGCCATGGAACCCCGGGTTCACCCACCCGGACATTTAATCCGATGTTTTTACCTTAATCACGGTACCTAAGACCTGACACACCACGCCCCACCCTACCGCATAAGCTAAACCCCAATTTCGACCTCATGAAAGGCACTTTGGCCAAAGCTTTCTTCCACTTCGACACGAATAATTCCTTTTGAAAAATTATGCTGTTCTTTAAGGCTTATGATTAACCTCTGGCCAATGTACCTGGCCAAAAGCTCAGCGGTGGTGTTTTCAATAGGTAGGAGAACACAATCGCCTTTTGGGAAATTCCAAATCCTGTCACGGTACCGGACATGGATCTGTTCGCCAACTGTTTCAAGGGTTACCAACGGGTTCCTGGTAGGCAACATCATCCGATGGTCCAGCTCATTGGTGATTTCCCGGATCCGGTGTTTTAACGCTACAAAATCAAAGACATAAAAGTTTTCATCAAGAGGGGCTTCGACCTCCACCGCGGTCCGATAGTTATGCCCATGAAGGCGTTCACACCTGTCCCCCTCATAGGTGATAAAATGACCCGAACAAAAAACAAGATTGTCCTTTGTGACCCTAATTCGGAAGCGTTCACGAGCCATGGATTGCCCTAAAAAACAGTAGTTGGTTCCAGGGAAATTCTATGGGGATTAAGGCAAAGGGTCAGCAAACCTGGCCCGCCGACCAGACAAACGGAAGGGGGAGGTTCAAAATTCCCTCCCGAAAAGCGGCATAAAGCACAGCCGCAACATAGTCTGCCGTGGTTCCAGGGTTGTAACGATTCTGTCTAAGCCAACCATCGAACTGGCGAAATGCCTCAATTCCCTGTTTTTTTTGCGGCCATTGGCCAGCGAGGACCCCGGCCGCCCTTTGGGCAACCTCCTGGTTAACAGACAAACCATGTTTACGGGAAATCAGGCTGTCACCGTCCTGTGCAAGTTTGTGCAAATACAAAAGCAAAATGGATGCTTCGATGGATCCGGTTGCCTGAATCCCTGCTCCAAGGGCGGGAAGGCCTTCCTGGAACAACCTGGCAAATCCTGTCGCCCACAATTCGGCGATAAAGTCGCGCTCGCGGGCCAACCGCATGGCTTGAACCAGGGTAACCGTGGGGGGCTTGGCCAAATCCTGGTCGGGTACCTGACCCATGCCCCCGGGAACCATTAACCGGATTGCCTCATAAGCCAAACAGGCATCCATAATACTGGAGGCTTCGAGAATGGGGGTAACATTGGAATAAAGCGAAAGGTTGTCCGGGACTTTTGCCAGGGGGGTAAGCAAAAGAATGATTCCAAGGTTGGCGTTTGTGGCTGAAACGCCAATACTGGCCTGGGCCGCCTCCAAAATTGTATGGCCTAGTGTTTTACCCGGGGCTTTTGCCAAAATCGGTGCCATGGCGGCATTTACAAAAAGGAGATCCTCCGGACTTGGGGATAAAAGAGGTTTGAAAGGGGAGGAGTTGCCTGGTTTGCGTGCCAAAACCTCAAGGGTACAGGCCGCTTGAAGGAATAATCCGCGAGAATGTGATGGGTTTACCAACTTTCACCCTCAATATGTTGGATCACCTTGGTTGCAATGTCCTTGCCGGTTGTTTTGGAAAAGGCACGGAACCCCGGGACCCCGTTGACCTCGATCAGTTTCCAATTCCCGTTGGGATCTAACAACAAGTCGATTCCGCCAAAAATCACATTGGTAACCTTGCTTGCGGCCAAGGCCATGAAAGCTGCCTGATCGGGTACGGAAACCGCCTCGGCAGCGCCACCTTGGGAGATATTGGTTCGCCAATGTCCCCGGCCATCCCTTTTCATCCCACCTAAAATCTTTTCCCCCAAAACCAACACCCGCAAGTCCCAACCGGGATGATTAATGAATTCTTGAAGGTAGATCACCTGGCCCATCCGTTCAATTGCGGAAAACACCCGCCATCCTGTGTCCGGATCGGAAATCCGGACCATTCCCCTTCCTTCCGATCCGAAAAGCGGTTTTACAATGACATCACCACCAAGCCTTTCCAATCCGTCAATGGCTTGGTGCGAATCCTGGAAAACCATGGTTCGGGGCACGGCTATTCCCGCATCCCGGCAAAGGGCAGTGGTCAGGAATTTGTCAATGCACACCTCAAGACTTTTTGGGGGATTGACCAACCTTACACCTTGCTGATGAGCCCTGCCTAATAGGTCCATGCGAAAGATAACCTGTTCCAAGGATCCTTGGGGCATGGTGCGAATAAGAACTGCATCCGGTAGAAGAGGTGGTGAGTAAGGGGCATTCCTGCTCCACAAAACACCAGGGGCCGATTCCAGATCGGAGGCTAGCCCCCGGAAATCAAAAAGTGGCGCCAAATGCCCCCTTGCCAATGCTGCTTCATGGAGCCTTAGGGTATGCCACCCATTGGGGTCACCGAGAATTCCGATATTCATAGGTCAAAATCCGGTCAGGTCAAAGGAACGCATTAAGACCAAAGGATTTCGTTGGCCAAAGCGAAAGGTTCGGCCGGAGGCGAGGTTGTAAAAAACCACTTCAGCGGGAGAAAACAGAAGGGGGTCCACCTTGTAAAAATCCCCGCCTGCTTCCTTCAGGATCTCCGCAAAGGGTCGTCCATACATGGCCGAGGCTCCTGAAGGTATTTTTGGACCGATTTCTGCGATCAGCTCATCTTCCGTGTGAACCCATAGGAACACCCGGCCTCCATAAAGAATGGCATCGTTGGTACGGCCAATGGCGTCAAGGGTTCCCTTGGCTGGTGTGGGGAAGGGAGCTGTTCCATACCCGGAAAGGACGGTTGTTAAAGGATAGTGAAGCGTGTGGAGCTTATGTAGGGCGGTCTCAAGGCTCCTGGCAACAATTTGCACTCCACCCGCTATAGACTTGGTTGGAGCGACCAAAAGGTGGATTTTTTTTGAATTGCCCACTTTCCCTTGAATCCATTGCAACACCGGCTCTCCCGGAAGTTGATTTGTTTCCAGGACACCCACCATTTCCGACCCCTTGTCCCGTTGCCCAGGAGTTAGTTCGTCAAATACTTTTTCCCCGGCATAGGCTGCCCGCATAGGGCCAGATCCCATGGCGAAATAGTTTTCTGGTTGGATGGCCCACCCGGCATATTGGCTTAAAAGGCAGGCTGAAATGGGGTGATCACTACCAACACATATTTCAGGGAAGGGTAAAGAATCGGTTTGAGGTGGCAAAATCCCAATGTGTCCCAATCCGGCAAGGCAAACCTCTCCCAAAAGGATTCCCGCTTCGATTCCACCCTTTGAACGAACGCCAAAATCCCAAACGCTTCCCTCATCGAACTCCGTCCGCGTTACACCCAAGGTATCCAATCGGGGGTAAGCCCTTTGCAAGTGATTCAAAGCCCGGGCATTAAGACCCATGATAAAAGGCGATTGGGAATCTTTCATGGTTGCTCCAGAGTATTGATCAGGTCGGCAATTATGGGCCTTAATCGCGTTTCAAGGTCCAGCCAACGGGTGCCCTTCTCCATTATGGTCAGGATTGGCGCGCCTTTTACCACTTTGGTCCCTGGCCAAGGGAGATCAAAAAGTTCGATATTGTACATGGATTCAAAAGTCCTTGTTACGGTGGACCAGGATAGACAAGGATTTAGGGTGAATTGGTCTTTTGCGTAAAGAATGGCTTTTGTCATGGGACATTTTCCTGTAATGGTAGCTTGGCCCTTCCATTCTGGTTCCCCCCCACCTCGCCCCTGAAAGCAAGCCCAATGCCGTTTCCCATAGGATTGGTCAGGAACCGTTTCCCCCAGTTCCATCGAAGCCGTGTAGCGGGGATTGACCTCAAGGACATGCCATTTTCCCTGGGAATCAACCCGAAAATCAATTCCCACCAATCCTCTCAATCCAACTGTTCTGGAAAGGAATTCAGCCAAAGCCAAAACCGGAACCTGGCCCAACAACAGGGGGGGATTTCCCCCCGTCCAATGGCTGCCCACATAACCAAATTCGGAACCCCCCAAAAGGTCCCTGCATTCAAGGCCTTTTGCCCAAAGCAACACCTCATAGCCATTTTCACCGATCATCAGGGAAACGGAGTTGTCTGATCCCACGATTTGCCTTTGGGCATAATGGGAATCGGGGACAATGGAAAGGGGCTTGGCAGATCGGATTCCAAGGCCACCGGACCCCTTTAGTGGTTTAAGGAGCCAGGTGGGTGTTTCCGGGATAAGCGATCCGGCTGGCAAAATGTCGGGAAAGGCCAATCCCAGAGTTTCAAGCATTTGTTTCAGAATAAACGGATCTCTAATAGGTTCATATAGATCAGGATGGTTTCCCCAAAAGGGATGGGATTGGGAGACATGGCGAAGGAATGCCGCATGATTTTCCAAGCCCCCGGTATAAACAAAAGGGATCCCAACAAGGGTTTTCAGGTGAGGCAATATCGCCCAAGGCCATTCGGCCAAATGCACCTGGGTAGTACACGCCTGGTTTGCCAAATCAAAATCAGAGAACAAATCAAAACAAATCGGCTCAAAACCGGCTTGGATAAAGGAGCGGGCAAGGGCCCGACAACTGGCACCTGCCAAAATCACCCGAGGATTGCCTCCGCCTGTTTTTGCATCACCCGTTTTCAAGGCCTTAGTACCATTTGGCCAAATCTGTCTTTGACCTGAATGGTTTCCCGCATCAATTGAACACAAACCTCCTCACCCAACCGGGACGAGTTGAGGACCATGTCGTAATGGACGGGGTCCGCAATCTGGAAACCAAATGCCTGGCGGGCAAAATCCTGCCGCTTTTGATCGCGAAGGCGGCACCGGTGGTGGGCCTCGGTTGGGTTTAGCCTTAGAGTCTGGGCCAAATAGGCAAACCGGTCTTCGGGCGTTCCCACCATCCGAACCCGAAGGGTATGGGATTCAGGAAAAATCCAATGGGCCCCCCGGCCCACGAGAATGACCCTGCCTTTCACACCAAGCGCAAGGATGACCCTGAAAAGGGATATTGTTCCTTCCCCAAGGTCTGCTCCCAGACCTAATTTCAATTTGGCCCATTGGTCATTAACCCATTGTTTTTGGGCATCGTCGAGTTCTCCAAAAAGTTCCGCCGAGGCAACGGAATCGCTGGCCAGATATTCCATCAATTCCCTGTCGTATACCTGCCAGGACAGGATTTGACCCAATCTTTGACCGATGGCTCTCCCACGGGCACCTGCCTCGCGACTAATCGTGAGGATTGGACCTGCGGGACACTCCGAGGTCAATGAGGATGGGACCGGGGCACCCCGGTCTCCATGATGGGGGACTTCAAATCCCTCTGCAAAACCCTCGCGAGACGACCAATACTCCCTTGCCATGGCAGAGTCCTTTCCTTGGGAAATGCTATTCTACTCAGGTGGTGGTGCAGGTGCCCTTGCCGGCGACCCGGCTAAAATGCATTGCCCCAAGTACCAGAAAAAAAAGTGTGGATGCAAGGAGAACGACTTGGGCCTCAAGGGGTGAAACGGGCATCCACATTATTTCCGTATCCCATTCAATCCCTTTTTCACGAACCGGATTCATTACCATGGACCTCAGGTAAAAGCTGAGGCTTAGCCTTTTGAGGAGCCCGGGCATGCTCCCCAGGAAAACCTCGAGAAAAAACACATAGGCCATCCCGATGATGATGGGGCGCCTGAGGACAGCCCCCATCCAAAAAAAAAGGGAAGAGTAGACCAGGGCTCCGCACAAACCCATTGGCCAAATCATTGTCCAAACCTGTTGTCCGGGCTTTCCGGCCATTTCGCATGACAAATAGAGACCAAGCATGACCATCCCCACAGACCATGGAAGTTGGCCCAGCCACCGAGCCCAATAGATAGCCCAGATGGGAATTGGTCTGAGGAGTTGCCAAATAAGCGATTGGTTTTCCCGATCGCCCCCAATCCCTTCCGTGGCAAAACTCAAAGTCCAGAAGGGAAGAAGGAAGTTGAGAAAAAGGGTGAAAACAAAAACCCGGAAAAAGACAGGCCAACGGATTTCATGGGCTACCCCCTCCGCCGCAAGGAGAGGGATATCCGTCGGGTGGAAATGGGTTTGGGCACTGAAAATGTCAAGACCCGTTTGCAGCCTCAATTGGAGCATGCCAATGGTTTGGTTACTTCGAGCAGGGGATTTCCAGGAAGAGATCTGCCAAGCTCCCACTTCGGTGAGGTACCATATGTGGAAAAGGCCCAGGGCGAAAAATGCCATAGCCAACCAGACCATGGTCCTGGCCCGGGTCTGACGCACAAAGGAAACCCAAATCAGGTACAAAAAACCACGAAAAGGATGGGAACGGTCATGGGCATGATGGCCACTCCCAAGCTTTGAGAGGCCATCAAAGGAGCCAGGCGATACCTTTGAATCCTCAGGAGATGGAAAATATCCGCTGGGAGTGGGGTTCATGAGCTGCTCCCCAACATTTTTCCACCCAGAATCCTTCCCACCAAAACCCGGGTGGATCCATCGAGGTTTTCCACCCGGTCGAGAGCCCAACCCAGCCGCAAAACCTGACTCTGGAGGCGATTCAGAAAGTCACCCTCCCTTGGCGCCCGTACCATACATCCCAGTCGACCCAAACCAACCAGGGATCGGTCCCAACCTGAAACTTCCGGCCATGAGGCCCATTCGGACACCAAGTCATTTAATGTAGGTTGGTCGTTTGAATCAGACCATTCCAAAGCCACCCGGCAAGGATTGTTATCCAACCTTTGGCGAATTTCCCCTGCACTGCCGACCGCAACAATGCGGCCCCTAACCAAAACCAGAATATCCTCGGTCAAGCGTTCAACCTCGTCCAACTCATGGCTGGAAAAAAGTATGGTTCTACCACCTGCCGCCATTTTCCGAAAAAGGCAAACAAGGTCGCCCCGGACCACGGGATCGACCCCAGAAAAAGGCTCATCCAAAAGGAGCAACGGGGGATCATGAAGGATGGCCTGAGCCAGTTTTACCCTTTGGCGCATGCCCCTTGAACAACCCCGCAAACGCTTTTTGGCCTGGTCACCCAGGTCGACCTTTTCCAAAGCCCTGGTTGCCAGGCGTTTAGCCCATTCCGCCCGGAAGCCATGGAGCCTGGCCATGATGGTAAGGAAATCCACAATGGTATATTCTTCGTAAAAAGAATCGGTTTCCGGGGCATAACCAACAAGTGATCGTGCCCGGGATTTTTTGGTGGAAATGCCGTGAATGTAAGCATGGCCTTCATCCGGCAGGATTAGACCAGAAGCAATGCGAAGCAGGGTGGTTTTTCCGGAACCGTTGGCACCAACAAGGCCATGGATACCGGGACCCAATTCCAGATTCACCCCATTAAGGGCTAACAATTGTCCATACCATTTACTTGCGGATTGCAGGGAAAGGGCAGGGGCACTCACCGAAGCACCTCCACTTTTGACAATCTCAACCGGAGGTAGGCCAAGCTCAGTATGGGGATCACCAGGACCAGACCGAGGGCAAATCCAAAGTCTGGATTGGTGTTCCGGTTTTTAGGCTCCGGCCCCATTCCAAGGATTTGGCTTCCTATCAACCCAAGGTCATTCCAAAGGTCAATGGTTTTCCAGTTGGGGGAGTAGCCCAAGCGATCGACAAGCCCTTCCGAGATGCCACGAAGGAAAAGAAAACAAAAAATCCAGAACATGGCGATTGGGATTGTTCTGGTGAGTCCGGACGCACTTGCCAACAACAGCGGCACCAAGCCCCATGTGAGCACAGCCCCGTAGCCAAGGATGGAGAAAAGCAGCTTCATTTTGGCAACATTCCAGGACCAATCCCCCAGGAACCAAGCCTGGAAAAAAAGAATCAGGGCAGGGATGGTGGTCAAAAGGTTGAGCAAAACAGCGGCGGCAAGGCCCTTGCCCAGAAAGTAATGGAGGGGGCCAATGGGTTTGCTGAAATAAAAGGGAAAGCTTCTAAACCGGAAATCGTTGCCCACCAATTGGGCCCCGGCCAAGGCAAAAAGGACCATCACAATCGACCCTTGGGTCTGAAAGAAATTGTGAAACATGGGCGGGGATCCATCCATCTTGAGCATGGTGCGCAAATTATCAATGAGCTCTTTGCGAGGGATCCGGGCAAAGGGGCCAACGCGAATGGATTGTCCCAAATCCTGGGAACCTGCCCAAACAAGGAGGTATTGACCAAAAAAGTAGAGAAAAAAGAGGATAAGGCCCATTAGGTATAGGCCCCAGAACAGTTTCCGGCGAAATAACAAACCTAACCCTGTGCGGGCGATTGCCCAAACGGCATAAGTTGGCCCCCGCAAGGTGCCATGAAAGGATCGATATTCCAGAAAGTCACCCATGGTGGGCGAACCGGGTTCCCTTATGGGCTCGGTCATGGGGCAAGCACCTTATTGGGATCCCCTTTTCCACCGCTATCCTTTGCCAAAGAATTCAATACGAGCTGGGAAAATCTTTCCCTAAGGTCTTCATGGCGTTGGCTAATGTGGGTGATTAACATTCCCATTTGGGCAACCTCTTCCCAAATGGTTCGGGTGTCATCCCCTTGGGCAATGCGAACAATAAAGGCATCGCCCTCCCGTCGCCAATGGACCGGAAGATCCTTGCCAGGCGGAAAATGATGCAACCGGATCCGATACTCCAAAGGTATGGTCCTTGAAAGCTTGGAAACAGATTCCTGAAGCAGTACCTGTCCCCCAAAGAGAAAGACCATCTCCTGGCAGGTTCTTTCCACATCACCCATCAGGTGGGTTGAAAGAAGAAAGGACTTGCCGTGGTTTTTGTGCAAACTTTCGAGTAAAGAAAGCATGGCATCCCGACCCGATGGATCAAGCCCGCTTGTTGGTTCATCCAACAAAAGCAGCGGGGGATCATGGATAAGGGCTTGCGCCAGTTTGATCCTTTGTTTCATCCCGGTGCTGTATTCGTCAAGGAGGCGGTAGCGGGCTTCATCCAATTCCAAAACATGGAGGATTTCGTGGGCCCGGCGGGAGGAATCCCTACGGTTCAGGCCGCCAAGCTCCCCGGCAAAGCTGACATATTCAATCCCGGTCATCCCGGGAATGAGGGCATCGGCTTCGCTCATATAGCCGATTACCCTCCGCAAGCTGGGCCCTGATCCCAAAGTCATCCCGGCAACCGAACCGGAACCGGAAATGGGATGGACCAAACCAAGGAGGACCTTCAGGAATGTCGATTTGCCAGCTCCATTGGGGCCAAGAAGTCCCAAGGTGCCACAATTCATGGTCAGGGATAGCGGCCCAAGGACAGCCTTGCCTTGGTAGCCTGCTGTCAGATTTTTTAATTCCAGAATTCCCGGCAAGGCCTTCATTCCCAATTGGTGGTTGCCAGTAAAGGAGGCATCTAGGCCAAAGCGAGTTTGGCCTCATTCACATTTGGAAAAATCTTCCAGATGGAATCCAGGGAGGTCACATGAAGAAGTTCCTTGATATTGGCATTGGGTTGAGCCAGGGCGACTTTACCATTGTGGCTTTTGACCGCTTTGTGAATGCGCACAATGAGTGATAATCCCAACGAATTGAAATAGTCGACCTTTGCCAGGTCAAAAATCACAGCCTTAACTTCAGCTTGAACAATAGAGGAATGAAGTTCATTAAAAATAGATTCTACAATCAATTCATTGACCTTGCTTATATCCGAAAAAATACTCAACAAAATAAAGGGGCCTTCTACTTTTTTGTCGTAATAATGGGCAAGTTCGGCGGCGGTGGGAACCATTGAGAGATCCTCGATTCGAAGGAAATCGCCTTGGGTAGGGGTGCTTATAAGTCTATCGTACTTTGGCCAAAAAGTGAGGGTAAAAGGGAAAGTTTGGAGGATTTCCAGCGACAAGTCCTTCACATACAAACTTTTTTTACCGACTGGGTGAACCGAACCATGGATTGCTTCGTAACCAATGGAAGCCAAATCTTAAAATGGAAGCCAAATCGGAAGCGGTGTCCCCTTGGCAATGGGGCCCGGTTTTGCCGGGGATTCCGGTTATCCCGAAAAGGGCAACCTTTTTCCCAAACTGTTTTCTTTTCCGCATCCGTTCCTCCGTTAAGCAGCCCGTTTCTGGAGTAGGGTTCCAAGAAGACGGCGCCTTGCTTCACGGAGGTGGCAATATGTTGGTGCTCAGCCGAAAACTTGGCGAAAAGATATACATTGGCGATCAGATTTGTATCACGGTGGTGGACATCGACCGGGGCAAAATACGCCTAGGCATCGAGGCCCCCCGGGATGTGTCCATTTATCGCCAGGAACTCCTTCCAGGGAAAGAACATCTACCCACAGATGCGGTAAACGAATCCCACCATGCCCCTCACCGGGAATAGTGTACTTTGGTTTTTTTTACCACTTGAAAGGCGGGCCCAGGCCCGCTTTTTTTATTGGCACTAGAATGAAAGGGAACCCAATAGGTCCCAAGAAGATGCTTTTTTCCCGGTAGGAATCATGTCAACCCTTGCCAAGGTCCATTTAAAAGTCGCCCGACGGTCCAACCATCCCTGGATCTTCCAAAAGATGGTGGAACGACCGGCCATCCGTATTCCCCCTGGAACCCTTGTCGATGTGGTTGATCGGGATGGCCAATTTGCCGGCCGGGGCTTTTTTAATGGTCACTCGCGTATTTGCCTCAGGATTCTGACCCATCGTGAGGACGAGGTGATTGATGAGGTCTGGATCCGTCAACGCCTTGAATTGGCCAGGGATCTTAGGGAGTCGACGCTCTCGCTTGGGGAACTGGGTAATGGTTACAGGCTTTGCCATTCCGAAGCCGATGGCATGAGCGGCCTGATCATCGACAAATTTGACCAGATGATTGTGGTGGAATATTTTTCCGCAGGGTGGTTTCGCCTTCGGGAAACACTCCTAAAGCACCTGGCCGAAATGTTTCCCGGTTGCCAGTTCTATTGGTTTGCCGAGGAGCATGTCCAAAAGCAGGAGGCTTTTGATTGTCACCCGATTCCTTTGCCACAACCTATTGCGATCACCGAAAATGGATTGCGATTCCGGGTTGCCCCGGGATCGAAACACAAGACAGGATTTTTCCTGGATCAACGGGAAAACCGGCGTCGTTTGGCCACCTATTGCAAGGGAAAAACAGTACTCGATATTTGTTGTAATTCTGGGGGGTTTGCCGTTTATGCCAAATCCCTGGGCCAGGCCGAGGATGTTATTGGCATTGACCTTGATGAAGAGGCTTTGGCCACGGCCAGGACCAACGCCGGGCTCAACCAGGTTCGTGTTAAATGGACCCAGGCCGATCTTTTCCCTTGGCTAAGGGATGCCATTTCCAAGGGACAAACTTGGGATGTGGTGATTCTTGATCCGGCGAAACAGACCCGCGACAGGGATGAAATCGGGGTCGCCCTCAAGAAATACCTCGATATGAATCGCCTCGCCATGCAGGTGGTCAAACCGGGTGGAATATTGTTAACATGTTCCTGTACGGGATTGATCAATGAGGCGGATTTTCTCGAAACGCTCAGGCGTTCCGCATGGCAGGCAGGCAAACATTCCCAAGTGTTTGCCATAACCGGTGCCGCTTCGGATCATCCCTTCTTTTCCCATGTGGCCGAAGGTCGATACCTGAAGGCCGTTTGGATGCGAGTCCTGCCTGGCGACCCCATTCCCCCAAGGCCCACTGCTCCGGAATTGGAAGTGGAACGGTTTGATGCTCCCAGCAATGAAGACTCCTCTGAAGGCCAAGGCCCGGGGGATAGTCCCAACCGGCCCCGCTTTGAGGGCCCCGGTGGCCAAAGCGGTTTTCGACCTGGCGGGCCGGGGGGATTTCGCCCGGGTGGACCAAAGCCTTTTGGTTCGGGCACCCCTTTTCGCCCTCGCCCCTTTGGGACTTCCCCAAAAAAAGGTCCTTCTGACAGGCCTCCCGCCAATCCATAAGGGCAGGGCCAATCCCCCCTGCAAAGACAGTAATTCCCTTTTTGCGGGTTAAAATTCGGTGGTTACCTCATAGAATCTGTTCGGCAATGGACTCCTGAATACAAGGGGAGCACACATGACCGATTGCGCATTGGCATCCGTCTACCATTCCAAAACGCGGCGGGAATTGTTGCGTATAGGGGGATTGAGTCTGCTTGGAATCAACCAAACAGACATTTCCCGATTGCAGGCGCATTCGGGTCCATCGCCTTTGGGAAACAGGAGGCAAAATAATTCTTGCGTTTTTCTTTTCCTTTTTGGTGGCCCTAGCCATATCGACCTTTGGGACATGAAACCCAATGCACCAATGGAAATACGGGGAGAATTCAAACCACAACGGACTCGTGTCCCGGGTATCCATATATGCGATCGTCTGCCTCATCTGGGCCATCTGATGGACCAGATTTGCCTGATCCGATCCATGACCCACCGAATGAATGTCCACGGCCCAGCCTGTAGCGAGGTTTTTACCGGCAGAGAATATTTTCAGGCACCCACCACCGATGAAGCCAGTCGGGAGGATTGGCCATCGCTTGGTTCCATGGTTATGCGGTATGGCCAATCAAGGGGGGGAATGCCCCCTTCTGTGGTTTTGCCTTGGTACCTCCAGTTTCCGGGTCAGGCACGACGGATTGCCGGGCAAACCGCTGGCCGAATGAACGAAAAGCACAACCCCTTTCTGCTCCATGGTGATCTGGGCAAGGCGGATTTTGCCATGGAAGGAATCCAACTTACCTCGGATGTCTCTCTAAACCGGCTCCAAAGTAGGCGATCCCTCCTGGGTAGCCTTCAACCACCCCACTCCGATAAACCAACCCGGGATGGTTTTGATCGTCATTGCCAAAGTGTTTATGACCTCCTTGGCAATCGGGTGGGGGAGTCTTTTGAGCTTGGGCGGGAACCCCAAACCCTCCGAGAGCGGTATGGCCAAACGACCGTTGGCCAAAGCCTGCTGATGGCGAGGAGGCTCATTGAATCGGGTGTTCGTTTGGTCAATGTCAACTGGCAAGACGAAACCAAAATTGATGGAACCAATACCTGTTGGGATACCCATCAGGACAGTTTTTCCAAGTTAAAGGGTTTGCTTTGTCCACTATTGGATCAGGCCTACCCGGCATTTATCCAGGACCTGAAAGATCGGGGACTTTTGGAAACGACTTTGGTGGTGGCGATCGGGGAGTTTGGTCGAACCCCAAGGTTGGGCCAATTTTCCCAAAGCAACAACACCAAAAAAACAGGCCGGGATCACTGGGCGCATGCTTTCACCGCCCTTTTGGCCGGAGGAGGCGTTGGTGGTGGACAGGTTTATGGAGCCACCACCAGCGATGGTGGCTATGTAAAGGACCGGGCGGTAACCCCTGCCGACCTGACGGCGACCATTCTATACCATCTTGGCATTGACACCAAACAAGAGTATTTGGATGAGTTTCAGAGGTTACCCAGGCACTTGAGTGAAGGAAACCCGATTCGGAATCTTTGAGTATTTGAATCGGGTTGTGAAAAACCGAATCCATTCTACGATTCATTACCAACCAATGGTAAAAAAAAAGGCCTCCCGTTGGGGAGGCCTGGTAGATTGCCAATTTCGGGGATTAACCAACCCAGAGGCCATCCAGGTTGCTGGGGTCGCCTGCAAACTCACTAATAATCAGTTCAAAGGTTCCTTCGTTGGTAAGGTCCCAGATTCTGATGTTGGGTCCACCGCTTTGACCAGGGGCCGTGACAAGTTCGAGAGTTCCTTCCGCCGGTGCATTCACCAAAGCAAGCCGCACCCCGCCGGTGAACCCGGTGGAATAGGCATTAAAGGTGTTGAAAGGATCGGCGGTAAAGTAGGTTCCCTCGTCATTGGGTACCATGGCATACCCGGTTACCGTGGGTTGTGAACCTAAACCAAAACTGGTGATGATTTCGGCCAAACCATCGCCTGTCATGTCACCCGCCGCAACAAAGACGCCGGTGGTGTTGGAAGGGTTTCCTGCGTAGAAACTCGCCAACAGGTTAATGGTTTTGTTTGCCAAATCAACACCGGAGAAGACCTTTACATGGGGCCCGCCGCTTGGACCTGCCCCAGTGATTACATCGGCCGCTCCATCCCCGTTGACATCTGCGACGCTGACGGAAGCACCGCCACCGAATGAGGAGGCATAGGCGAAGAAGCTGAATATCAGGCCCGGTTTATCCGCAACCTTATCAGCGGGATTTCCCGAGTAAACCTTGACATTGGGTCCACCACCGGGTCCAGCGGAAACGACTATGTCATTGAACCCGTCGGCATTGACATCCCCTGCACCCACATAGGACACGCCATTAAACCCGGGGAAGGCATAGAAGCTAACCGATGGGGTGCTGGTACCCGTTTCACCGTTGAACACCACCACATGTCCCTGGCCATTTTGCATGGCGACGGCTAAAAGGTCGATTGTGTTGCTTCCCGTAAAGCCGCCAAAGTTTGCTCCAGCAACACTTACGCCACCCGTGTACCCTGTGCCAAAGGCCTGGATCGAAATGATGCTCCGATCCGGGTTGCCTCGGGCCACCACCGAACCTGCCCCTTGGCCAATAAACAAGGGTGCATTGACATAGCTAAAAGATAATAGGTTGGAAGCTTGGTTGCTGGGCGTAACAACGCCTTCCTTAAGGATTAGGGATACCGAAACAGGGCTAGTGGATCCCGCTACCGAGGTTGGGTTAATGATAAAGCTATAAACTTCACCGGTTCCATCCGGTGAGAAGGAATCCTCGAGAATCGTGGCCCCACCAATGGTAAACTTGCTGACAAAGTTGGACGCATCCATTCCTGTAACCGGTTCACTAAAGACCAAAACCACGGTAATGGCCGCAAGCGAAGTTACCGGGGTGACATTGAGACCGAATAGCGTTGCTTCTACCTGGGCCGGAGTGGAAATAAAGGTAAAGGGCGTGGAGGCAGAGTTGGAGTTCCCCAAGGTGTCTATGGCGGCATTCGCATTGACCTTCACCGAAACCTCACCTGCCGTGGTGGGGATTACCGTGTAGGTAAACCTTGCCAGGTTGGTTGGGTCTTGGACCAGGTTAGTAATGGTTGCATTGGAGACATCAAAGAATTCTGCAATCGGTTTAAACGAAGCAATAGGGGCGTCGAATAGTGCCTCAAAGCTTAAGGAAAGGTCGGAGGTGGTTCCACCCTGGGTCACATCCGGTGAGGAGACCGCCACGGTCAAGGCAGTTCTGTAGGTATAAGTCGTTGCGGTCAAAAGGCTGCCATTTCCCAAGGAATCATCAAAGGCATCATTGCCAAATCCTACCACTACCTGTCCTGTTGAGTTTGCGGAGATTTGGAATCTATAGCTGTTGTTGAAATCGGAAAGGGGAGTAAAGCTCTCAGGTACATAGGTGGCGTTGGTAAGGATGATCCCACTCTCGGGATTGCCCGCCAAGCTGTATTTTCCGGCAGGGTTCAGGTTAACCACCACGGTGACAACTTGTTGTTTGGTCTCATCATCGATTAGTCCCTGAGGAACAATGCTTAGCACCGGACCAAGGTTGTCATAGTCAATGGTGGTGACATTCGAAGCCAGGTTGGGGTTTCCTGCCGCGTTTACTCCCGCACCGGCAACCACGCTAAAGGAGACCACTCGTTCACCAAGAGGATCCGTTGTGGGTTCAATGGTCACCGTAACATTGGTTGGGTCGTTGGGGACCCATAAAAGGACCGACCCATTCACCACCGTAAACAGGTTGGAAAAGTCCTCATTGGAGGCATTGAAGGTGATGGGTTCCGATAATACGAGGTTCACAGTAAGGGGCGTAACATTGGTCGGTCCAACCTCATTGAAAGTTGCAATCACGGTTGGACTTACCGTATTCACCTGGAAACTGGTGCTTGGCATGGTAGCACTATTTCCCAAAGGATCTTTGGGAGCACTTGCGGGATTGGGGGTAAGGGAGTAAGTTCCTTCGGGGGAGGAGGCCCAATCCGAGGCAGGGGCGGTTACCACATAGGTGGCGATGTTACCATCCAATGAAACCGAGGTAATCGTGGCACCATTGTCCACCAGGTAATTAGTCACGGTTATAGTGCTGGCGTCCAATCCCATGGCATCGGCAAAGGTCACGGAGAAGGAATTGGTGGAAGTAGCACCGTTAGTTGCACTAATGTTGAGGGGAGCCTGGGTGATCACGCCCACAGGCCCAACCAAATCGATCACCACCACATTAGAAGTAGCACCGATTGCCAAAGGATTGCCAAACAGGTCCGAAATGCCGCTTGAAACAATGCTGAAAGAAATGGAGCCATTTTGAGTGGCCGGAATCAGGTTAAAGGTAAAGGTTTGGTTGTCCAAGGAGGCAATGCCACCTGCCTCGAGGTTTGCATTGAGCAAGCTAATATTTCCAAGGCCAAATCCTTGCACCTTTTCACTAAAGGTGACAGATGCTGACAATGGGGAAACATTCGTGGGGGTTGGTCCCAAAATAAGGGCTTCGTTTACCAGGGGGGCCGTAATATCCACCTGGAACGCAACGGCCACTCCCCCACTTAGGACGGGGCCTGAGGCAATTCCGTTCCCGCTGGTTTGTGCAAACGCCTCGGATTGGGCATTGTCATAAACCGCACTGGCGGGGTCATTGGTGAAACGAACCGTGTAGGTGCCGTTCGCCCATGCCCCGGATAAGGGAGTTAAGGTGTAGTTAAAGGTGCTGGCGTCCACCGGATCCAACTCACCAGTAATAATGGCAACATTGGTGGTGGTATCTCCCTCCAGGGTGACAATCAAATTGGATGCTGCCATTGTGTTCGGGTTCAATCCCGAAGTGGCATCCGAGTAATTGATGGATATTTGCACCGGATCAGAGGCGTTTAAGGCACCCAATTTGGTGGGGATCACTCCTGGGGTGGACCCTACCGGGGAAAGTCGGTCAATACCTAAAAAGGATAAATAACCTTGGCTATTGAGGGAACCCACCCCGGAATTGCCATTGCCATAAATGTCAAAATAGGCGTTGGGATTGAGGGCTAAAGAAACGGCACCTACCGAGTTGGTATCACCCACCGCATCCAAGGCGGGGGCCAGTTGAATATCCAAATAATAAGCATTTTCAACGGTATCCAATTGCCAAGTGGAAACGGATACCACGGTGAATCCTAATGCAGAAAAGTTGGAAGCCCTTGGAACAATGTTAAGGTCCAGGACGGAGGTTGAAAGGGTGGCCCCATCTACATTGGAAGGATACATTCGGATGGCAATTTGGCCTGGTGTGGCGGCATTCGCCAAAATCGCCACATTGATCCATTGCGAATTGGCATCGACATCGTCACAATTCATCAAACCAACGGGTCGGCTTGTTACCACCGCCAAATTCGATTGTATTATGGTCTCAAGATTGGTATTGCCCGCTACATCAAATACTTCATCCGCTAAGATGGAAACCTGATAATCCCCTTGGAAGTCAGGGTTATACCAACCATCGACGGTGGGTGGGGGAAGGATAACATAGCTTACCAGCCGGGTGGTTGCATTGGGAGGAAGCAACGGATCAACCATGACAGGCAATGTCTGAAGGCCGCCTACTCCGCCCTTAATGGAAATGGCATCCCCAAGCCTGGTGAGATTACTAAAATCCATCGCAATCCCACTACCTGTGGTGAATTGCACCTGGAACGATACCTCTGTCGTGGTGCCGATGGAGGAATTTATGGGGGCAATGGGTGCTACCAAGGCTGCGGTGGGATCAGTTACCACAATGTCGAGTGAAAAAGGTGAACTCACAAGGTTTGCAACGGGGGTTGTCCCTTGGGAGTTTGCGATTCCGGCTTTGACATTGGCCGTTATCGTTTGATCGGTATTGGCAACTTCCATGGTAAAAAGGAAAGTGATCCCGTCTGCACTGACCTCGGAGGAGAAATCGACAACCGTTCCCGTTACATCAAAATCAGCAAGTTGCAATGCTCCACTGCCACTTGCCAAGTCCACCGCCTGGGTGAATACAACCGTGCCCGAAAAGGTGGTTTGATTGGTCGGACTTGGAACACCCAAAACAACTGAAGGAATGGGAGAAAGAACAGCAAAGGCCAAAGCCAGGGGGCTAGACGCCAAGTTCCCATTGCCTGCCTGATCGGTAACTCCATCGGCTTTAAAGGTAACCGTTACTAATGCCACAGCTGTGGTCGGAGTAACATCAAAAGTATAGGTATTGGGCCCGACAATTTGCAGGTTACTAACTACCCCATTTCCAGTGACCGAAAGGCTGGCAAGAGTTGGTGTAGTGGTGGTCAATCCCGCCGGGGAATCGATGACCATGGTAACCGTGGAAATGTTGCCGATGCCTACAACCGGATCGGCCGAAAGCGTTACGGTGGGCTGTTCGGTGGCCACATAAAACGATCCAAGGGGAAACAATTCGCCGATGTTTCCAGCAAAATCCTGGTAGCCCACAATGGTTATTGAGTAGAGTCCTTGGGGTGAAGTATTCCAAGCCCCGGTTGGGGGGACGATTTCGGTAAAACAATAACCATCCAAAGGGTCAAAAAAGGTGTTAATAACCGAAACAGGATCGCCATTGGGATCCAGGACATTGACGATGGCATTGACAATCGAATTGAAATTGACCCCGGACCCAGGGACTCCCTCTCGGGCGGGGTCCGTAATCCTGAAATCGACCCCTAAATTGGATCCAGCATTGGTGTTGTTGACATTTTCCGGGGGTGCAATGTAAAGCCCGGCAACCGGGCGAATGGTGTCATAAATATACTGGGGAGCGGGTGTTACCGGATTGGAACTGTTGCCTATCGCATCCGTTACCGCTCCTGCTGCGATATTGAGTTGGATCAAAGATTGTATCGCCCCCAGCGCGGGGCTAATGGTCACCAAAAGGGTCGAGTTCGTTGGATCCAAAGGGGAGAGTACTACTTCGGTTACTCGGCCACCGTTTGCTGAAAAGGCTAGAGCATTAAACGAGGCGATTGGCTTTGAACTCGTAACCAAAATGGCTTGGCCGGCATTGGTCGAATCAATCGGCAAACCTCCGTTTACCAAAAGAACAGGAAGGGTAGTGTCCACCAGGAAACTTCCCAGAGTAGCCTCTTCGGCCTGATTGCCTAGCTGATCGGTGACCGATCCGGGATTTAGCACGACAGTTAAAGTAATTTCCCCGGCAGAGGACAACCCGGCCCAGGTGCTTCCCGATTGAATGACATAGGTTGCAACATTGGTGGTGTTGTTGAAACTGGCCCCACTAACTGTAAGGCTTCCTCCATCGCTTGTCCCCACCGAAATATTGAGTGGGGAAATGCTGGCAAGGTTAATCCCAACACCCACATCGGATAATTGGACTTCAATCGTGGTTTGACTGGCACTCCCCTGGCTGGCATTGATATCGGTAAAGGTGCCCGAGGCAGTTGGAGGGGCACGATCCACACTTACCGATTCAGTATTGGAGTCCGGGTTCATTAGATGTGCCGAATCACTAAACGCCCCTGCCCCCACCATGGCCGTTACTGTTCCGATCGATCCCGCTTGGGTGTCCGAAAGGACAGAATAGGTATAAGTCAATGCGTCTACTTGGGAAAAAGCTGTGACCGTTCCCCCCGTTACAAGCAAACTTTCCAGGGTGAGGGGGTCATGGGGTTCTTCGGAAAGGATGACCTGAAAGGAAATGTCGGGATCGTTTGTCGTGGAAGGGGTGAGGGAGCTAACCGTGGCCGTCGGGAAGACATTGTCCAAAATCACGGTTCCCGACCCGGTGGTGGAAAAGGAATCAAACGCAGTAGCAGAACGAACCCCATTGACCGAGCCGTTCAAAATCAGGGTGGTTCCGGCTCCTGCCCCTACTACGATGGAGCCAGTAGCATTGATAGCACCATAAGCGATGTTGGTTCCCGAAATCGATTGAAGGACACCTGCACCCTCAAAACCTGAGCCTACCAAGGTGTAGGTGGTTAGGGTGTAGTTGCTTGCAACATCCGTAGTGGCGGGGTTTCCAAGCAATACCTGCGACCCGTCCTCGACATTTACATTCAGATTTTCGGCAGCGTCCCCGGCGATGATAGTGAGTTGTCCACCATCGGACCCATTGCCATTGACCAAAACCTCATTGCCAGGAGTGACGGTGGCTCCAAACCCGGAGGCCCGGCCAAATACGATTCCTGACCCAAGGAGGAGCTTACCACCTCCAAGGGTTAAAACCGGTCCCTCGGTGTTGTAAATATGGGTGGGATTACCCGCTAAAGGCATTCCTTTCAAAGTGTATTGCACTGTCTCGGCGGCATTGACAGATTCATAAAATTCCCCTTCGGCTATAATGTCGCCTTCTGATAAAAATTGCGTTATAGCCCCTGGGTCTCCAGAATAGCCCACCGTGGTGCCTGTTCCTAATAAGGGGAGGTAGGCCGGAACGGTTCGATCCTCCAGGGCTTCGAGCCGCATACCAACTTTTTTGGATTTTTGAAAGGGAAATTTTTTGCCCATTACACCAGAAATAAAACGCAAAAGGGATGCAGACCAGCGGTGACGACGCAACATGAGACACTCTCCCCGAGAAAAAGGCCAAGTTTCTAGTTTCCAGACGCATTGGCCAACATTTGGTTTTGCCAAAGGTGAACAGAACCTTTGAATAAAATCGGCGGTCGGGCAGGAACTCCGCATGCAAAATATCCTAATTCCCCGAAAGCCTGTTTCTTCAAGGTAGCACAATCGGACATAAAATCAACCTGTTCGTCCCAAACTCTTCAAGTTTTCCAAACTTAACCGAAAAACAAGGATAGCTTGGAGGTAACAAGGGGATTTGAGAATGAATAAAGCTAGCTTAATGGTTTTTTCCTAAAAAAATATCGCAGAAGCAAAACGAGCCTATATGGCTTCAGCTGTGTACCGGTAAACCTGGTCCCAAGGGGGGCGGACAAGTTTGGTCCTACGGTAAAAAGTAGCATCAGGCCCCGAAATTAAGTGCGGGGAAATGTAATTTACCATTTCAAAACACAAGGGGGACCTAATGAAAGCAAGTGGGCAACTGAAATCCTACCTTACTCTTCTAATCCTGATCGGAAAAGGGGTTAACCCATGTTATGCGGTTGGAGTGATTTTTTACGGTTTTTTGGCCAGTTTTGGGACCAGGACTGTGGTTTTTCCCGAGGTTTTGGAAAATGTCGATTTCGAAACGGCCCGTGGTCCCGACCAAGTTACTTGATATTGCCAGCTGCTTGTCCGATTTTAACAAAGGAGTTTGGAAATGTTCGCATGGACGCTGGAAGGGATATAAACCATTTGCCTTGGTTTGAGGGGTTGAATTTCGGAGGGGAAAAAGAGGCCCATGTTTCAATCTCTCGCCACCATTTGGTTCGTGGTCAATGGATCGGGCTTTCAGCCCTCAAATAATTGGGGGATCCGAAACCTGGGCGGTTGGCCCAGGCTGTTACAGATCGGGCCTTTGGCCCGCAGAACCAAAACGGCAAAGGTATGATAAGACCGGATCGCATTTGTCAGGCCACAGACATGGATTGGCATGCCACCTTTCTGTTCTCACCGGCGCATGTTTTCAACGCCAACAGCGTGGCACCATACCAGCCTGGGGCACCGCCCCAGGTACCCATTCCCAAATTCACAAAGGGCTGAAAGTCCGAGCTATCCCATTCCTCAGTCTCTCGCCAATCAGGATCAAACGCCTTGAAACAGAACCTGTAAAGGGGATTTGTAGTCCCGACTTTTTAAGGCTGATTTACCATTTTCCCGGGAAAAATCAGGCTCATGGTCCCAACTGCATAAGTTGGGACAAATGCGTGGAGGAGGGGGAGTATGCCATTCCAAAACCAAAGGGGGCCGACTGAAAGCAGGAGGGCAACCGAAATCTCAGCCCTCCTTTGTATTCCTGATTGGGAAATGGCTTAAACTTGAGATATCGAAAAAATGGCTTTACATAAAAAAGGGGCCCTACCGGGCCCCTTTTTTATCACTTCCATTAAGAGAAATAAGCCTAGCCGGTCAATCAACTTTACCTAATAGGTGGGTAATTCATAAACACCTGACGACGGGGGACGAGGAGCAGGAGGCGAGGCGGAGGAAAGCGTTGGGGAACCTAAAGTCTGTATAAAAGTGTTAGGTGGTTTTCCGCTCAGGAGGGTTGTGTAGTTTAGAAATGGCACGGTAATTGACGTCCTTACGTTTGGGGTTACGGAAATCTGAGTCCCAAAAAGTTTGACCCTTCGATAGCGGTCCAAAGTGAAATAAATCCCTGCCTGTTCTTGTTTGATAAGACTAGAGTCATTTCCGCGAAAATTGATTACGGATGCGGAGTTATAGTTCAGGGCATTCAAGGCGATTAAAACCGCATCGGTGGGGCGAGACCTGGTTCCCCCATTTTGATTCATTTTGACGGTTGTTGCTTGGACATTCACCGTGGTACTTCCCAATCGGGCATTGCCATTAATGGTTACGGTTTGAATGATTACCGAACCAAAACCCACCAAGGAAACATCCTGATTGATGATAATCGATTCGGCATAATTGGCGGCTCCAATGAAAAGGACACCACCCAAGGGGGTATTGGCCAAACCGATGGCGACGGTGCCATAATCTGTTATCGGAACGACTACATTGACCGTTGTATTCGCAAATTGGAGCTTTTCAATGTTGGTGCAGCCATCGGTTCCATCGGGGGACCCAATTCGGTTGTCAATGAGGGTAAATGTTTTTGAACTAGAATTGTAGGTAATCCTATAGTCGTTAAAATTGCCGGTGAAAACGGCCGTATCGACCCCCGCCCCGCCATTTAAGGTATCATTACCACTTCCCCCGGTAAGGGTATCATTGCCCCCGCCACCATTCAGGTTATCGGTTCCTGAAAAACCCAGGATGGCATTGGAGGCACTGTTTCCGGTGATGGTATTATTGGCGTTATTGCCATCCACATCGGAAGCAAGGGCACCTTGTAAAGTAACATTTCTAACATCGAGTGTTCCCCCTGTCCCATTGGGGGTCGTTCCCAAAACAACTTTGTAGTTGGTGGGTGTGCCCCCCTGGGGAGTAAGCAACAAATCGGACAGATTGACCAACCCGGTGCCAGCGGTATTGACACTGTATTTCACCAAGTTTCCCGCACTCACCGACCAGTTGGAGGATGATTTTAGAGGATTATCGGTGATCACTTCGCTCAATTGGGAAATGTTGTTGTAAATCGAAAAACCAAAAAAGCTGTTGTCTCCCGGGTTTCCACCCGTGGCAGCTTTGCCTGTCGCCTTCGGGACGCCTGCCGAGGTGGTCGCATAGGCGTAGTCCTGAATGATGTTTTGAGCGAAAAAGGCGGTCAATTGCGCCGTCGTCATGGCCAAGGTGCTATTACCGTAAAAATAGACCAATTGACGCCAAGCGGAATTTGCCTCGGTGGAGATAAAGTTATTGGCCAATCCACCTGTTCCACCCACCGTAGGCAAGGCGGCATCATAAACAAAGAAGGGATTGTCGGCCGCATTGAGGTTGCCATAGATGGCGAGGTTGCCGAAATAGCCATCACTAAGGGTATTTCGGGTAATTTGCAAATTCGCCTGAGTGGCACCAATACCCGAACCATGACTGATCAATATGCCACCTTCAATGGTGTTATTGTCTATGGTGTAGGAGGTTATGGAAGAAAGGAGGGTGGTTCCCGTAAAGGTTGGGTCGACAATGGAAAGGGCACTCCCATTGGAACCGGTTGGCTGCTCATCCACCATGGGATCAGTCACCCCGGAACGGAGGATACTGTTCTTGACAGAAACGCTGTTGGCATAAATGGTGACCAGGTCGGATCCTTCGGCGGTAGAACCCGAATCCACGGAAGCATCAAAACGCAAGCCAAGCAACTCGGTGCTGGCCCCAAAAACCCCAAAATTGGTTACATTATAAATATCTGTTTCGGGCCCACCGATGGTTTCACTGGCAAGAATGGTGGCCAAAACCCCAACCGGACTTGTTATGGCCGCCCCGCTGGCATCCACCCCTTGGAGAGCCACCGGGTTGGTGGGAGCAATGTACAGCCCATAGGTATAATCCGGGGCGCCGGGAACATTGGGATCTGCGGGCCCGGTCATGGATTCGGCAAAAGTTCCAGGGAAAATGTTAATCGTGTCCTTGGAGGGATCCTGAGCGGTAATGCCAAGGGCATGGGAAATTGTTCGGAATGGATCCAACTGGGAGCCTGCACCCGCATTGCTTCCGGTGGGTGATACCCAAAAGGTCGCAGGAACGGCCCTGTCTTCCAAACACTCCAGGGTGAGTTTGGGTTTTCCCAATTTGGTTATTTTGGCAGTTCTTACCCTTTTAACCCTGCGAAAAATCGAGAAAATGGACAACATGGAATACTCCTTGATCGGATCTGCAAAAACAAAGTGGGTTCACGATGACCTAGGGTTTATATTAGACAAAAGGTGGCAAAGGATACAATGGTAGGGAAACAAATTTCTGGAAAAGATATCGCCAAGCAACTTCGTGATCGCCTCCGCCACCAAGTTTTGAACGAAGATTGTTTTCGCAAACGGCCTCCAAAACTCGCCGCTGTTATGGTTGGCGACTATCCGCCTAGCAAAATTTATGTTTCAGCCAAACAAAAAGCATGTCAAGAGGCTGGTATTGATAGCGAATTATATCATTTGCCAAGCTCTACATCGCAATTGCAATTGGTGGAATGTTTGGATTTTTTAAAAAATAGTCCGACTGTGGATGGAATCCTGCTCCAGCTGCCTTTACCAAGCCACCTTTCGGAAAGTGCTGCCCTTTTGGCAATGGACCCGGAAAAAGATGTGGATGGCCTCCATCCCATCTCTTTGGGAAAGCTCCTTTCAGGCCAACCTGGATTTCGTCCCTGTACACCGGCCGGGGTAATGCACCTCTTGGACACCATTGGGGTGGACTTGCCGGGAAAACATGCGCTGGTTATTGGCAGGAGCTTTATCGTCGGGAAACCCATGGCCCTGCTATTGATGGAAAAGGGGGCGGATTGCACGGTGACCTTGGCCCATTCCCAAACCCAAAACCTGCCCGAACTTTGCCTGTCCGCAGATATTTTGGTGGCCGCTTTGGGGAAACCAGAATGGATCCAGGGAAGCTGGATCAAACCAGGAGCCGTGGTGATTGATGTTGGGATCAATCGCCTTCCCAACGGAAAAATCGTTGGGGATGTCTCCTTTTCTGAGGCCTGCAAAAGAGCATCCGCCATTACTCCCGTTCCTGGAGGAGTAGGCCCCATGACCATTGCCATGCTTTTGAAAAACACGGTGGATTCCGCAAAAAAACGGCTCGCTTAACCCATTGGATCAGGAATCAAAGCCTTTGGATTTGCAATTCGTTTTCAGCTGTTCAAGGATTGGATGCGGGGATCAACGATCCAAAAGGGATAGCCCCTTTCAGAACCTGGGCGTCCCGGACCACAAAATATTTCAGGGTTTCCGATCCCGATTTTTCCTGGTGATTCAAGGCAAATAACAAGTTTTCATGGCTGATCATTTCCCATTCGTGAAGCCCAACCAAAATATCGCCTTTTTGCCAACCCGCCAAGGCAGCAGGGCTTTCCGGACGCAAGTCCCGGATGCTCAAACCCCCATGAAGCTGGGCATTCACTTTATGGACCGATTCTGGTCCCACCGGTTGGACCTTGATCCCGACCCTGGCCCAAATCTGGTCCGATAAACCCGGTTTTCCCACTGTTTCCATCTGGGCGTTCAACCTGGTCTCCACCCCATCACGGCGAATGACCAAACCAACCTTTTCCCCACCCAGGCGGTCCAAAAAGCCTTTTTCCCAGTCGATGGAAGATTCAACCGGAATGTCACCCACGGAAACCAACTGGTCCCCAAGCTTTAATCCTGCTTTGAAGGCGGTGCTACCCGGTTCAAGCCGGTCGACGATTACCTTCCGTTGAACCGGCCCATCCTCTTTGGGGCGGCCCGCCTCTTCACGAAAGGAAATGCCAAGCCCGTAACCACGCTTTTTATTGCCGATCATTTCCGAACAAACCCGAATCATGGTTTCTACGGGAATGGCAAACCCGATGCCCTGGGCCCCTGCCCGAATGGCAACATTCACGCCAACCATTTCTCCCAAGGCATTCAAAAGGGGGCCCCCCGAGTTTCCAGGGTTAATGCTGGCGTCGGTTTGGATCAAAGCCCGGTAGGTCAATTCCCGGTTGAGGGCCACATCCCGGTTGAGGGCACTTACCACCCCTACGGTCACCGTATGTTCATAGCCATAGGCATTACCCATGGCGATTACCGTTTCTCCCACCATTAAATCCTTGGTGGTGCCAAGGGAAATGGTTTGCAAGGGTTTGGCAAAATCAATCTTTAAAAGGGCGAGGTCCGTTTCCTGGTCCCGGGCAACAACCTTGGCTGGGAGGGTGATCCCATCCGATAACCGGATTCGAAGGGTGGTAACATCTTCGATGACATGATGATTCGTGATGATGTATCCCCGTTTATCCACAATGATCCCAGTCCCCATGCCATTGATTTGAGTGGGCTGCCCAAGGGCATCCACGGGTCCTCCCTTTCGCTCGCTGTGGATGTTTACAACCGCACCTCGTGCCTTTTTGCAGGCTTCGACAATGGGGGTTTGGCGCAAGTGAAAGGATTTTCCGCTTGGGGGATCCGTCGCCAAGGCAAAGTTTTGGCCCAAACCAAGCCCCAATACCAACCCAACCATCCAAGCAAAAAACTGTAGGGTTCTCATGTGGCCGCCTGTCCGCGTTGTTCCCTGGGGACATCCTGTCCCTGTGAGGGTAAAATCGGATGGCTGATTTCTTTTCCCTAATAGCCACTTCCTCTCTGGACATTACTTTTTGCCCAATCCGGTGGGTCAGCCTACATAATCCATTCATTTGGTTTTTACCCATAAATCCCAAGATTCTGGTCGGCCTACCTGTAGGGATTTTTGCGGATGGAACTGGCATCCCGCTAAAATAAAACCAATATGAAGCTCACCATTCTAAGGGAATCCGAGCCCCATCCATGCGGCTATTTGCCCGACCGGTTGGCGGTTCACCAGGAATCCTTGGCCATTGACCTAAACGCTGCGGAATACCGCCAATTGGTCGATTACGGCTTTCGCCGCTTTGGGAGGGGTTTGTTCCGACCCAGGTGTCCATCGTGCCAAAAATGCATCCCGATCCGAATTCCGGTTCGGGATTTTTGCCCCAGTCGAAGCCAAAAACGCAATTTCACCCAGAACTCCCATTGCCTGGAACTTAGGATCGAAACGGTTTCAGATGCCGGGGACCAAAAGGAACTTTTGGCCAACCTCCACCAAAAATTTCATCTCATGCAGACTGGGGGAAAAGGGTGGCCGGCCCAAAGCGATCTGGATAGTGCCCGCTTTGTGGAAACCATGGTGGAACAGCCCTTTCCCGTGGAGGTTTGGCACTATTGGTATAAAGGTGAAGTGGTTGCTTCGGGGTATGTGGATGCCTTGCCAGATGGACTTTCCGCTATCTATTTTCTTTATGACCCCAAGGTCCGGTCCCTTGGCCCGGGCATTTTCAATGTCCTTTCCCTAATCAGGGAAGCCAGGTCCAGGGGACTTGAGTTCCTGTTTTTGGGTTTTTGGGTTCCTGGGTCGGTATCCATGGCCTACAAAGCCACTTTTTCCCCGGCAGAAATCCTCTCATCCAGGGGCCATTGGATTCCTTTGGACACAAAGAAAAGGGTTGATCCGTTTCCGCCCCATTCCTAGGATAAGCGGGGTACCGAAATCATCATTCTTAATTGGGTTCCCAGCTTGGCTGAATTGGCCTGGCCGGACCGACCGGAGTGTACTCATGGCCGGCGATTTGGTAGTTCAAACGCAAAAATTGACGAAGGTTTACCGGGATTTCTGGGGGCGACAAAAGAAAATTGCCTTAAGGGCGTTATCTTTTGAGGTCAAAAGAGGCGAAATTTTCGGCCTCCTTGGGCCGAACGGCTCCGGCAAAACCACCACCATCAAATTGCTTCTTGGATTGCTCTTTCCCACCGAAGGGGAAGCCTTCGTTTTGGGGAAAACCTCAAACGATGTTCGCAAAAATGAAAAGATAGGGTACCTCCCCGAAGAGTCCTACCTTTATCGTTTTCTCAACGCCGAAGAGACCCTCGATTTCTATGGGCGCCTTTTTGATATGGATGCGGATACCCGCCAAAAACGCTCTGCCGAACTGATCGAAAAGGTTGGCCTGAAAAGTGACCGGAAGCGCATCCTCAGGGAATATTCCAAGGGAATGCGCCAGCGCATTGGCCTTGCCCAGGCTTTGATCAACGATCCCGAATTGGTAATCCTTGACGAGCCAACCTCCGGCCTTGATCCCTTGGGGGCAAGGTGGATGAAGGACCTGATCGTGGATTTGCGCAATAAGGGTAAAACCATCATCATGTGTAGTCATCGCCTGGAAGATGTCCAGGATGTTTGCGACAGGATCGCCATCCTTTCCAATGGGGAACTTCAAGCGTATGGCCGGGTGGACGAACTCCTTCAGGACACAAGGAGGGTAGAAATGCGGGCCACAGGATTGGAGCTTTCCGAAAGCCTAAGGCGGGATCTTGAGGCAGTCATCAAAAAACATGGTGGATTGGTGGACACTATGGGGCATCCCACGACAACTCTTGAGGATTACTTCCTCAAGATCGTCGAGGAGAGCAGTAGTCGCCCCGGGCGTCGCTACCTTCCTGAAACCTCCGGCCAGGTTGGCCGCTAACCGGAGGATTGGACCATGAATCCCTTGTTTGGACTTTTGTTTTTTGAACGGGATCCCCTTTCCTGGCAAAGCTTGGGCGGCTGGAACCTGATCTATTGGATTCAGACCGTGGGTGGTTTTGCCACTTTCTCGGTCCTGGCTTGGCTTTTGTTCGGTTACCCCCGAACCCGGCGGGAAGATATTGCTGCCATTTCGACCTTCCAAAAAAGGATCTTTTTCACAGGCACCACCTTGGCGATTCCCATGCTCGTTTGGCAGGGATTGTGTGTAATCGAATCCCTCCTTGCCTCCATAACCGCCGGGCCGCAAACCCAAAATGCGGGAGGATCCACCTCGCTCACCCTGATTGGGCCACTGATTTTCAAGGGTTTTGATCAAAGGCCTCTATGGATGCAAATTGGGCTGACCTTGGGTGGATTGGGTGGGATTTTGGCCGTCTTGTCTCCCATTATTGCCAACCTGTTCAGGTTTCGCTTTCGACGGGTTGAAGCGGTTGCCCGACTTGCCTTCAAGGAAGGGGTTCGCCAACGGGTTCTTTACGCATTCTCAGCGTTGCTCCTCGTGGCTTTGTTTGCGGGTTGGTTTATCACCGCCAAGCCCTCGGACCAGATACGCTCCTATGTTTCGATTGCCCAATCCTCGATGATGTACCTGTTATTGTTCACTGCCGCCTTGCTCGCAGGCTTAAGCTTGCCCATGGATATGAAGCGGCAAAGCTTGCAAACCGTGGTAACAAAGCCGGTGGAACGGTTTGAAATCCTTTTGGGCCGCATTCATGGTTTTGTCGGGCTGATGACCATGGTTTTGTTGGCCATGGCGGCTGCCAGCCTCATTTATGTGGTTCGTGAAATCAATCCCGAAGCCTCCCGGGAAAGCCTTAAATCCCGGGTTCCTGTTTATGGGGATTTGAGATTTGTCAATCTCGCCAAGATTTCAAGTGGTAACGAGTTCAAGGGTGAGAATGTTGGGCGTGAGTGGGAATACCGGGGTTATCTTCCTGGTACACGGGCAACCCGCATCAACCCACCGATGGCGGTTTTTGCCTTCAATGGTTTGCCCGCCTCCCTTGGTCAAAAAGAAAACATGCGGGCGGAATTCACCTTCGACATTTACAGGACCACCAAAGGGAATGAAAACCAGGGGGTTGCGGTTCGCTTTACCGTGATTGGCCAGGGTTTTGTAAACGGAAACGAGGAACTGTGGCGAAAGGATCGCAAAGATCGACGCGATTTGGCAATTGCCAAAGGGGAAGAGTTCTCCATCGAAACGGAACAAAAGCTGGATAATGAGCTCGCAAAAAAGTATGGCTATTACGAGATCCCAAGCCTGCCGATTTATGACTATCAAACAGCCGGTATTTCGATGCCGGGAGGAATCCTTTCCCCGACGGATAAATCAAAGGCGGACAAATCCCTTCCCGAGTTGATGATTCAAGTCAGTTGTCTGGAACCAACCCAATACATTGGCATGGCCCGGTATGATTTGTACCTTCGACTCGATGAGGACAATCCAGGCCTCAACAAACTTTGGTTTGGCCTCAATTACCTGAAGGGGACTTTGGGTCTTTGGATGCAGCTCATGTTGGTGGTCACCATTGCAGTTGTCCTGAGCACCTATTTCTCCGGGGTGGTTGCGTTTCTGGTTACCCTGATGGTTGTCGTTATGGGTTGGAGCAGGGACTTTGTCGGTTCCATCGCCGTGGGACAAAATGTTGGCGGTGGGCCGCTCGAATCGATGCTCCGGTTGGTCCGCCGCGATGCCATGGCAACCCAACTTGAAGATACGACAGCCAACCAGGTGGCGTATCGTTCGGACGAATTGTACCGGGCGGGAATGCGGGTCGTTATTGACATGCTTCCGGACATGGAACGGTTCGATTTCTCGATTTATGTGGCCGAGGGGTTTGACATTTCCTGGGGCCTTTTGGGTTCCACTTTTGTCTTTCTCATTGCCTACCTGGTTCCCTGGGTCATTCTTGGATACTATCTGCTTCGTTGGAGAGAAGTTGCCTCAGCCAATTAACTGGGTCAAATCCTTTTCTAACGATTCCTGTCAAAAGGAAAGCGAATCATGGCCAATCCGTTTCTAGTCCAGTCCCGCAGGCGAAAGGTCGCCTACATCGGCCTGATCCTTGCGCTTTTTACCTCCTCCTATTTTTGGAGGACGGTTTTCATTCGCGCCAAAGCCGAGGAGTTGACTTTTCGCGAGCAGGACATGGGTGAGATGGACCTGTCCGGTTCTGCCATCCGCCTGAGCCTTTCGGGACTAAGGGGTTTTGTTACTTCGTATTTCTGGTTCCAGGCCACGGACAAACAGAAAAAAAACCAGTGGAATGAACTTTCGTTAACAATCAAATCCCTCACCACCCTTCAACCCCACTTCATCACCCCCTGGTTGTTTCAGGGATGGAATCTTGCCTACAATGTGTCTGTGGAATCGGACCGGGTAAGGGACAAACTCTATTACATTTCAGAAGGTACATTGCTTTTGGCCAAAGGGGATCGACAAAATCGCAATCAACCGGACCTTCGTTTTCACATTGGTTTCTTCAACCAACACAAAATCAGCAATTCCGATGAGACCAACTCGCTTAGGTCGCTTTATCAATTGTCATGCATCCACCCAAATGAAAGGGACCCAAACCGCTTTCGGGTTTACGACAAAGAGGGCAAAAGGGAAATCCGCTGGTCCGATTTTGCCCGCTACAGCGAAGCCAATCCCAAGGAAACGGAAACCTTGGCACGCATCAACCGGGCCCAAACGGAATTCGAAAAATTTTGTACCGACCATCCCATGCTGGTTCGAAGGCTGCAAAACGCCCTTAGGCGTGACGATATCCCATTCAAGGATCGGAGAACCTATGAACAAACCTTTATTTGTGAAACAGTCGACTCAGTGATCCGTTTCCTCGATGATTCCCACAGACTGCCTTGCGTTTATGTTGACCAGGAGATTTCACCACCCAACGGATGGCGATCCCTGGGAGAAATGGGTCGTGATCCTTCCAAAGACAAGCGCCCTTTGGCAGAGCGCTTTCCCCCGATGCCGCCTCCCCTGGTGGATTCCCAGGGAAAAAGTCGGGCTCCCATTCCCCAAATTCCCTTCGATTTGGTCCGTAATGAGTTTTCCCATGATTCTGAATTACCGGATGATTTCGAAGCAAACACCTGCGCCCGGGCCTGGTTTGGATTTTCCCAGGAACCGATTCCCGCGCCTGGGGACCTTCCCGGATCCACCAAAGAGGCTACCAACCCGGGTGTTCAGCGTCGGCCGCGAAACATCGCCACCCTGATTTTCAGGGGCTATCCAGCAAGGGCCCAGTCCTACATCGGCGAAAAACTGTACCAGGAAGGTTGGTATGACGACGAAGGCTTCACCATCCGGGGTTGGTTCCCCAATGGCAAGGAACCGGTGGTTGGCAATCGGCGAAAATGGGCACTGGTTGCCTGGGAAGAAGCTGGCAGAATGTGGCGGATAAATGCCCGGGAAAACCACCTGCACTTTGATTCCCCAATCGAGGAAGCCAATATGAAAAATTTGGCTGAACAATTCCGGTCAAAGTATGGCCTAATCGAAGGCCAACAACCCACCGTCAAAATCGAGGACATTCCCGCCGCCGATAAACCCCTTATGAATGCCTACAACTATTACCGTGAGTATGTTGTTTATCGGCAAATGAGTAATTTTCCTTTTCATTACCACCGGGCCAACATGGAAGAAAAGGTCGTCACCAACACGGCCCGCAAACGCTTTTTTCAGGCAGAAGGGTTCCGCAACCAATTTCGCAAGGAACAGGCACTTAGGACTTATCGAATGCCAGATGCGTTGTCCGCCTGGCGAAATATGGTGCTTACCGAGGTCCGGGAAGTCGATACCCCAACCGGGAAAAAAATGGCCCGGGTGTTGACTCAGGCTGGCAGTGACTCGGGCATTCAGGAGGATTCCTATGAAATCCAGGTGAAATATCTCGACCTTGCCAACGATATTGATGGACCGGATATGCGCGTGCAACTCACTCTTGAATCCGCCGGGCTGATTACTGCCGCACTCCAGGCCACTCCTGGATCCTCCCCTGGTGCAGGGGTCATGGCAATGGCAGGCTTTACCGTTGGATTTGATCCCCGGAAATCTTTCCAGGGCGGAAACCTTATGTCCGGGCCCTTTGATGGAACAGACGATTTGGGAAAGCCGCTTTACACGGACATTGTAAAAATGACCATTGATGGTCGCTACGGCTTGGCAAAACCGCCCCATGAAATGGAAATGGTTTTACCTCAGGGCCAGGGACCTTTAGCTCCCGATGTTATTGAAAAAGGTCTGTCCAAGCCGTGAAATCCCGGGCTGGGAATAACCCCCTTAGCGTGCTCTGCCTCATGGCTCACCCCGATGATGCGGAGATCCTGGCCGCCGGGACCCTTGCCAGACTTTGGCGGGAACAGGGAGCCAAAATTTTTATTGCCTCCATGGCAATGGGAGATCTTGGAAGTGTCGAACATCCAAGTGCGGAAATTGCCCGCATTCGTCATGCCGAGGGGATAAAAGCAGCCTCCCTTTTGGAGGGTGCCTTTGAATGCCTTGGCGAGCGGGATTTATGCATCCATTATAACCCGTCGGTTTTCCAAAGGGCCGTGGCCCTTCTCCGAAAGGTCAAGCCGGACCTGATTATCACCCACGCCCCCTCGGATTACATTCTCGATCACGAGGAATGTTCCCGCATTGTAAGGGCCGCCGCTTTTGGTGCCCCCATTCCTAATCTTTTGCCCACCATACCTCCCCTTGCCAGGATTCCCTGGCTTTATTATGCCGATCCGATCGAGGGGTCAAATGCACTCGGTCACGAGGTGGAACCTGAGTTTTTCATCGACATCACCTCCACCCTGGCCGACAAGGAACAAATGCTGGCCTGCCATGCCAGCCAGAGGGATTGGCTGAAAAAGCATCATGGAATGGACGAATACATCGAAGCCATGAAACGCCATGGGGCTCACCAGGGAGCCAAATGCAAGGTGGCCTTTGCGGAGGGGTTTGTCCAGCACAAAGGCCACGCCTACCCCCAGGAAAATCTTTTGGCAAAGCTTTTGGGGAAGTAAAGCAAAAACACGAATGGGATACGGGAATAATCCCATGAATGGGTCAGGTTTCCCCAGCAATTTTTTGCCTAAGCTCTTCGCCTAATTTTTCCAGCATTTGCCGCATTTGACCCATCACCTCCCCGTAGGTTTTGGGCGTTGCAAAACCGCTTTTGAGATGGTTCATCACCAACGCTTCAGCTTCCATGTATCGTTCACATGCCCAGGGAACGAAGGGTGCTGCCGCAAGGGGAATCGACGTTAGCCCGTTGGCGTCCCCATGAAGCAAATCCCCAGGGTGGATCACCAAGCCTCCAATCCGAACCGGTATCCCGTGAAAGGGCATATGACAATAGCCATGGGCAGCCATTACTCCGGAAGCAAAGCAAGGGAAATTCAGCCGTTCCACCTGGGGAAGGTCCCTGGCGCACCCGGAAGTGACCAGACCTGCCGCTTTGAAGGTGACATAGGTAGTACACATGACCTCGCCAAAAGTGGCGGCGGTTGGAGGATCATCCAAATCCTGAAAAACGGCAACCGCTGGCCCAGGGAGGTTCTCAAAAGTGGTGACCTGATCGACCAGGCTTTGGTATACAGGAACGCCTTTGGTAGCTTCACAGGCCCGGAAGGCAGCAGTAACCGCAAAGCCAACCATGGGGGGTAATTGCGGGAATAGGGCCTTGATCCTGGCATCCGCATACCCTTCCGTTTTGGACCTAAGTCCTGTTATTTCAAGAACATTGCACACCGTTGCTGTATCAAAACGCTTTAAACCATCCAACACAGCCATGGGATTTTTCATGCCAATCTCCGGGAAGTTTTTATCCTGAACCCTTGCCAATCATCCAACCAGAGTCTATGTTAGTGGTAGCTACGGGGGCGTAGCTCAATTGGTTAGAGTACCGGACTGTCGCTCCGGTGGTTGCGGGTTCGACCCCCGTCGCCCTCGCTTTTCAAGTAGCCGCATGGTAACAACTTGCGGCTACTTTTATTGGATGGCTGTACCATTCCTCAAGCAGTTTCTCCATTCAAAAATCTTTCCTGGCATCCTCCCACGGGTACCGGGATGGGTGGGGAGTTTTTTTTTGGCTTCTTCCGTTTGTGTTATGAAAGGACGAGCCTGACTTACCGACCAACCTCCTTTTTGCCGATTGGCCCCATGTATTCGGAGGAGATGAACGCTTGGCAGGGGCATGGATTGACCGGCTGACCCACCGGATTACCCTGCTGGAGCTTCTTGGTGACAGGTTTCAACTTCAAACAACTCTCAGGAACCAAAAGGATGGGGGGATCAAGGTTTACGATTCCAAATCCAAAAACAAAGACAGATGCCACGAAAATAAAATCAATCCCATTGCCCAATTGAGGTATATTCTTGTTCCAGTTGGTCCCCTTTTCAAGGCTCGTTACCAACTTGACAGGAAACCGTTTTTCGAAGCGAAAAACGGTTTCCTTCCTGGGGGAAATGTATGGCATACCTCTCAGTTTGGGAATGTTGTGCAAAATGCAGGAGAGGACCAGCTTGGCCCTTGAAGGGACCAT
>SYLG01000125.1 GCA_005808665.1 Planctomycetia bacterium | reverse complement strand
GTTAACCTTCCGGATGAACCGACTAATATCAAGTACCTTGGTCGGGACAACCTTCCGTTTTGAACTCGACATATTCCAAACTCCAGGGAAATACCGCGCTCCTGGTTCCAGAATAGGCCAAAAAATCGTTGAAAATCTCTCTAACTTCGAACCTATTTTAATTCATACTCAAAGTCATTAAGACTTCCAAGGTAGAAATTAAGAGCAAGCGGTTACGAGGGTGGTTTGATTTGGGTTTTTGAGAATCGAACCTAATGACCCATATGCCCTGGGGACTAACTCCGGCGAAATCGATCCATCAAAACGGCCGCAAGCAAAACCAGGCCCAGTACGATTTTTTGGGTATAGCTCTCCATTCCCATCAGATTCATGCCATTTTGGATCACCCCAATGAGTAGAGCCCCAACCAGTGTTCCCCATACAGATCCCTGGCCTCCCGAGAGGCTGGTGCCCCCAACCACCACAGCGGCGATGACAAAGAGTTCATACATTTGCCCATAGGTTGGGGCACCGCTTTTGAGTTGGCTCGCAAGGATGACACCACCAAGGGCCGCCAAGGCTCCGCTGGTGGCATAAACAACCCGTTGGACTCTTTGTACAGGCACCCCCGCCAAATGGGCTGCGACCGGATTGCTTCCCGTTGCCAGGATGTACCTTCCAAGGACGGTTGCTTTGACCAAATACGCCATGATTCCAAACAAAACAAAGGTAACCACCACCACAACGGGAATGCCCCCTACCGCTTCCCGACCTAGCCAAGTAAACGAGTCTGGGACCTGATACACCGATTGGCCTTTGCTCACCTGGAAAGCCAGGCCACTTGCGACCAGCATGGTACCCAAAGTTGCAATAAAAGGCGGAACAGAACAATAGGTTATGATCGCCCCGGAGGCCCAACCGACTCCCCCACCCACACCGATAGCCAAACAACCCGCAAAGGCCATTGCCACTGCTCCTGCATCGGCCCCTCCGAAACAGTCGCGGATAAGTCGGGTGCAAACCACCGCAGCAAGGGCTATCACACTTCCCACGGAGAGGTCGATGCCACCTGTCATAATCACCAGAGTCATCCCTGCGGCAATTATGGCGATCACGGAGATTTGGCTGGCAATGTTAAGCAAGTTGGATTTTTGCAGGAAAATGGGCCAAGAACTACTTTCTGGAGAATAACGGGGAAGGGCAAACCTGTCCAGAATGGGCCAGGATTGGGCCTGCCCCGTTGCAATCAGGGCTACAAAGGGCTTTCCCGATTCGGCAAAATCCCGTGTTTCTGAAGGACTTTGTGCTATTTCGACAACCACACCCCTATCCTTCAGGATCTCCATGGCCCGGTTGCCAAAGGCAATATCTTCGGGGGAATGGGTTTGGGCCAGAAGGACACGGAAGCTGCCTTCTGGGTGATTGGCCAATAAACGATGGGCTACCTGTTCTCCGGCGGCGGCACCTTCGGGGAGGGTACTTTCAAAGGTCAAAAGAGAAAAGGCAGTGCAAATGGCCAAAAGGGCCAGAAAGACCCGCTGTCCTGCAAGGAATGCAATAAATGGTTTCATAATCGCTTTGACCTTAAACCTGTTGTCGAATCCCAATCACCTGATTTCTGAAACAGCATGCTGCATGAGGTCTTCGGTGGTTAGATCGGTATCATTGGGAAAATCAGCCGCAATGGTCCCGTGACGCATAACCACGATGCGTTGCCCAAGGAGGATTGCTTCGGAAAATTCCGAGGTGGCAAAAAGTATGGAAGCACCCTTTGCGGCGGCTTCGACCAGAATGCGATAAATGTCCTGACGCGCGGAAGCATCCACCCCGCGCGTTGGCTCATCCAACAAAAGTAAGGAGGGACGGGAGGCAAAAATCCGCCCCAACAGGAGCTTTTGTTGGTTTCCTCCAGAAAACCGGCCGGAAGGAAGGTTTGGATCGCTCGGATGAAGCCCAAGGAGTCCTGCCATTTCCGTGAAAAGTCCCATTTCAGCCCGAGCGGGAATGCGCCGGAGCAAGCCCTTGCCCTTGGCCAATTTATCAAGAACAGAAATCGAAACATTTGACCTGGCACCATGATTCAAAAAAAGTCCCTGATCCTTGCGATCCTCTGGCAAAAAAGCGATCCCCTGTTCAATGGCACAACCCGGTCCAAGGGGAGGAAACGGTTTGCCTTTCCAATGAATCTGGCCCGAGGTCGGGGCGTCGATTCCCGACAAAAGCCTGAGCAATTCTGTCCGCCCGGATCCAACCAAACCGGTTAAAGCGATCAGTTCTCCGGGGCGGATGGCCAAATCGACATCGTGAATCAGGGGACGGCGTCCAAGACCCAGGGCTGACAGGAGGGGAGGATTGTGGGTGCCCTTGAAATTTGGCCTAGGAATCTGTTCGTTGATTTCACGCCCAGCCATGGCGGTAATGATGTTGTTTCTTTTGGAAACACCCTTTGGTTCATTGAAAACAATCTTGCCATCGCGAAGGACGACCACCCGATCCGCCAAACGATCAATTTCTTCAAGTCGGTGGCTGATGTAAACCACCCCGATGCCTTCTGAAGAAAGTTCTTTGACGATGCGAAAAAGGTTTTCACCCTCGGCGGGACTAAGAGCCGCCGTCGGTTCATCGAGTATTAAAACCTTGCTTTGGTGAAGGAGTGCCCTGGCAATCTCAACGATCTGTTTTTCGCCGGTTCGAAGGGAGGAAACCGTTCGCCCAGGATCCAAAGAGGAACCAAGCCGGGAGAAGGTTTGCAAGGTTGCCTGATATTGTAATGCTTTTTGAATGCGCCCCCATTGATGGATTTCCCGGCCCAGAAAAATGTTATCCGCAATCGGGAGAGTGTTTACCAACGAGAATTCCTGGTGGACAATGGCAATTCCCGCCTTCAGGCCTTCCACGGGACTGTTGGGAAAGTAAGGGAGGCCCTGGAGGGCCATGCGTCCGGAATCATAGGGTATGATTCCGGCGAGGATGCGCATGAGTGTGCTTTTGCCAGCCCCATTGGCCCCAAGAAACCCAACCACTTCTCCATGCCTGAGAGAAAAGTCAACGCCTTTAAGGACATCTGCAGAACCAAAAGATTTGCGGATATTGGATAGTTCTAACAAGAGTGAACTGGGGTTCACTGTTCCGGCTCCGCTTCCACTTTTGGGATAAGGGTTAACAGCGGGGCCAGATAATTGCGCCTTTCATCCACTTCGGCTTTGGTGGAAAGGAACCCGAAATCCAGGGTAAAGGATCGCATGGCCCCAGGTGCAAGAGAGGGAACTCGACCTTTTTCCCGCTCCTTTTTTCGGGGACGGGGGAAATTGGTGCCCGGTTCGATCCCTGTGACATAGCCATCCGCCTCGGCTGCGGTGTTTTTCCACAGGGTAACAAATGGGAGTTCGGTGGCCACCCAGTCGAGGGTTACCCCGAGATTGCCTGCCGCATTATGAAGCACCGAGTGAGCTTTTCCCAAGGCATCGGGGAGAGGTTTAATGCAATAAACTTGTTCGACATAGCCGTTGGTGGGGCCCTGAAAATCCCCCCAATTTGCAATTCCTTCCGCGGCACGCGCGTTGATTGGACTGACTTTGGCGGCGGGCAGGAGGATTTTTGCTCCCGCCCCCAGCAGGGGTTTACCAATGTTGGCGTGGTAGAGAATTTCAAACTCCTGGGGTTGGGCACTGTGATTGATTACCGTGTCCTTGATGGTGAATTTTCCCGAGCCTGCTTCCGTTTCCAAAACGGTACGCAATTCCAGTTTGGGACCGAGAAACATTCTTTCGTGGACAATGCCTTTCACCCGAATCCGCCAGGGTGCCTGCCTTTCGATTTCCACTTCAACCTTGCTTGCGGGAATGTTGGCAATTTTCCCGTGCAAGGTTAGTGCCATTTCCGCTTTTTCCCCCGTGTTTGTTATGATCGTATCCGGACCTGGGCCGCCATTATTCTCCAATCCGCAACGACACATGAATTCGTTGAATCCCGAAAGCCACCCAAGCCCACCCCTGTCCTGGAGATTGACATATTTCGGATGAACAATTTCTGAAACTGGGGAGAGCCAACCAAAGCGCTGGCCCGCTTTCCTTACCTCAATAATCCCCATCCCCCGGGTGGGGCAGAGGACGATTTGCAAGGTTCCGTTGTCCACGATGACCAATTCAACTCCGTCCTGTTTCCCACCCGCCATGATGACCTTTCGTACCGTCCAGGCATGGGGACAAGCTGGGGTGACAAACAGTCTCTGGATCTCGGTGGGACCATCATTTTGCAAATGTTCCGCATCTGTCAACACTTTGCGAAAGGGTTCCGGGCCCTGTGCCACCGATTGGGATGGAGCCCCTGCCCAAAAAAGCATGACAAGGGTGAAAAAAGGCAAGAATAGCAATCGGGTCATCGGATACTCCTTGGATAAAAAGGTCCACCAGGGCAAAATGGCTTAACCGAAAACTTCTTCGAGGGCTTGTCGCATAACGGATGGGTCGGGGTCGATTCCGGTCCAATGCCGGATGCCGATTATACCCTGGTTAACCAACATGCCAAGGCCGTCAATAACCAGGCAGCCCAGGGCCGTGGCTTCCCGAACCAGCCGGGTTCGGGGAGGATTGGGAATCACATCCGCAACGACCATACCTGGCTTGAGGGTAGCCAGGTTTAAGGGAATGCGGGCGTTTTCATCAGGATAAAGCCCGATCGAGGTGGCATTTACAACGATGTCGGTCCCTTCCGGAACGGAATAATCACCGACCCAAGGTTGGTAAGTCAAACCAACCTTCACCCGATCCCGCAACAGTTGGGCAAGCGTTTCGCCCCGGGATTGGGACCGATTGATTAAAGTAATGTGGCTTGCCCCCGCCAAGGCCAATTCCACACAAATAGCCCGGGAAGCACCACCTGCCCCCAACACGACCACTTTTTTGCCTGGAATGGAAATCAAAGGCTTGAGTGAATCCACAAATCCCTTGCCATCGGTGTTTTCACCTATCAGCTTTTCGCCCTTGCGGACGACACAATTGACCGCCTCCATCAGGGATGCCGATTCTCCCAATCCGTCGAGATGCTGGATAACCGAGACCTTGTGGGGGATGGTACAATTGAACCCCTGAAATCCAAGGGCACGCACCCCCCGGACCGCATCACCAAGGTCGGATGGGGAGACCTCCATTGTCAAGTAACGCCATGCCAAACCATGATGGCGGTATGCCGCTTCGATCATGGCCTGTGTGGGGTTTTCGGCGACTGGTTGGCCAAAACAGCCGGTTAGTTCCTGTTTGAAATTCAATTTCTTTGCCATGAACCGATTTCCTTTGCGAGGTTGTTTCGAAAAGCAAGTCTTATAGGCATTTGGCTAGGGATTGACGGTGGGTTCGCCCATTCCGAAATCGCTTCCAGGTTCAAATCCTGCCTTTATTTGGGTGAAGTGCCAGGATTGGGATTCGGCAACCGGTAAGGTGCAAAAGTTGGTTCCTCATTCGCCGTGCCTGCGTCGTGGAATACTTGCCAAAGGAGTTTCTTTTGATGGGGGGAACAGATTTGACCTGGAAGATTGGTCCAAAGTCCCAGGCTTAAGCCACCCTCTTTTGCATGATCCACATGGCGATGGAGGATGAAAGCGTCGATTTGGGGAATCGATTTCGTTCGTTCAAAAGCAAAGACATATCCTTGGGCCTGTTGCGTTTGACCTTTGGGTCCCTCCGGGCTGTGAAAACCCTGTTCAGACAGGATGATGCGCCGGGGTTTTCCCTGGAACAGGGTTTCGGGGCGGTTCATCCAACTTGCGAGTTGGTCGAGGTTTTTGAAGGTGATCTTGGGGGAATCCGGCGAATTTTTGGCCAATTTGTCGAGCCATGACCTCGGTTCGAAAAGGTTTTCCGGATAAGGGTGGTAGGCAATGTGCCAGGGAAAATCACCATGGAGTTTGGAGAGGGTTAATAGCTTTAAAAGAAACTCCTTTCCAGGGATGGACCGCTTGGGATTGGTGCCTGGACGCATGGTCCAGTGGTGTTCAAAGCTTGCAAAAATTCTTCCCGGGCCACCACTTCCCGCCAGAACTCCATGGGCCAAACGCAAAGCCCGGTGATAGTCACCCACCACCTCATCCACCGTGGCGGGCCCACGGTTGTACCATTCATCATGGGCATTGACCTCGTTCCCCACAATCCATCCGGCCACCCGGCCGAACTTGCCCTCGGGGTGAGCTTGACGCTTGGCCAATTGGGTAAGGATCCATTCATAAACCAAAACCCCGTTGGCTGTGGTGGTGTTGAACGCCCCAAGGCGATTGGGGGCATCCACCCGCATTTTTGGATGCAAAAGGAGCCTGTCCAAGTCCGTATTGCCACTTTGGTATGCCAAAAGGATCAGATAGACCCGTATACCTTGGTCTGTGTAGGATTTGATGGGTAGGGCTTCGAATGTTTCATGGCGAAACCCAAGGGTTGTTTCCCCAACCTTAAGGGTATCATCTCCCTCCCTGGCCGGGAGGCGCACCAATTGGCTCAGGTTGAGGTTAAGGGCAGCATGATGAATGCCAAGGGCCAACGCATCGTCGAACATTTGCACCTGGAGCCCCTTGATGCCACCGTTTTTGGGTAACCCCCATTCGGGGTCCTTCGACTTGTCCCATTTGGTGACAAAGGTCGTTTGGCCCAACCGTTTGCCTTGAATGTCTTCAAAATAAAACCCGTGGTTTTCCCGCCCTGAGGCAGGAATCCGCAAGGCATTTTTGGTGCCCGGAGGAATGGATAGCTGTTTTCCCCGGGAGTTGGTTGGGTCCTCGTAAGGCGACACCTCAAAAAGCCTGGTGTTGGCGGGAAGGTGATCCATGGGGATAACGAGGTCATTCCCCGATTGTTCGACCCGAAAAGGGGAAAGCTGGGTACCTAAAGCAAAAAGGAAAAATCCGATCCACATGGAATTGGCCCAATAGGAGAAAAGCGAGAATTCCCCAACCTCTGATGGTGATGAAGCGGGAAAGATTATTTTGCAATTATTGAACGGTTTAGAACATAGAACAATCCGGAACACATGTTCCAAAAGGAATGATTTCCATGAATGCAGCCTGCCTTTTGTCCCTCCTTGCCTGTTTTCAGAATCCTGTCGAGGGAGAATGGGTGAATCTGTTTGCCGATACCCTGGAAAGCCGCTTTGAATTCCGTGATGGAGCGGTGGCTACCGACTGGTCCCTGAAAAGCGGTATTCTGGATTGCAAGCCAGGCAAGGGATGGCTGGGTACCAAAAAACCCTACGGCGATTTTGAAATGGAGGTGGAATGGAAACTTCCGGCCAATGGCAATAGTGGCGTGTTCCTTCGGGTTCCGGAGGGGCCAAGCAAGGAATCCCCAAGCAAACGGGGCGCAGAGATTCAGATTCTGGATGATGAAGCGTCCATCCACAAAGGGAAACTCAAGGATTGGCAATACAGCGGTTCGATCTATTCGGCAGCGGCAGCAAGGCAGGGCCTTGTTCGCCATGGAGAATGGAACACCTTTTTGATCAGGGCCCAAGGGACCAGGATTTCCGTTACGGTGAACGGAGTGGCGGCAGCCTCCGTGGATGTCGATCAGTCTCCGCTGAAGGGACGGCCCCTTTGGGGGGCGGTGGGCTTGCAAAATCATGGAAGCGGAGGGACATTTCGCAATGTACGCATTCGCGAGCTTCAAACTAGCAAATGGCTTGAAACCATTTCCGGGTCCTACAAAGTCCTTCAGGCAAGGCGATCCAACCGCCAGATTGATGAAACCGGTTTGGCAAAGATGGCGGTCAAAATCGAGGCAGGAAAATTGATCCTGATTGATGCCGGCCATCAGGAATCCGGGAAAATCGAAAAAGATGCAACCGATCCCCCTTCGGTTTGGCGAATCGTTTTTCCCCATGGAACCGTGACCAAACGCATTCCTACCCGGATCATTTCAAGGCAAGGAGGCATTGAATTGGGTTGGTCCAAGGATGAAAAAATGCCCCCGGCCGAAGACCTCCCGGAAGGTCCAGGCTGGGCCCGGCTTTTGATCGGGGATCGAAAATAAATATTCGCTCTCAGGGTTCATCATTAAGCGGCTTCCGGAATGGAACCCTCAATCCTGTCCCGGCCAACAATGGGTAAGGATGCTTTGAGGGGTGTTTCTGGAATCCATCACCCAAATGTGGCGACTGGGGTTTTTCAACCACGCTGAGGAAAAGGTTAATCGCATTTTATGACATGTTTAGGGGTCAAACATTTAGTATCACTTTTAGTAAACCAAGTGGCATAAAAAGTTCTTGACCTCTTTACTATCCTTTACAAGGCTAATCGCAGATGGCATGCCTTAAGAACCATTTGTGGCAACCGCCCTTGGGTCGCCATCTAAGCGATCCATGAAAACGGATCCTCCTTGCAATTCCGATAAAACCATTGCTGTCCAAATCTGCCATTGTCACGAATCCATTTCTTTACATCCGGGAATCTCCACCACCCGGGTTTGATCACCCTCTCCAAATCATTCTTCCCACCCAAAGAGTCGGAGAATGTTCACGCCCTCAACCAATCCGGTATGAATCCATTCGAATCCACAAAGAAGAGGACCCGTGGAAATGATTGGTTCTGCTTCTCCCAAAGCCACCTGAATAATCTCTTGGTAAAACCGATTAAAAAGAAAAACAAGTTAGTTCCAAAGTCGGTGAATCATCCAGTCTGGGCCAGAATTGGCATGAAGGATGTCCTCAGGAACAATGGGAAACTTGCCAATCAGGTGAATTCGGCCTGAAGTCGAAATTGTCCAAAGGTCAATGGCCGAGCCATAGGTTCGATACGAAGGACCACATCCCCACCTTGAAAAAGGCGAACTGCCCCGCTGGATTGACTGACAGTCACCGCAATGGCCCGGGTCGCCTTGGAAATGGCCGATGCGGCAGCATGACGGGTCCCCAAGCCCATGCTCAGGTTGTAAGATCGTTCCGGGGCTTCTACCCGCATACAACCCGAAATAGCCACACCATCCCGGCGAATGATAATGGCCCCCTCAAGTTTGGCCAAGTCCTTGATTTGTTCCCGAACCGCAGGATTTCTAACATCCCGTTCGGCAGCACTGTACCCTCGGAAAGGATTGAAATTCATTGGGGAACTATGCTTCATTACCTTTTGGGTATCACCCACGACAAACATGGTCCCGATCGGTTGTCCCTCACGGCCTTCCCTGCCTATTTGGGTGGCCAAATCGACTACCGCCTGCAGCGTTCCCAACGGGACCTGGGTATCCAGGCGTTTGAGTTCCTTGGCACTCAAAAGCTCCAGATGATCGCCCAACTGAATCACGCTAAGGCTGTCCATGCCTGGACTACCCTCGTAGCCAGATTCAATTCCGTTGTAAAGGACCACCACCGAGGCACCGGGGCGAAGTATTTCGGCCCGGACCGCATCGAGCAATGCCGCACTCATTCGTTCCTGAATAGGGGTTGGTCCGGTTTCGATGTCAAGGAAACTAAGGGAATACAGTTTTTCGAGTCGGGACCTTTCCTTCACCGGGCGATCGGGTTCATCGTTTGCCTGGGCCACGAGCAGAGGTCGTTGCCCCATTTCCCTCCGGACACTGGCCCAATCCATTGGGCCATCCGCCATGACAAGCACTGCATCCGCCGGTAGGGATTCCGCAAGGAGCCTTCCCGCTTGAAGCAATGCCTGAAATTGGCTCGACATAGCCATATTGGTGAAAACCCCGGCCGGCCGCAATCAATGGTAAGCCTGAAAATGGGCTTGGAGATGATTTTGATTGCAACCATGAATCCAATGGAGATTATCTCCCTTCATCCTAAGAGGTTTATCAGGAGGGAAAAGCCCCGACAAATGCCATTTCTTTTGATTTTTCCGGTAGATTCATCGGTAACAGCCCACAACCCTTGAGTGCCTTGGGGCAACCCTAAATGCCAGCCTTGGCAGATCGCAAAATTGGCGGATTATTCCAGTCCTGTTATCCTCAATCCATTCCCTAAAAATCAAATCTTAAATCTACCAAGGCCGGTTTTCTGACCCAATATTTTTCGCTTGGATCCAGGCCTTTTTGTCTATGGGTCGGGGAACGGTAGGGTTTATGGAACCTGTTTGGGGGATATGAATCCAAACCAAAAACCCAATCACCTGGTGACGAATAGGGAGAAAAAAGTCATACCTCCAAACCAATCCTTTTGCTCAATTGCCGAATCGGTCAATTTGACCCAAATAGCTTGTGAAGAGGCGGAAAATGAAGAAAATAATGACGATGGCGGTGGCGGCCCAAAGGAGTTGAGCCCCTAAAGTAGCCACGGTTCGCAAACGAATTCGCCCCTCTTCGAACGCATCCTCAGCAATTTTTTCCAGGGATTCGGGTAGGGAACCACTTTCTTCCCCCACGCCAATTCGCCCCAGAAAATCGTCGTTAAACAGGCCGGTTTGGGCAAGAGCCACGGATACATCTTTTCCCCTGCGAACACGGCTTACCGATTTGGCCCCTTTGGTTAACCAATCCAGGTTGGCGGAGGCGTCAAAAGCCAATTTCAGGGCCTTATCCCAGGCAATTCCCGTTTTGCCAAGGAGGCTAAGGGCCATACTAAAATGGGCTAAAGTAAAAGCGCCAAGCATGGGCCCAACCATGGGAATCGCGCAAAGGAAACGATCAAACCCGCCCGATTTAAACGCATTCTTGAGGGAGTAAAATCCAACGGCCAACCCGAGCCCAATACCAAAAACGACCCCGAAATAGATCAGGACACCCGAAGTTCCCTTAAGTCCCAATCCCAGGGGATCATACCCCCCTCCATTAGGCAAGAACCCAAGGATCAATATCAAAAGGCCAATTACACCTAGGGACAAACCAAATTGGAGAAGGGGCCAAAAGGACATTTGCCAAAAGAGCTGGCGGTTGGTCTTTATGGTTTCAAAATGTTTGGTCAATTCGTTGCATATTTCGGGAAGGTGCCCGGTTTCCTCTGCTATACCAAGAAGCACCCGAACCAAGGGAGGCCAATGGGGAACCAGGGTCATGGCGACACCCAGTCCTTCGCCCCGGGAAAGCACGGCATAAACGGTTTGGCAATCCAGGCGTAAGGAACGGGGGCCTTTTTCGCCTAGTTTTTTCCAGGTTCCCACCAAGGGGAGCCCGGCATTCAGGGAGATGCGCAGGGTTCTGCACATCTCAATCCATGCACCATCGGAAGGCATTCTCCACCCATTTCGAGGGAACGGCAGTCTTTGTTTGAATCGGGCCCTGGCAATTTCATTTTGACAGGGTTTTTACCTGGATTACAAAGACGCCCGACAATTCCATTTTTTACCGATTCCGGGAAAGGAATGTACCCCTTTCGGGGTTTTCCCTTGGCATTCCTTTTTGGCCTGGTTCGGCTTGTCCAACGCCAAAAATTGCATTCCTGGCAGGAAACATTTCACCACTCTCTTTACCAAAATACCAGGGATATGGGATACTGCAACAGTTGCAGGGACCCTATTAAATGAGGCACGGTTCCATTGATTTCCCGCTTTGATTTCCTTTGATTTTGCTTTCCCTTTGGTCGGCAAAGTGTAAAAAAGTTTTATACCCACCCTGGAGATTGTGTATGCGTTTGGAAAGCCGGTTTGCCTCCCTTTTCCTAATGGCCTTTTTGGGATCCACCCAAGCCCAGGCAGCAGATTGGCTGCAATGGCGCGGGCCCGCAAACGATGGTAATTCTTCGGCAACCGGCGTCCCCACCAAATGGTCAGCCGACGAAAACATCGCCTGGAAAGCGAAGCTTCCCGGCATGGGAGGCTCCACTCCTATCCTTGTCGGTGATCAAATCTTCCTTACCTCCGCAGCAAAGGATCGACTTGTCTTGCTGGCCTTGTCCGCAAAGGACGGAAAAGAACTTTGGCGGGCCGACCTTGGCAAGGGAACCCCACTCGCCCGCAGTGATGAAGGGAACGGGGCCGCCTCAAGCCCATCCAGCGATGGAAGGCAAGTCTTTGCGATGACCGGATCGGGAGATTTTGCGGCGTTTTCCTTATCGGGCAAGGAAGTTTGGCGGTTTAACCTCCAGGAACGCTATGGCAAATTCAAAATCCAATTCGGTACCACTACCACCCCTGTCCTTGAGGGAGACCGGATCTACCTCCAACTTTTGGATGACCAGGGGCAACGGGTGATTGCCCTCGACACCGCCACAGGCAAAGAAGTTTGGAAAGCTCAAAGGCCAAGTGATGGGTCCGATGAAAACCTTCACAGCTATGCAAGCGCCTTCATTTGGTCCAAAGATTCCGACAAACTCCTCATCACCCATGGCAACGACTACACCGTGGCCCACAACCTTCTGGATGGGTCCGAAGCGTGGCGGGTGGGTGGCCTTAACCCAAGGGACAAATACAACCGGTACCTCCGCTTTGTGGCATCACCGGTCGCGACCTCGGAAATAGTGGTCATACCTACCGCCAAAAAAGGGCAAGTCGTCGGCGTCAAACCCTTCCTGAAGGATGGCAAACCCGCCTTCCAGGAACTTTGGCGGATGGCCAAAAACACACCCGATGTTTCCTGTCCACTTGTGCATGAAGGCCTAGTGTACCTTTGTGGAGAACAGGGATCCATTACCGTTTTGGAATCAGGTACGGGAAAAGAGCTTTACTCCCAACGGATCCATGCGGCAAGGTATCGGGCCTCACCCGTAAGGGCCGAGGATACTGTTTACCTCACAGGCCGCGATGGGGTGGTAACCGTGGTGAAAACGGGGCGGGAATATGCAAAAATTGCCGAGAATAAACTCCCCGATCAAATCGCAGCGTCTCCGGTGGTAACCAACGGCCGTCTCTATTTCAGGGGTTATGACTACCTTTGGGCCATTGGCAAGTAGCCCCTTTTTGGGGAATGGTTTGTTTATTTGGCCTAATCATTCAGCGGAAATCGGGACGAAGGTAGCTCCTACCTTTTCGATAGGATTTGGCCCTGATTGTTCCCCAACTTTTGGTTGCCCAATGGGATTGGAAAGCCTAAACTTCCCAAGTGGCCAATGGGATGTTTCCTCGGCAACCAACCCTAAAGGGAAAGTCCAAACTGGTATGACCCCTAACCAACTCCCCAAGATTTTGATTGCCGATGATAATCCGCAGGGTGCCGAGCTTTTAGAGGCCTACCTGGATGGATTTCCCTGTGAAATCCGGGTTGTAAGGGATGGGGAGCAGACCCTCCGGGAGGCCGCCTCGTTTGGGCCGGACCTGATCCTTTTGGACATAATGATGCCCAAAATCAGTGGATTTGAGGTGTGTAAGCGGCTGAGGGCGGATGCTCGCTTGGGTAAAACCAGAGTCATCATGGTAACCGCCCTTGATCAGGACGCGGATGCGGAACGGGCGGTGGAGGCGGGAGCGGACGATTTCATCTCCAAACCGATTCCCAAAATCGACCTCCTTCTACGGGTCAAAGCCCTTCTTTCGGTGGATATATCGGCCTCGGAATTGGAGCGAACCCTGGGTTTTCTAACCGCCGTTCAAACGGGCCCTGCCTAGGATGGCTTTGGATTCCTAACCTTTTTTCGGGACTCGCCTCCTTTGGGGATATTGCGTTCATGGCTATTGCCCAGGTGGTTTTGTTACCCAAAAAGGCCCGACCGTTTTATGGCCGCCATCCGTGGGTATTCCCCGGGGCAATTTCGCATCTTGAGGGAGGTCCAGAAGATGGGGACGAGGTCCTGCTTGTCGCCCATGGGGGGCAGGCCATCGCCCGGGGTTTTTACAACAGCCAAAGCAAACTTAGGGTTAGGCTTTATTCCTGGGAAACAGAACAGTCTATCGACCGGACTTTTTTCCATGCCCGCATTACCGCCGCAGTTCGCCTTAGGGCAAGCTTGGGGCTAATGGACCCGGCTGGAGCGTGCCGCATTATCAATTCCGAGGGGGATGGACTTTCGGGGCTTACTGTCGATCGGTTTGGTCCGTGGCTTACGATTCAGATTACCTCGCTCGGCATTGCCCGCCGGAAAGGCATGGTAATTGAGTGCCTGCTTGACATCCTCCACCCCAGGGGAATTTATCTACGGACCGAAAAAGGGGTTGGACAATTGGAGGGAATGGACCTCCGCGATGGTCCTGTGTGGGGGGAAGAACCCAAAGGCCCCATTCGGATCAAAGAAGCCGGGCTTGAAATATTCGTCCACCTCACGGAAGGTCAAAAAACCGGGTACTACCTCGATCAACGAGACAATCGCCAATGGGTTGCCCGGCTGGCACAAGGGCGCAGCGTACTGGATGCTTTTTGCTATAGCGGGGGATTTGGCCTTCATGCGGCAAAAGCCATGGCCAAATCCGTGGTTGGCTTGGACCAGTCCGAGGGAGCCCTGGAGCTGGCCCGAAAAAACGCCACCCACAACGGCCTTGGCATCGAATTTCATAAAGCGGAGGTGTTTGGTGAATTGGCAAAACGAAAGGAGGCAGGGGAAAAATATGGTCTGGTTATTCTTGACCCTCCCAAATTTGCCAGGAGCCGGGGTTCGGTGGAGGAAGCACTTTCCGGGTATCGGCGGCTCCAATCCTTGGGAATGGAATTGCTTGAACCGGATGGGTTCCTTGTGGTTTGCTGCTGTTCGGGCCTGATCACCATGGAACAATTGGAAGAAATCGTCCACCAGGTAGCCTCCACCCTGAAACGGGAAGTGCAAATTTTGGGACGAACCGGAGCAGCGCCTGATCATCCCATTTCGATTACCTGTCCCGAATCGGGATATTTGAAGTGTTTAACAATGCGGGTTTTGGATAAACTGGGAAACTCTGATTAGGTGAAAAAAGGCTCATTCTTTCTGACCCATTTCTCCATGACTGGATTCCCGTTGACAATAATCCACTTCTTTGTCATCTTAAATAGTAAGCGGGATTGGCGGATCTTGTTTGGTTACCATCCCCCTGAAGGGGCGCCTTAAGCGTTTGGCGATCCCAATATAACCTCCCCAAACGCTCCCACAGGATATATCCATGTTGCATTTCGTTAAAAAAACTTGGCTTTTCACGGCCTTGGCGATCGCCACCCTGGGTGGACTGGTTGCCTCTCCAGCCCGGGCGGTGGATGTGGATAAACTTATCCCCGCCGATGTCGAATCCGTTTTCGGAATTCAATTCAAGCAAATTCTTGAAGCCCCCATCCTCAAAAAATTTGGGATTGATGGCTTGGCTCGCCTTGCGGTCGAATCGAGCGATGATGCCCAAAAACTGATCAAGGCCACAGGCATAAATCCCTTCAATGATTTGGATTCCATTACCATCGGTAGCTCCGGCAATCCGGAAAAGGGGATCAAGGCCGTGGTAATCCTTCGGGGCAAATTCAATCCCGCAAAGATCACCAAGACGATTGAAGAAAAGGCCAAGGAGGTTGGCACCGAAATCAAGGTCATCAACGAGGGTGGTAAATCCATCTGGACTGCCGCGGCCCAAGGTCAGGAAGTTTTTCTTTCTTTTGTTGACAACAATGCCATAGTCGCCTCCACGGTCAAGGATCATGTCATCAGTGCACTCAAGGGGGGGCGCGGTTCCTCTGAAAAGTTTGCCGGCCCGATGGAAGCCGGGCTTAGCAAAATTACCGGGAAAGAAGTCCTTTGGAGTGTTTCCGTAATCACCGAAGAAGCCCGTAAACAAATGGCAACCCAGGAACAATTCAAGGAGATCGGCGAAAACCTCAACTCGATCACCCTGACCTTGGGTCTGACCGATGTTGTCAAGGCTACACTCACCGCGTATACCAAGGATGACAAAACAGCCACCAAGATCAAAGACCTGCTTACCGACCAGGGTATCCCTTTCGCCAAGCTGATGGTTTCTGGAGATCCCAAGAATGCCAGAAATGTAGGGAAGGTGCTGGATGCCCTCAAGGTCGAAGCCAAAGACAAGGAAATCAGTGTTCAAATCCGGGCGACCGAAGAAGATATCCGCAAGTTGATCAATCCAGGCGAATAAGTCCAGCCGCATACCACCCAAGAAAAGGCCCTGGGGTTTGATCCCGGGGCCTTTTTGCACAATTGGCCTGCCGAAGGAGTGATACGCTTTTCCGTTTTAGGCCTATTTTGAGCCCCATTCCGGGGTGTAAGTTCCCTTTTCAGATATTCGTATCTTTGGGAGATGGCCCAATGTTCCGGTTGATGATGGCTTTGGTTTTGACATGGGGTGGCTTTTCTTTAGGGATGGTTTCGGCAAAGGACCAGGTGGCCTACCGGGCCGGGGCCGCCAAGGTAGACATTACTCCCAAAAGTTTTGGACCCATGTGGGGCTATGCGGCCCGAGGCAAAAATAAAGCCACGGGAACCCTCTCCCCCCTTTATGCCCGGGCCCTGGTATTGCACGATGGCACCAATGCGATTGCTTTGGTGTCACTGGATTTGGGCCGGGCCCCGGTGGCCACCATTGTGGATCGGGTTCGTGCCAAGGCGAAAGATTTTGGGATTACTTCGGTCTTTCTAGTGGGAAGTCATACCCACCATGGCCCGGCCATGGAAAGCGGGCAAGGAGCTGCCTGGCCCCAATGGCAAGCTTGGCATGATCAAATTGAATTGGCATTGCACCAGGTGATTGCCAACGCCTCGGCCCAATTGAACCCTTGTTCCCTGCGTTTCCATTCCGAGGAAACACCCCTCAACCGAAACCGCCACGATAGAGGCCCAAATCCGCCCAGGGATGGCCGGCTCACCGTGCTTGTGGTCGATTCCGGGGAAGGAAAACCGATTGCCCGTGCCGTCCACTTTGCTGCCCATTCCGTCCTTACTCCCGGGACAGACCTTCGTTACGGGCCTGACTGGCCAGGCGAAATGGCTCGGCTTTTGGAGGAAAGGGAAAAGGCACCGGTCCTGTTCCTGCAAGGGGCGGCCGGTGACCTCTCCCCCAACATGGGGGGCGCGATGGTAAAACCCGGAGCCCTCCCCTTTGATTCCAAACAGCCAACATGGAAAAACTTTGGCCTTGCCATGGCCAACAAGGTGTCGGAAATGTTTCCCCTATCGCAACCTACGACACCTGGAAACCTCAAAACGCACCGGGAAAAGATTCGCCTTCCTGTACGACTGGACACCAAAAATCCTTTTTTTCGCCTTACCTTGGGTAGTGCCTTCTATCCCGAATTGGTGGTCCATTACGAACGGGAATATACGGACGGGATCAAAACCCCTTTGGAAGTCGCCATGATTGGCCCACACTTGGGCCTTGTGGGGATAGCCGGGGAGCCTTTTTGTAGCCATGGATTGGAGTTACAACGGCGGTTTCCTTCGGCCAAAGTCCTCACCTTGGGTTATTGCAATGAATACCATCAATACTTTCCCACTATTGAGGCTCTATCCAAGGGGGGATATGGCACCGAACCCTATATTTCCCCATCCGGGGCAGGTTCGGGAGAGTTTCTGTTCAATCGGGCACTATATAACCTGTACAAGCTTACAGGTACAATTCTCCCGGGGTTACCTTCCGAAAAAGGGACTTTCCAAGTGTTTGTTGATTGACAACAGTTGGGTAAACCGCATAAAATACCACACAAGTTAAGCTCTTATCCAACGCAATTCTTTTTTGGGTTTGGGCCTCATGGATGAGTTGGCTCCGGAGGATCCGGTCCAGCTTTGCTCCACTCTTGGGAAAACCCAAGTTCCAAAGGGGAGCAAAGTTACGGAGTAGCAATGCGTCAGAGTTCCGGCAAAGACGAGCTCCAGAATCCAGGCAAGCCACTTGGGTCGGTGGAGCCTTTGCCTCTGGCTTTTCAGGATAATAGTCCTGCGCTTGTGCCCTCCGAAGACCCACCCACGATTGTTTCCCAAAAAGGGAATCAGGATTCGTCCCCTTCCAAAACCGGGATGGAGGCCCTCCTTAGGGGGGCTAAAATTGCCCACTTTGAACTGATCGGGCCTTTGGGTTCAGGAGGCATGGCGGCGGTGCTCCTGGCACGCGATACCCAGCTGGACCGGCAGGTGGCCTTGAAAATCCTCCCCCCGGAGGCGGCCGCTGACCCTGACTCTGTCCAACGCTTTCACCAGGAAGCCCGCAGTGCGGCAAGGTTGGACCACGATCATATTGTTCGGGTGTTTTTCTGCGGCGAAGACCAGGGTTTGCACTTCATTGCTTTTGAATTTGTCGAGGGGGAAACGCTTCGGGCCCTGCTAGACCGCAAGAGTCGCCTCGATTTTGAGGAATCGATCCTCTATTTGGAGCAGTTATGCCTGGCCTTGGACCATGCTTTCGAGCGGGGTGTCGTTCATCGTGACATCAAACCTTCGAATATCCTCATTACCCCCCAGGGCAAAGCCAAGTTGCTGGACATGGGCTTGGCCCGATCCTTTGGCCAGCAGGATCAAGGCTTGACCCAATCCGGGGTGACCCTTGGCACCTTTGATTACATCTCTCCTGAGCAGGCCCTTGATCCCCGCACCGCCGATTCCCGAAGCGACATCTATTCGCTAGGCTGCACTATTTATCATGTCTTGACGGGGACAAGTCCGGTGCCGCCGGGCCCGGCGGCCATGAAATTGGCCCATCATCAACAGATCATGCCACCCGATCCCCGGAAAATTGTAGCGGGTTTGAATCCCAAATTGGTTCGCCTTGTGGCCGATATGATGGCCAAGGATCCCACTCAAAGACCCCAGACCCCTGCCGAACTTTTGGCTAGGGTCCGAGCTATCCGTTCCCAAACCCCTTCCTCAAAACCCTTTTGGAGATCTCCCAAGGCGGCATGGCCGAGTTTCCCCCCCGCTGCCCGCTCTTTCGATGGACCCACCCGCCTTGCCCTGGGATGTCTGGGGCTGGCTATCGTCCTTTTTGTTGGTGCCCTTTTCGCCAATAGCTTCCGAAACACAAACCCTTTGGGCGAAAACGACTCTGGCCAGGGGGAACCTGTTCCAAAGCGGAGTGCCGCCGAGGTTCGGGCCCAAGTGGCAAGGTGGCAACCCCTGGTTCCTTCGCTTTCAGACCTTTCGGAATGGCTGGCCAAACAGCAACCAGGTGCAGAGCTTGAACTCATTCTGGCGGGTGACCTTGATATTTCCGGCCCGGAAAGTGGTAATCCACAACTGGCCATTCAGGCAAAACGGGTCACCATCCGCGCTGCCGATCCTCAAAGGCCGGCCCGGATTGTCTACCGACACCGGGGCACGACTCCCCTTGGCGGAGATATTGTCGCCCTTGAGGTGAATGCGGAAACGATCGAGGTGCTGGATGTCCATTTTGTTGTTGACGCAAGGCTGGCCAACGATTCCATCGAGGCCCTGAAGTTAGTGCCAAGGCGCGAAGCACACCTCAGGCGGTGTGTCTTTCAGCAAGCCAGACCTTCGATGGACGAAAGGCAGCGCCTCGCCTCGCTGCATCTGGACAATCCCGATCACTCCGACCATGCGGATCCCATTGTTCGCCTTCAGGAGTGTGTGTTTTTAGGATTTGGCGATCTGAATAGTCAGATTTTGGCGGGGGGAAGCGGCAGGCTTTCCCTCATGGATGCCAAGGATGGAGGACAGGATGCCATCGTTCGCACCGGAGATTTGGACCTCTATTTTGAACATTGCGCCATCGGTCCCCATCAACGCCTCCTGACCCTTGGCCCGGCCTCAGGTCGTCAGGAAACCGCCGTTCGCATGACCCAATGCACCGCCATCCTTGGCCCCAAATCCGAATTTTTCTGCATCGATCCATTGGCCCATGCAGCGATAAGCCTTGGCTATTCGCTGGTGGCCAGTATGGACGATGTCAAAACGGGAACCCAAAAAACCCAAGCGATTTTGCTCCGCATTTTGGGACAAGCCGGTCAGCTTACCTTTCGGGGGGTAGAAAACCGCTACCATCGTATAGACCAATTCCTTGCCGAAGAAGGAACCCAAGCCCTAACCCATCTCGATCAATTCCGAAACACTTTGGCCTTGCGGGCCCTGGGGGAGGATGATTCCCGCATTCTGGAAACTTCACCCTGGCGAAAACAAGGGGCGTTGGAAACCCTTGCCCTTGATATTAACGAAAACAACAAAGCCGAAGCTTTACACCTTCAGGCCGAGCGGATAGCAGCGGTTTTTGCGGTAAAGGATCGGGTTCGCGACCTTCGTCCGGATGACAATCCCACCAACCGGCTTGTGGGTGCCGAGCGTTGTGGAAGTATCGATTTTCTGGCGGACAAGTTGCCTCCCCTTGAAGCCAAGGGTTCAGTGGTCCAAAAACCGATGGATAAAACCGGCACCAAAACCCGTATTGTCGATCCTGATAGGGAGGATCCTACCCAGGGAATTTATTCGACTCTGGAACAGGCCATTGTCTCCAGTCGGCCCGGGGACGAGATCCTGATTCGCCACCAGGGACCGCTTCGGACCAAGTCGATTCGGGTGGACGATCCTGACCAGTCCCTTGTCATTCGGGCCCATCCCGGCTTCAACCCCATTCTCACCTTGCAGGCTGTTCCGGAGGAACACGCCGGCCTCTTTCGCCTCGATGGGGCAAGCTTAAGCCTGGAAGAACTGGAATTTGCCCTGGAAACGGGACAAAGCGGCCTGAAAAGTTTATCGCTTGCGGCTTTGGGACGGCCTGGTACCCTGGCTCTGAAGCGATGCTCAGTAACCCTTGATGCTTCACGCAAAGTCCTCCCCATGGCGTTGGTTACCATGCTGGATACCCAAGGCCTTATGCGCATGGAGGAAATGGAACCAAGGCATTGGCGGATTAACCTGGACCAAACCGTCCTTCGCGGGGCAGGCAATGTCCTTTCCAACCCTGTGGGCAGGCCGGTTGAACTGGATGCAAAGCAAAGTCTTTTTAGTCTCACGGGGTCGATTGTTGCGGTGGACTCGCCCGGTTTTGGAACAAAACTGGCCGAGGGGGCGGAAGGGGTGATTTTGCGCTGGCAAAGGAACACATCGTGGCTGGCAGGCCCCTTTCTCAAACTCCACGCCATGGGTGGCCAACCGGTCCCGCCGGTCTTTGCCAAGGTCAATGAATCTTTGGTGGCCATGAGCCCAGGAAAAAGCCTCATTCGCATGGAGGGGATCGCCGGAGACGCCCCTATGGAAAAACTACCCGAAAAGCTCCATTGGGAGGCTTTTGGAAATACCTATGCCAACATGGTTGACATGGTGGAAGCCACCGGGTTGGATACCTTGGTTGTCCGTAAAGGCATGGATGGGCCTCAATGGATCGCCGCAACCCATGAGGTTTCTCCCCGTTGGATTGCCACCCTGGATCCTCCCGGCCAAACGATGATGATGGCGGCCATTCCATTTTCCCGCTGGACCCCTAGGGACTTGGTTGCCTGGAAATCCCTGGCAATTGGGGCCGATCTCGATTCCCTTCCAAGCCCTACGACCGCTCCCCGCCGCCGCGAATAAATAGTCGTCCCTGAAAGACCCTTCAAGTACCTTGGATTTGAGGTCGATTAACGGCTTTTGGTGTGGGTTTATTTGCAAGGTTTGCTGGGGAACCCTTCGAAAAGCTGGCAAATAGTGGAGGCAAAACGCACGGATGCGATGGCCTATTTGGTTGGTTTTTCGCTTGCCAATCAGACAGCGTTCACCTTTGCAATCAAGGGCCATGCTGGTGGTTAACCCAAGTTACGCAGTTGGAGTGATTTTTTACGATTTTTTGGTCTTTTTTGGGACCCTGATTGATGTTTTTCCCGGGATTTTGGAGTATGTCGAGTTCAAAACGGCATGTAGTCCCGACCAAGTTACTTGATATTGT
>SYLG01000124.1 GCA_005808665.1 Planctomycetia bacterium | reverse complement strand
TTTTCACGGATGACCTCCAAGGCAACCCTGGCCTTGAACGATGCGTCGTATTGCCGCTTCCTGATGACCATGACAAAACCCTCCTTTTACTAGAAAAGAAAAGCTTAGCTGTCTGTCCAGTTTTTGGGGTCCACTACAGTGGGAACCGTCCCCTACGCAGAAAAAGTCTTCAATCTGGAAATAGCGGAGATCCACACCTATGCTGTTGGCAAAACCGGGGTGTTGGTGCACAACAACAATACTTGTGGTGCGGGTGGCTTGGGTGATGGTATCGGAAGGGTTGCTCCAAACAAAGCTGCGGAGGCTTTGGAAGAAGGACTATCGACAAGACGCAGTGTTGATATTGGGATAAAACGCCCACCGAGGCATCACTAATTCCCACAGGAGATGCGAGAGTTTTTTGAAAAGCGTGGCTTCAGGGACATTGATAAATACACGATCCCTTTAGATGAGGCAACTCATCAAGCGATTCACAAATGGATGGGATCGGGGCCTTGGAATGACATCATGAGATCCCGAATTATTGCTGCAGAGGCAAGCCTCGGGCGAATGTTAAGCACACGAGAGATTCTTGAAATAGGAGCAAGAATGCGTCGTGAAGCTGGGTTAAGCCACATCAAAATCGGTCCCTTTCAGGATTGAGCACTCACAATGACCGAACCAATTGAAAGAATGCCTTCTTCCCCCTGGATTGGGGATTGGAAAGTACGATTTCAAGAAAAGTTATCGTTGCTCGGAGTAAAAAATCTTGAAGAGTTCCTTCACGCCAATCAGGGAATGGGTTATGTCAGCCTTGCCAAGGAGTTGGGGGATGCAACAGTGGCTGCAATGCAGCTTTATAGTGAGCAAATCAGGCGTGGATGTCAAACCAGCAATATTCGATTTGTCGCCATGGATAGCTTAGTAAGATTTTTGAACGAATATATACCACGAGGCTGGAAAAATAGCCTGCATTTTCAGCATCGCATTGCATCAGCTTTAGCTTCGTGGTCCACTTCAATTACAGCGATAGCCAACTTAGAAACGGGTATCGAGCGGAGATTGAAACTCGTGTTTGTCACATTAGAATCGATGCCCATTCCTGTAGGTTGGCTACCAAAGGATAATAATGATGTTTTTATTTTACATGCGTTTGAGAAAGGATGGCCGATTGCCGGATAGATTGTTTGCAGGTAGATATTCTATGTCCTCTCCCGTGCGTTTACCTCTGCAGGACATACGCGACATAAGTCCTTATCCCGTAAGGATCGATTCGCAAAACTTCAAATCCCACCCTGCTTTTAGCCTCTTGTTCTTAATGCCTAGCTTATCGGTTTTATTGGCTTTTAGCATGTTCAAGGTCAGGCGTCTGAGGATGGCAAAGTTCGCATCTGCATGGCCCCTTCGGACCCGGCATTTGTCCTCCAGGTCCGAAACATCCAACTGCCAATGCAATTGGTTTTCAATGCCCCAATGGCCCCTTACCGTTTCCCCATTTCAACGCTCATTACCATCAGTCTCTCGCCTTCTCACCGGCGGATGTTTTCAACGCCAACGGCGTGGCACCCTACCAGCCTGGGGCACCGCCCCAGGTGCTCATTCCCAAATTCACAAAGGGCGGAAAGCCCGAGCTATCCCATTCCTCAATCTCTCGCCAATCAGGATCAAACGCCTTGAAACGGAACCTGTAAAGAGGATTTGTAGTCCCGTCGTTTGCAGGGGGATTTGACTTTTCCATTTAAAAAACCAGGTTTTCATGGTCCGAACTGGGTAATTTGGGTTATTACCCTGCCCCTTGAACCAGGTTTTCTGGTAAGATAAAAGGATTCAATGCGTTAGGTTGCCTCCCATAATTGCCTCGCCCCAGCTTTTCCTTGGTCCCGCCTGGCCCGTTCCTCCCTTACCGGAGTTATTTATCATGCATTGGCTTTTGAAAAGATGTTTCAAATCGCTTTTGGTGCTTGGTTTATTTGGACTATGTCCCTGCTTAATGGCACAATTGCGTGAAGGCCCAACCGGCCATCAGCTTTTTTCCATCTCTCCCGTTGCCGTCAATCCTGGTGTCGAAACAGACCTGACCGTAACAACCAATACCATTGGAGAGATTCAGGGTTTAGTTAGTGGTATGGCAGGTTTGGAATTGGTTTCCCTTACCAAAAAAGATGCCAAGCCTCCCATTGCCGCCAACACTCCTGCCGGACGCCCGGCAGGTCGCCAACCCATGGCGACCCCGGCAAACCAGACCCTCTGGGTCATTCGGGTTCGGATTCCGGCGGACACTCCCACGGGCCTATATGACTTGAGGCTTACCGGGCTTTTTGGTGTGAGCAATCCCCGGATGCTCATGGTCCGCTCTGGCAAGGTCGGCCTGACAACCGAAAGGGTAGAGGTTGAGCCAAACAGCGATTTGGGGGAAGCCCAACCCATTCAACAGGGGATAGGGATCACCGGTTCGATCCAGAATCCAACGGATGTGGATTATTATAAAGTCGAGGCAATAAAAGGACAAAAACTCTCTTTTGTCCTGCGCACAAGTTCCATCGACAGTCGGCTGGCGGCAACCATGGAACTTTTTGACACCACGGGAAAACGGGTGGCTTCCGGACGGGGCCTTTTTGAAAATGATGCCATCCTGGTGCACACCCCTGCCAACTCCGGAACGATGTTTGTCCGGTTGTCCAGTCAGGCCTATGTGCAGGGTGGAACCGAGGCATTTTATCACCTAAGCCTTGCTGACGAACCGGTGGTCCAAGGGATTTTTCCAAGTGCCATTGAGGCCGGAAAAACCGCCAGGCTGACGGTATATGGTTGGAATTTGCCCGATGGCATTGGGGTCAACGGGATGGGGGAAGGGATGGAGAAGGCCGAAATCGAGGTGACGGCCCCAGAAACCACAGCCGGACTTATTCACCGAACCGTGAAACTCCCCCGAATGGCGTTTTTGGATACTTTTGAACAAACTGTCGCCAACCCAAATGGGTCCTCAGCCCCCATTTTGATCGGAATTGCCCATGACAAGGTCGTTCTTGATGAAGGGGCAAACGATGATTGGACCAAGGCTCAATTGGTTTCCACCCCTTGCGAGGTGGATGGCTGGTTTGAAAAGGCCCGGGACCGGGATTGGTACCGCTTCACCGCCAAGAAGGGTGAACGCCTTTCTGTTGAGATTCTGGGGGATCGGTTGGGCTCAGACCTTGACCTTCAATTGGCCGTTTTTGCCCTCCCCGTTATGGGAAAGAAGCCCTCCCAGGCACTTTTGGACCTCGATGACAATCCGGAAATTCTCCATCCCCAACTCTTTTTCTCTCGCAGCGAAGACCCTGCGTCGAGCTTGTTCACCGCTCCCGACAATGGGGATTACCTGATTCGGATTACCCATCGTGAAATGGACATCCTCTCTGGTCCACGCTATGGCTATCGGTTGCGGCTTGGTCCCCAACGGCCTGGGTACTCTATCGTTGCCATTCCCGCCAATCAGGTTCAACCCGATGCCCTCCATTTTCGTCCTGGTTCCTCCAATGCCCTTTTGCTTTTTGTTTCGAGGTATGGTGGATTCAACGGGTCCATCCGGGTCGAACCATCCGCCCTACCTGCCGGACTCTCTACCGAGGGCCTCACTCTTGTTCCAGGCCAGCGGCAAGGACTTTTGCTGATGGGTGCCTCTGCCAACGCCCCACCCCTGGTCGAAATGGTCAGGCTAAGGTCAACCGCCTCGGTCGGGGACAAGCTGGTTACCAAAGAGGTTCCCACCGCATCGCTCTTGTGGGCTCACCCCAACCCGAATAACAATCAGGTCATGCCCCTTTTGGTTCGTTTGGACCAGGGAACCTGGGTTTCCAACCGGGACCTTCACGCCCTGGGGGCAAGCGTAGGAGCGGTGGCAGAAGATGCCCATATCATTGGGCCAGGGGGCACGGTCAATCTCACCTTGAAAATCAACAGAAGTGAAAGGTTTACCGAGGTGGCAGACATTTCCATCACCGGAATGCCCAACCAAAACTCGTTTAGCCTCAAAGGAACGATTGCCAATCGGCCGTTGTCCATTCCGGCCAAGGAAAGTTCGATTCCCGTTACCATTGAAGCCCGAAACAACATTCCCCCAGGCGTTTATAACCTCTCCCTGCGGATCCATACCTTTGAAAAGGATGATAAAGGCCAACGAAGCGTGATCGATTTTTCCGAACCAATCCCTGTAACTTTTGTTCCCAACCGACTATTTGATGTCAATGCCTCCGCCGTTGGCCGATGGCGGCCAGGCACGACTGCCAGCTTGGCTATTTCGGTAAATCGGCTGTCCCAATTTGATGGACCCGTCCGGGTCGAGGTGCGGTTTGGCGAAGAGGGGCAGGGCATGGCTGAGCCTATAGAGATTCCAGGAGATCAAAACCGGGTGATTGTTCCGGTAAAACTCTCGGAAGAACTTTTAGCCAACCGGCCCGTTCGATTGACAATCCTCTCCTCGGCCAAAATCGGCTCGGTCGAGCGAACAGCCGAAACAAGATCCACGGTTCCCATTAGCAAATAGGTTCTATTTCAAGAAAAAGTGGACCGGTTGTATTGGATGTGCGGCCCCATTTTGTCCCATTCCTTTTTTCTTTCTGGGAATTTCTAAAGAGTCCTCCCTTTCCTGAGCCAAACTTGGACAATCTCCAAGCTCCGGGAAAAACCCGATGACCCAAGAACATTTTGGTTTAATCAGTGGCTTACTTGTGGTCTTTTTGACTGCAATATGGCCCATGCTTATCTCACTCAAGCCACCCAAAAATGTTCAAACCCATGGCCGATCCATCCCTGTCCAACAACTGGACGAATCCTTGTCTCCAAAAGCAGGCCCCTTGTCCAACGAAGCGACCAATCCTGAATCGAAGGTTAATGATGTGCGGCAACCCGATAAAATGATTGAAGCCACAACCGAGGCCGAACTCCAATCGGGACCTGCCCTTGGGGGGCCATAATTGGGAACTTGCACCTTCTGCAGGATTGAAAAGTTTGCTTTGCCTGTTTTCCTTAGTGGTCTTCCCAAGCCAAGACTTGGACCTTTTTTTCAGATGGTTGACCTTTCCCAGTCGCCGGGGTTTACCGGGATAGAATAATACAATTGTTCACAACTCCACTTTTTGGGATCTTTGCCAGCCATGTCCAACGATTCGATAGCACGGAGCCAATCCTCTCCCTCTGGCATGGGATGCCTGGGTGGGGTGATCCTTTTGGGAATCGGCCTGTTTGTATTTGGGGTGGGGCTGTTTGTTTTTGGTATCGGCTGGATCGCCAGTTCGATCCCCAAATTTGATTTCACAAGCGAAACCAATTCCTTCCCTTTGATGGAAGAATATGCCATCCGTGGTGATTCCCTCCGTTTGGATGTACAAACCCTCGAAAGAGTCGCCGTAATCCATGTTGCAACGGTACTGGTTGAGGGCCTTCTCGAGGATGTCATTGACCAGATCGACATGGCAAAAAGGGACCCCCTTGTCAAAGCCGTGGTAGTTCGGATCGACTCTCCGGGCGGAACCCTTTCCGCCAGCGAGGATATTCATCGCCGTTTAAGAAAGTTAAAGGAAGGGACGGGCAAGGACGGCCTCGGTGGCCCCATCGTCATGGTGGGCTCAATAGGCCCAATAGCCGCCTCGGGAGGTTACTATTTGGCTATGCCCTGCAACCCGATCCTTGCCGAAACAAGTTCCCAGACCGGCTCCATCGGGGTTTTCGTCTCCTTTCCCTCGGTGGAGGGTCTTGGCAAACAATTCGGGTTTGGAGTGACGCTCATCAAACAGGGGGAAATCAAAGATTCTGGCAGCCCCTTCCGAAGCATGGTCCCAAAGGAAAAACAGGTTTGGCAAGACCTGGTTGATGATGGGTATCAACAATTTATCAGGGTCATTGAGGAAGGACGGCCCCACCTCAAGGGAAAGCTTCTGGAAGCGATGACCATGAAGGCACTCCGGGCAGGTCCTACGGGTGCGGACGGGATGCCTGAATATTCACGCTACCGTGCCGATGGCGGACTTTGGACCGCCCGCCAAGCCAAAGAGGCGGGGCTTATCGACCACTTGGGATCACTTGATGATGCCATCGATGAGGCGATCCGGAAAGCGCACCTTCCTACGGATACCCTTGTTGTGGAGTATGAAAGGCCCGGAAGTTTGCTTGACTCGATATTGGGACGCGACAGGCGTCGGCATGATTCGTTTTTGGATATTCCAGATTGGGAAAAGGGGCTTTCCATGGTTTCCTCTGGCCCCCGGGCTTGGTGCCTGGCCCCCGGATATGAGTTGGAAGGGTTGGCCGCCATGGCAAAACGAAGCAATTCGCATTCGCGACCTACCGGGTCAGCATTGTCTGAAACACCGCGCCCAAAATCAGGCCGGGTGCACTTTCGCCGTTAATCAAAGGCAAGCGGGCCTAACTTTGCCGTGAACCCATTGGGGTCACCCGTTAGGGTAGTATTGTTTCGATGGCATGCTCTTTGAGAATCCGCCTGATTTCCCGAACCGCCAAAGGGTGCTGATGCACTCCTGTGTGGCCTGCGGGAACGATAACCTGCGATTCCGAATCCACATGGGTAGCACTTTCCAAACTGACCACTCCATCCCCGATATCTTTTTTGTTGAGTTCCAATAAAGCCCTGTAAATCGGTCCCAATTGACCAGGCTCTTTGCCCGCAATGGCGTGCCAATGGACCTTTATGGGCTTGGTTTGGGCAAGGGCCGCCAACAAGGGTGATTTGGGGTTCAATAACTCGACAGAGTTCGGAACATAGCCATTAACCATTCGTTTATGGAGGCCAGGATCAAGGTTGGCGATCATGGCTCCCAAATCCCTTACCTGGTGGGGCAGCATCGGAACCGAAGCGGCCAGTCTACCCAGAGGAGAAGGGCTCAAGGTGGATCCGCCAAAAGGAGCTGCACAGAAAATCGCCCGTTTTACCAATGGATGTTTCCCGAAAAAGAAAAGGCGTTGGACCTCGCGACGGCTTTCTTCATTTGGAAATTCCAGGTCGGCAAAGGGCTTGGAACCAAGGGAGCCCCAAAAGGCATCACCACTGTCAACAGTAAGCATCCGGCTTATCAATCCACCCATGCTGTGGCCCACCAACACCATATTCTCAAGGGCACTGTCCTCCATATCGGGATCAAGTTGATGTCTGGTCACCAAAAGTTTGTCCCTGAGATCGGCTGCCGGCATGATGAAGGGAAGGGCGGTGGGGTAGAAATAAGCCCAAATCTGGTATTTTTTGCGAAAATCCGGGTCCGCCATCAAATCATTAACAAGGGTCGTCCAGGTAATTGGGCTTGATAAAAGGCCATGAACCAGGACCACTGGAAGTTTCCCCTTTTGGTAGGGCTCAAGGAGGTAAAGTCCATAGCGATCCTGGATGCGGCTGGCATCCAGGTAACCGACATAATCCAACCCTTCCAGGCCACTCCGGGAAAGCGTGGAAGCCAACACGGTCGTCGTATCCGTCTCAAGGGGTATGGTTCGGCCTGAAATTTTTATTTTGGGTTCACTTACAGGATCATTCAGTTCGATGGAGGACGGGTGTCCCAAACGGAGGTTCGCAATTCGATCCGGAAACCGCAAGAATGCCGTTCCGGCAAGGAGAGGTTGGCCAAGGTGGAGATTGGAAAAAGGAACCTCCGGCTTGTCACTTGTTTCAAGGACCACCGGAACCCCGAGTCCGTAGGAACGATGATGGGTTTCAATGCCTTCGACCATCAATTCATTACAAAGTGTCAATTGGGCAAGGCTGGAAAGGGGAATGCGGGGATGTCGTGATTTGATCGGGACAATAAAGTCGCCGTCCCCGGTTCGCATTTTAATGGTCCAGGTTTTCCTGTCCGCCTCCCGAACCAGCCGGGAGAGGTTCAGGTTGTAAAGTTGGCAGGCTTGGATAAATCGGGGATCGTAAATGTCTTGGGGCTGAAGCTTCCGATGGCGAGGAATTACACCTTTTTCGACGGGTTCAGGATTGGTCCATTCTCCGTGTCCTTCCGCCAAGCCATCATGAGCCATCAAAAAGTGAAACGCATAACCTGCACCGAGGTAATGGTGGCCCAAGGCTTCGGGTTTCCGCAGTTTGCCCAGGGAAAGGGCTAACCGGGAGTGAATTTCCGCCAGGGCGAAAAGGCGATTATCGGTCGCTTCCAGCAAAACTTCCTCGTGAAGAGTCCTTGCCGCTTCCGTGGGTGATTTGGTAAACACCTTGGCCAAGTCGCTTTCCCTAAGGGTCTGCCTGGTTCGCTCGGATAGGCTTTCATACGAACTTCCGATTACACCAAGGACATCCCTTTGGGTGGAATAGGCCTTGTCAAGGCTGAGTTTTTTGACGCCAATGGTCGAACAACCGAGGGAGAGAAACAAGAACAAAAGTGAAAATAATTCCAAACGGAACCAAGGGAATTTTTTCGGATTCCCTTTCTTGTTTCCCGTTTTTAGCGCAGTTCCTGGCAACCGGTATTTCCATGTTGGCGTTGTTTTTTACCAACCTCGGGAAATAACCGGAAATACAGGTTGAGGGCAAGTGGAAACAGGGTAGCAACCCTGGCAGGAGGCCAATCGGGCCTGAATGAATTCCCGAATGGATTAGCGAGGTTTTTTGGAGGCTTTGGGCTTGGCGACCTTGACCGGGACCGGGGCAGAAAATTTTCCTGATTCCGGGCAGGCTTTGGTCAGGGTACAGTGGGTACAATCGGGGTGCATTTCATGGCAATATGTTTGGGCTACCATTTGCAGGCCACCAACAAAAGAATCCACCTTGGATTTGGAAACCATTCCCTCAAGGGCGACTCTTGTTTCTTCGGTATCTTTGGCGCATTCCACCTCTACCAGCCCAAGGCGGCCCGCACAACGGCGCATTCCCGCATCGACTGGAATTGTCTGTTCGCCAAATACTTGTTGTCCAATCCAAGCCAGAGTAAAATCGTTTACGGATTTATATCTGGCAAGTTGTTTTTGAGCGGATTTGACACCTTTTTTTGCCATGCTTTCAAGGTCAAACCCGAATGTGGCTTCAAAAATGTCCTGGAGAAGGCTAATTAGCCTGAGTGCCCGCGTCCGTGGTTCCGAACAACCTTCAAAACAACCAGCAATCTCGCGAGAGGTGCTAACCCGGATCTCGTTAAAATCAAAGAAGCGTTCTTTGAGTTGCTCAAAGGCCGCATTGGCTTGGTTTACCCCGGCGTCCTCACGGCAAATGGCGTAGACAAGGCTTTCAAAGAGGGGCAGTTCCCCTGGTGTGGGGTCTTTGATTGGGGCTTGTTCAACAATTTGCGAAACCAGCTTGGGACGACTCATGGTGGCTGCCATCGCTTCCGCTCCTTCCTGGAGTTTTGAGGCCCGTTGTAATGGAATTCCCAAAGCCAGGACGGCTAACGGAATGACCCATATGGCTTGGGAACCAAGGATAAATCCCGCCCTTTAACCGTTTGGGTGGGCTTTTCCACAAATCCCCTCCTTGGGGCTATGGCTTATTGTCGGAAGGCAATGGGGATTTGTCGAGGTCATCCCCATTCTGCGTTTCTGGCCGATTTTCCTGCGCCTGTCCGGGACAAGGGTTATCGTTGTCGTTTTCCCGGGATTCAACTTCACTTTCAATCTCTCCGGTTTCAGGATTTTGACCCAGGCCTTCCCGAATGAGTCGGGTGATTTCGATGCTTTTCTTAACCCCTTCGTCAGTAATGAATTTGAGGGCAGGGGTAAATCGGGTTTGCAGTTTGCGAGCTACTTCGGCCTGGATGAAACCGGTGGCACTTTCCAAACCGTGCATGGTCAGCTTTTGTTGCTTGGGACTACCCATGATGGAAACAAATACCTTGGCATGTTGCAGGTCCCCGGATACCTCGGCACGGGTAACGGTCACCAATTTTACCCGGGGGTCGCTTAGTTTGAAAAGGATCGTTTCACTCGCCACTTGGCGAATGACCTCGGCAATTCGGGGGAGACGGTGGTTTTTCACGGGACAAATTTCCTGTAATGAAGTTTCCTCAATCGTCCCAGGTCTCAATTTCAATCCGGTGGTCGATCATTTCGGCCTTGGGATGGACCCTCAGGGAGGAAACAATTTGTTCCAATGTATGCCGAATTGAAGAGTGTTCGTTCCCCACCAGGGCGAATCCAAGGACCGCCATTTGCCAGGAATCAAGGGCATCCACTTCGGATGCACTCACATGAAACTGGTTACGGAGCCGCTCTTTGATGGACTGTACCACCTGGCGCTTGTCCTTGAGACTGCGCGACTCTCTCACACGCAACCTGACTTTTAGCCCGCCCAACACCATTTGGGCCTCCATGGCTTGGTTTTCCAGGGGAACACTTCCCCTGGAAAAAACTAATCCAGCTTACGCTTTATCTGTTCAATCTTGAACGCCTCGATGACATCGTCGATCTTGATATCATCATAGCCGGAAATCTTCATACCACATTCGTAGCCCTCGCGAACCTCCCGGACATCGTCCTTGAAGCGTTTGAGAGAATCCAAACCAACGGTTCGCTCGGCGGGCGGAAAAATCACTACACCCGAACGAATGACCCGTACTTTGGCCGACCGTTCGATGATGCCCTGGGTAACCACGCAGCCGGCGATGGCACCGACATGGGTCACCTTGAACACCTCGCGAATAACGGCGCGGCCAAGGCGAATGACCTCTTCCTTGGGCTTGAGGCGGCCTTCAAGAGCGGATTTTACATCCTCGGTAAGTTTGTAAATGATGGCATAGGTGTGGATTTTGACCCCTCGTTCATCGGCCAGGGCCAACGCCCGGTTGTCGGGTTCCGCATTGAAGCCAATCACCATGGTGTCATTGGGGGAAGTCAAAGCCAGTTGAATATCACCTTCGGTGATTGCCCCGACACCCGTATGCAGCACCCGAATTTTGACCTCTTCGTGGTGGAGTTTTTCGATTTCTTTCCGGATGGCTTCAAGCGATCCCCGGAAATCGGTTTTGAGGATGACTTTGAGTTCCCCAACCGGGCCCATCCCAAGGTTATCGAAACTGAGGGATTGACGGCGAAACTGGGCTGCCTCGAGGGCCTTTTTCTTGCGTTTGTCCGAAATGTCCCTTGCCGTGGATAACCCGGGGACAACCATGAAGGGATCGTCCGCCTGGGGTACCTCGTCCAATCCCAAAAGCCGGACAGGCATGGAGGGTCCGGCCTCCTGGATTTGGCGATTGTGATCGTCATACATGGCACGAACACGACCATAGGCGGCCCCACAAAGGACAATATCTCCCCGCTTGAGGGTGCCTTCCTGAACGATGATTGTGGCGATAACACCCTGCCCCTCGGAAATGTGTGCCTCAAGGCAAACACCGGCAGCCGCTTTGCTTGGGTTGGCTTTGAGTTCCTCAACCTCAGCGACCAGGGCCAGGGTTTCCAAAAGCTCATCAATGCCTTGGCCGGTATGTGCCGATGTTTGGATAAATTGAACATCGCCACCCATTGAATCCGGGATCAGGCTCATGCCATAGAGTTGTTGCTCGGTTCGCCTTATATTGGCGTTGGGAAGGTCCACCTTGTTGATCGCAACCACGATTTTTACATCTGCTGCCTTGGCGTGGTTTATGGCTTCCTCGGTCTGGGGCATCACCCCATCGTCTGCTGCAACAACTATGACGACAATGTCAGTGACATTGGCACCACGAGCCCGCATCTTGGTAAACGCCTCGTGACCCGGTGTGTCCAGGAAGGTAATGGGTTTCCCATGAATATCGACACGCCAAGCCCGAATCACCTGGGTGATGCCGCCGGCCTCGGTATCTACCACTTTGCTTTTGCGGATGCAGTCAAGCAAGGAGGTTTTTCCATGGTCGACATGACCCATGATTGTGACAACAGGAGCCCGGGATTTTAACTTGCTTTCATCCTCAGGCTTTTGCAAATCGGCAAGGAGGGTATCCTCGGCATCAAGTTTTTGTTTGATATCGAGTTCAACACCATATTCCAGGGCAATCGATTCAGCAAGATCGCTTTCAATTTGGGAATTGATTGTTTTGCCACCGCCTACACCCTGAGTCATGAGTTTCATCAAAAGCTCGGCGGATTTCACCCCCAAAGCCTCGGATAGCGAGCGAATGGTAATCGGCAAACCTATTGGCACATTGCCTTTGCGGGGCATGGAGCCCCGTTGCTTCTTGTGGCGACGAATCCTGGCCCGGGCGGCACTTTGTCCTTCCCCGGTCATATCCAAAAGGGCCTCGTCGACTTTGCGACGAACTTGACGATCGGAGCGTTCCTTGTGACGATCCGCCCTCCCAACCACTCCCCCCGGTTTTTTGGCCCCGCCTTTTCCTTTCCCTTTACCATCCTCATCATCATCGATAGAGACCGGAGTCGTTACGACACCCACCGTAGCCCGGGCAAGGGTGGCACTGGCGATGTCATCCAGCTTGTAGGCCCCGCCCTGAATGAGATCTTTGGGGATTTCCGCAATTTTTCGGGGACCTGCAACCGGCGTGGGGGCTGCTGGAGCTCCCCGATTGGCCCCGGACCCTGGCCCCATTGGACCACCCTGACGAGGTCCCCCTGGCCCAACCGGGCCGCCTGGACCTCCATGGGACGGAGGGCGTTGCGATTGGGGCATCCGTTCGCGCATTCGGCGTAGGGCATCAGCGCCGGATCCCGGATGACCCGCCCCCGGTGGTGCCATTGCACCCCGATCCAAACCACGGGGACGATTTCCCATTGGAGGCTGGCCGGGCCTGGGAGGAATATTGCCCCCAGGTCGGGTGATAGGAGGGACAGGAGGTTTACGCCCGGGTGGGGCAGCTGACACCAAAGAACCCGCCACAAAAGTTGGACTCGCTGGCGGTGGCAGATCGGCAGGTATTGGAGTCTGGGGAGGAACCACCGGATTTTCCGATTTGGGGGCAACAACTCCCGCTTGTTGCACACTTGCTCCTTCTGATCGCAAGGCGCTAGGGCGGGGAGCATTGAGGTTGGCCATAGGTCGGGGGCCGCTAACCAATGCTTTTGGGGGCATTAAAACTGGGGCGCCCTGGGCAACAGGTCGAACGGCGGCTTCCAAGTCCGTTTGGGGTTTTTCTTTGACCCCAATATCCGAACCTTTTGGGAGGGCAGCTGGCTTTTTATCCGCAATAACCGGTTTTACCAAACCAAAAGCCGGGGTTGCGGCAGAAACGGGGGCCACTGGGGCCGAGGCAGGCGCTACTTCCACGGTTACCTTGGGAGCCCCAACCACCGCTTGGGTATTGATGTCCTCTGAAGGGATCTTTTCTTTGGAGCTTGGGGCCGAAAGGTTGCGGAGCCTGGTGACAACGGCACCCGGTTTTGAGGGGGCAATTGGGGTGGCGGCAACGGTTGAAACCGGTTGTGGCACAGGCTTTGCAGCCGAAGGTGGAAAACCTTTTTTAAGCAGTTCCACCAGCAGGTCTTTTTGCTCTGGATCCAGGGCACTTACATGGCTTTTGACATCAAATCCCTGTGTTTTACAGAGATCGACCAATTCCTTGGAATCTACACCCAATTCCCGGGCCAGTTGGTAGACGCGGACTTTTTCCTTTGACAAGCGATACTCCCTCGAAGTCGGCACAATCACCGCACCAAGCAGCCGGTCCCTTTCGTATTTCTGGAATTGTTAATCTTATCAAATTCAACACGATTGAAAAGGCCAGGCTTGCCATTTCCGCCGGTTTATTCAAGCTGCCTGGCGGTTTTTTCTATCCAAAACTCCATCCACAAAGCCAAATAGTTCCGCCCGGAACCGCTCCCTGGAAAAGCGTAGGGCATTGACCCGGCAATCGTTGGGGTTGCCATGCCGCCATTCCCGTTCCAAGGCAAGCAAACCCTCAGTCATGGAACCCACCGAAGGTTCGGCAAACCACATTCCGGTCAATGGGCGTGGATCCCCCGGTGGGATCACCGTTTCGGTGGCTCCGCCTCTGCCAAGTGCCAATACGGGGGTCCCGCATGCTTGGGCTTCCAAGGGAACGATGCCAAAATCCTCCTCCCCGGGAAAAAGGAGGGCTTGGCAACGCCTGAGGTGGGTGCGGAGGACCTCGTCGGGTTGCCATCCCAAAAAATCCACCCAAGGGGATCCACCTGCCATTTGGCGAAGCTTACGCTCCTCTGGACCGGATCCAATCACCAACAATCGTCGCTTGAGTTTTTTGCAGACCTCAATCGCCAAATCAATCCGCTTGTAAGGGGCCAATGCAGAAACCACCAAATAATAGTCTTCCCGTTTATCATTCAGACAGGAGTAAAAATCGGTATCAACCGGAGGGTAGATTACTTGGCTTTTGCGACCATACGCATCCTGGATCCGGGTTGCTATGGTTTTGCTTATGGCAACAAAATGCGTCACGGTTGCAGCGGTTTTGGCGTCCCAAATGCGAATTTGATCTAAAATTCGACTGCGAAATCCTTCTTTTAACCGCTTCAATGCCGTACTTGGCCCGCCGGAAAAATAGGCCTCCCTTTGGTGCCATGCGTACCGCATTGGGGTGAAACAATAGCTGATATGGGGCACCCCTTTTGGCACCTCCACCGCCTTGGCTACACAATGGCTAAAACTTAATACCAAATCCACCGGGCCCACCTTCCAGGATCGCGAGGCCATGGGCATTACCGGCAAAGCGTAACGATAGGTCTGAAAAATCCCTGGAATGTGCTGGAGCCAGGATGTACGGATAGGTAGGCGTTCAATGTCCTTTGAAAGAGTTCCTTTTTTATGAATGAGGGTATGCAAAGTAGCGCCTGGCCACCGCTGGCAAGCTACCTCCAGGCACTTTTCGCCACCCCGCATTCCTGTAAGCCAATCATGGACCAAGGCAATGCGCAGCCCATGGTTTTTGCGAAAAACGGGGTCGGACACGGATAAATCCCTGATTATTGGCTGTTCTTTGGATTGGCTCAAATCCACCAATTTCCATTATTCTCCCTGAACCATTTTCAAGGCAATGCCAACGAATCCTTTCCCGAATTGGTTTGGAATGTAAAAGGGTTTGGTTTTCTGGATAAACACCCGACCAAGTTCTCAAATGGGAGGCCCAAATCATGAACACTTCCCCAAAAAGGTTCCCATTTCGAAGCCGCCCGTCCCGGAGGACAGCCCTCATTGGGCTAACGGGCATTTGCATGGGGGGACTGATTAAGATGGCAATTCCCAGCCATGGCCTCGCTAGGTTAGAGGGGTGTTGCTCCGGTCCTGCCCTGGAGGTTTCTCCTAAAGTGAATGAGGCGTATTGGTCCGGGCTCAATCAACTTGGATTGGATCTTTTCCCCAAACTTTCCCCCAAAAACCTTTTTTTAAGTCCTACCAGTATTGGTTTGGCTTTGGCGATGGCAGAACAGGGAGCACGGGGGGTTACCCGTTCCCAAATGCGTAAAGTTCTTCACCTGGCCGATTCCAAAGAACCGGAGGATTCCATCTGGCGAGGGATCATCACTTCACTTCGTGCGGAGAAACCAGGCAGGCAGGTCCTTTTGGCCAACCGCCTTTTTGGCCAAAAACAATACGGTTTTCTAAGGGAATACACTGCACAATTGGAAAAGGGATTTGATGCTCCCTTGGAAGAAGTGGATTACGAAAACAATGCGGAAATCGCCAGAACACGAATCAATCTTTGGGTTTTGGAACAGACACGCAACATGATAAAGGACCTTGTACCCAAGGGAGCCGTTACTTCATTAACCCGCCTTGTCCTTGTCAATGCCATTCATTTCAAGGGGGATTGGTTGACTCCTTTCGAAAAGGATTCCACTCGTCCAGCTCCCTTTGAGACCGGGGGCGGCAATGCCCTCACCCTTGATCGGATGAACCGGTTGGGCCGGTATGTCCTTCGGGCAACACCTGGGGCTGAATCGGTGGAGTTGCCTTGCAAAGCCAACGACCGAAGTGTGCATTTTATCCTACCCACCAAACGCCACAATTTGGCGGCCGTCGAACAACAACTTACCTTGGCCCAATGGAATACGCTCCTTTTCAGCAATTCCCAAGCCGAACAGGTGGCACTTGGCATTCCCAAATTCAAACTCGAGTCGACGGAAATCCTTAATACCGCACTAATAGGACTTGGAATGTCCGAGGCTTTTGGGAATCAGGCCGATTTTTCCGGAATGAACGGAGGCAAAGAGGCAATCAAAATAGACACGGTCATTCATAAATCCGTTTTGGTTGTTGACGAAAAAGGGGCAGAAGCCGCCGCTGCTACAGCAATCATGATGAAATCCACCTCTGCACCAAACCCGATGAAACCGAAAGTTTTTCTTGTGGACCAACCGTTTCTGGTCGCAATCACAGACAAAACGACAAAGGGGATCCTCTTTTTAGGGAGGGTCGTCAAACCTCAATCCAAATAGGCAAAATCCTCGCCTATCATTGTAAACAGGGGCAGGACATTATGATATTCCTGGGAACCCCGAACAAATCGCAAACTGCCATCCGCAAAGGTCGCTTGAAACCCTCCGGCATGAAGACTGAAGGGCTGGTTCCGGTTGGTGTCCCCACCCAAACCGGACCATCCCGAAGGGGGATCCCTTTGTACTACGCCACCATGGCTTTCCACCTGGGGAAGCGAAATCACAAAGGGACCGGTTGGGTCCGCCCAGGAAGTCCCAAAGGATAAACCACTTACCACTTCGCCCTTGGCAAAAGGAGCAACCCGCTGGTTTTTCTGGTAAAGATCAGGTCGACCAACCGCTTCGGTAATAAGGATTGTCTGAGAAGTTCCATCCAAAAACTCCGCTAACCGTGTGGTCCTGTCGGCAACCAGGGCACCCCGGGATAACCTCTCCAAGGCTTTCTGATTCAGTTGGGGATGGCCCATTACCTTCCCATATTGTCTGGGCTCAATACCTAAAACCACTTCATAATCCGAGGTAGCCAGTGGTTGCATGAGCCCGGATTGGAGAGGTATGCCATTTGCCACGATTAACTTGACCTCAGGCCTAATGGGTACCGAAGGGCAAACGAAACTTTTGACATTTACCCTGGCCACCAATGAGATATTATCTCCTTCATACCAAGGAGTATCGGCTACAACTTGGTTGAAAAGAGAGACCTGTTCCACGAAGGGAAGAAGGTCATGGTGCCAATTTCGGATGTTGCCTATCCGTGCAGGGGGAAGGTCCCCCGTCATCAATTCGCGGTTTAGTAGGCCTATTCCCAATTGCCGAAGGTTGTTGGCACAGGATCCCCTGCTTGCAGCCTCGCGAACCTTATTTACCGCCGGCAGTAGTAAACAAATGAGGATGGCAACAATCAAGCAAACGATTACTAATTCGATCAGGGTAAATGCCTTTCGTCGAAATCGCATCATGGACTTTCCTTTGGCCTTGTTACCAGAAAAATTTGTGAGTTTAAGAAGACAATTAAATCCACCCGTTGCCGATCCCTAATTCCTTGTTTCAACCCTCAAAAACCAGGTCATCAAGGGAAGTAATGCGGTAACTGTTTGTGATCATGAACTGAAGTTCATGGCGGGAGCGGTTTTTCAGATCGGCAAGAATTTTTGCTGGCAACGGACCAAACCGACCTTCAAGAACATGGATGGCCCAGTCAAGGATT
>SYLG01000123.1 GCA_005808665.1 Planctomycetia bacterium | reverse complement strand
TCCTCCCTGGCACATCTGAGTAAAGTCTCGAGATCGTGTACCGTTTCCAAAAGTATGTCGGGTGACTGCATGCCAGCTGGTATCGCTGGAAAGACCCATTCGTGTCAACTAAAATCTCAAAATCCCGTGAACGCATACTTTTAATGTCAAATGTTTGATAAATTTTTAACAAATGACAAAATGAAGATGTTTTAATAAAAGCCATGTAATAATGAAGCTTCGATGAGGATGAATCGGTTTGGAGGGCGTGGACTGCTTGTGAAGGCGGTCCACGCCCAACCAGGTCCGGCGGAGGAGCTCAAATCTTGGGCAATTCGAGGTCAACGGAAACAGGAATACAAAAACCCCGGCAAGGGCCCGGGGTAGGAAAGGATCAGGATCGTTTGGTCGTTACTTGGCCAGGGATTTGATCTCCACTGTCCGGAAGGGAACGGGGTCGGAATGACCGGCCAGGCCAAAGAAGCCTGCCTTGTTTTCCTTGCCCGGATGGGGCGAGTTGGCCATATAGGTGGTAACCTTGGACAGGTCCGTTTCCAGTACCCGGGCACCGTTTAATTCCACCTGAATAGTGGGACCAACGACCGTCACTTCCATAAGGTTCCATTCACCGACAGGGCGCAAATATCCCCTGGTAACGGCGGTCATACCATAGGCGGAGCCGTTGTACTGGCGAGGGTCAAGTTTGGCATACATTTTGGCCGTGTCATCAAGAACCTGGATTTCACACATCCCTACATAGGCGGTATCCCCTTCACCAGGATAGCGAATGGCAAGGCCATTGTTTCCGCCGGGGGGAAGTTTGTACTCCACTCTGGCCACAAAATCAGTGAATTTTTTTTCCGAATAAATCGTACCCCCTTTGCCGGGCTTGCAAACCACAGCACCATCCTTGATCTCATAGTTGGCGACTGGGCCCTTCCAGCCGGTGAAATCGGCACCGTTAAACAATTTTTCAAAGCCTGTATCGTTGCCTCTTAAAATCTTGTTGGCTTCTTCTGCCCCGATTTCACGGTAGCCAATGTTTTTCCAGCGGATCTCGCCCCCGTGAGTCTGAAGTTGAATGGGTGCCCGGGCCAAAAGGGGCTTTTTCCGATCCCAAAAGTTTTCCATTCGGGCATTATTTACCACCAACTTGCCATTGAGGTAAACTGTTGTCCGATCACCCACCTGAAGGATCCGAAAACGGTTCCATTGGCCAAAAGGCTTGTCCGCAAGGACCATGGGGTCTTTGCCTGCGGTTCCCGGGCTATTGTTCCAGAGTCCTCCCGATCCTTTGTCGGCACCGATGTTCCACTTGCCTCCCTCCTTGGTGTAATCCCAAATCTGTATTTGAGGCGTGGCACGAAGGTAGATGCCACTGTCTGCCTGGGCCACGGTTTTATAGTCAATTACAAATTCAATATCACCCAATTCACGGTCCGTGGTCAGGTAGGCTCCATGGCCATCGTTGATAAGTTCACCGTTGGCAACGCTCCAATGTTTTTTGGCATCGTTTGTCCAATCGGAAATCAGTCTTTCCCGATCCTCCTTGCCAAGTGAGGCCAGCTTGTAGGGGTCGTGATGAGGCATTCCATGCCACCCGGTTAGATCCTTGCCATTAAACAGTGCTGTGAATCCAACAGGTATACCATCCGTTGCGGATTTGCCCGTGGCAGGGTCAAGGAAGCCTTCGCCTGTGGCGGCCTGCACAATCCGGTCGGCAAAATTCACGGAACGGCCTACAACACCTTCGACAATCCGGCCAATCCGGCGGGGTGGCTGGGGCTCAAAGGCCAACAAACCGCCAACCAGCCCAAAAAAGGCGATGCTAAAACCCATTTTACGAAACATGATTTTCCCCTGATGAACTGGGAGCTTGAAACCAAAGGTGGGAGAGCAGCCTGCCTGTAAAGGAGCGTTGTTCCAAGGAAACTGTCCCTTAGGGAGGCCACTTTTGGCATTGTAGGGATTGAAATCAGAAGGGGTTAATCCCACGGAAAGATCGGTCCCATCCTATCCCAAATGGTAGGCCCAACGAAATGAAACAACAAGAAAAGCTGACTTGGGTGAATGTGGATCCAAGAGAGGATTCCTTGAAAAGAATTGGCTCCGTCGTTTCCTGGAGGAAACCGGCTCACCCCAATAAACAGGAGCAAGGCCTTTGCCAGGAAAAAGGAATTCAACCTTCCCAAGTGCTATTTTGACGGATTTGTGGTGCTTAATGGGGGAATGGTTTGACCCTGAGACCCCGAGAGGATTCCAGGTGCCAAGGGAGCTGGAGTATTGGAAAGGGGACCTGTTGGTTTGAGAATATCCACCGGAACCGGAGCGGGAGGCGGCAATACAGGAACGACGATATTACCCGGAGTGGTGGCAATGGGTTTGGCCCCAGGGGCGGGCACCATGGGAACAAGGGGTGGGACGACCGGCCCTGGTTTGCCAGGAATGGGCGAGGTGGTTCCTGAAGGGACCGAGGCAGGAAGGCTTGGTTTGGGGATCAGTGCGGGTGGTGGGGTAGAAATGGGGGGAGGAAGTACCAACACGCCTGATTCGTCGGGCAAGGCACCTTGAGGAATTGGATTGAAAGGGAGGGTGGGAACATAGCCACCCGGAACGGATCCCCTGGGAGGAGAGGACAGCGAACCCGGGGCTACCCGGATTGTCAGATCTTTTTCGGATTCAAAGGCTTGCCCAGACTCGAGCCTGAGTTGGGCCGCAAGGCGGATTTTGGGTGTGCTGGGGAGTACCTTCCATGGCAAAACCAAAATATGACCACTCTGGAAAAGGCCCGACTTGTATGATTTGCGCATTTCTTCGGCACTAATATCCCAGGAGCTTAACGGTTGCTTGAATCCCTCGGAGGTTATTTCATACACCTGCAAATGAAGGGTCGCTGGAACTTTAACGGTGTGGCCATCGGTGTCCTTGGCCTCCACCACAACCTGAAGCATTTCGTCGCCGTTGGCCCTGTCTTCATCGACCCCTCCGGTCCCCCGGCCAAACTCGAAATGTTTGATAGCGGCTTTGGAATGATGGTGGGAGGGCAAAAAGGAGAGCCCCCGGAAGGATCGGTTCTCCGCTACAAGCGATGCGTTCGTGGCCCGGCTGTTGTCAAGTTCCCCATGAGCATCCTGCAAGGCCCGCTCGTGTTGGCGCATATTGGCTTCAAGGATGTCACGATGAAGTTGTTGTTTCTGACAACCACAAAGAAAAACGGCCGCACCCAAGGCAAAAGCCTTAAGCGTGGCCGTACCAAGGTCCCGTTTCAAAGGGAGAAAAGGATTAAGGGAGTTTTTTCCCTGAAAAATGACCGGCAGGAAGTTTATCCAAAACATGATCAATGAGCCCGTAGTCTTTCGCTTCCTGCGCAGACATGAAATTATCGCGGTCGGTGTCCTTTTCGACGCGATCAAGGGGCTGCCCGGTAAGCTTGCAAAGAAGCTCGTTCATGGTCTTTTTGGTGCGGAGGAGGTGATTGGTCCGGATGACTATGTCCGTCGCCGGTCCCCTGGCCCCACCCAACACCTGATGAATCATGACCTCGGCATGGGGAAGGGCATACCTTTTGCCCTTTGTTCCCGCTGCGAGGAGAAGTGACCCCATGCTCGCCGCTATCCCGATGCAATAGGTCGCCACATCACAATGAATGTAACGCATCACATCATAAACGCTCATGCCCGCAGTAACCGACCCACCCGGCGAATTGATGTAAAAATGTATATCCGCCTTGGGATCCTCATTCTGCAAATAAAGCAATTGCGCCACCACCAGGTTCGCACTTTCGTCGTCCACCTCGCCCAAAAGGAACACAACCCGTTCCTGAAGCAAGCGAGAATAGAGGTCGAAGTAACGCTCCTCCCGGCCATTCTGGCCGATAACCAGGGGGGGAAGCATTGACATGGCGCACTCTCCAGCACGCCCAAGGGTTTGATCGATCCCCTTGGGTGTAATCATTAAGAAAAAAGAATACTTTGGGTTCCAAACCGCCGGTCTGGCATCCCCATCCCTAAACTCCGGACTTCTTTACCGGAATCAGTAGTTCATCCACCAAGCCAAAGTCCTTTGCATCGGTAGCATCGAAATAGCGGTTTCGTTCCGTTTCCGCTTCAATGGTGGGAAGATCCTTCCCGGTATGCTTGGCTAGGATGTCATTGAGAATCGCCTTCATCTTGAGGATTTCACGCATTTCAATTTCGACATCGCTGGCTTGCCCACCAATACCCGAACTCCAAGGTTGATGAATCATGACCTTGGCATGGGGAAGAATAAAACGGCGGCCTTTTGTTCCTGCGGTGAGAAGGATAGCGGCCCCGGATGCCGCCATACCCATGCAATAGGTGGCTATCGGGCACTCCAAGTATTGCATCGTATCGTAAATTGCAAGGGTCGAGGTAACCGAACCCCCAGGAGAGTTAATATAAAACGAAATTTCCTGGGACCGGTTTTCGTGCTGGAGATAGAGCATTTGTTGAACGACAATGTTTGCAGTCAGGTCGTTGATTATCGGTTCGTAGATGCTGGATCCTGAACAACCGAAGAAAATAATCCGGTTGTCCAAAAGGATATCCGAGGTACCTTTTCCACGATCGCCATCGCGCCCGCGGGCGGCATAAATGCTATTGTTTCCTGTCATCACCGGCTGCATGGGCTCCTCCCTTGGTGATCCCTCTCGGGTATACCGGAACATTTTGGAATGGCCGTTTCACGGCCGGTCATTTAATTGGCAAGGTTTGCGTCAGCTGCAGGGTCCATTTCGGAATCATGAACCGCACTGGCTTCCGAGGTGTCAAGCGTAACCTCGGCTTTTTCCCCGGAGGGAAGCGGCACCTCGGTCAACTCGGCATTCGAAATGATGAAGTCCAATACCTTGCGTTCGAGAAGCTCCGCAGCCAAGGCATCAATCAAGTCTTCACGATCCATCCTGGCCCGAACCCGTCGCGAGGACTCCCCGGAGTTTTGGGCCAAGCGAATGATTTCGCTGTCAATATCATGGTCGGAGACCTCGATTTTCTCCAATTCGGCCACCTTTTGGAGAACAAAATGTTCTTTCAGGGCCGAAGCGGTAGTGGCAAGGATATCCTGGGAAAGGAGTCGTTGGCGGGCCCGGATTTCCTCTTCCGATATCCCGTCACTACGCATTTCCATAACCCGCCTGGCCATGGCGGTTCGGGCCTGTTTCATCAACAGGTCCTGGGGCAAATCGGATTCAAGCGACTTGAGGCCATTGGCCAAAAATTGTTGTCGGATCGATTGGCGTTGCCGATGCTCCAACCGGCGATTCAAAAGGACTTCGACCAACTCATGGAAGCCTGAAACGGAGGTAACCCCTAACCCACCAAGGAATTCCTCTGTCAGTTCAGGATCCTTGATGAGGAAGATTTTTTCAACCGTAAGCGTGGCTTCAACCGTTTTCCCCGCCAGGTTGGACAGGCCACCGATGGATTGGCTAAGTTCAATGGCAACCAAACGGCTGTCCCCAACCTTGGCACCTTGAAGTTGGGCGGCAAAGGTGTGCGCGATGCCGTCTTTGAAAGCCAATTTCTCTTCCACCCGAAACGAGTTGGATTTGATTTGGCCTATTGATTTGCCTTCATGGTTAACAGACCCGGAAAGAACAACCTCGTCCCCTTGGTTGATGATTCCTCCCTCTGGTTTTTCTTCCTGTTTTCCCATCCGCTTCAGGATGCGTTTGCCCTCGGTGGCAATTTCATCCGGGGTGAATTTATGAATGGGTTTGTTCAATTTGAGGCCCTTGTATTCGGGAGCCTCAACCTGGGGACGGACCTCTACATGAAATTCATAGATCAGGTCGCCCTCTTTGGGGAAGACCACAGCACCGGGGTTCAAATCGGGGGGACTGATCGGATTCAGGTCGTTTTCATCGGCCAATTGTTCGAGGCTGGCAAGAAGCAATTCGGTTTTTAGCTGGTCCGTAACATCCTTGTAGAATTTGCGTTCGATGAGCTGCTTGGGAGCTTTGCCCGGACGAAAGCCGCGAATAGGTGCTTCGATGGACATTTCGGAAAACTTTTCCGCCAGCCGGACATCCAGATCGGATCGGGGAATGGTCACTTGAATGTGTTTTTTACAAGGGCCAGCGTCACGAATTTGCACGGAAAGGTTAAGCTTGCGGGAGGATTCCACAACTGAAACCATTTGATCAGGTGCTATTTCAAACTCGGTCATGATCTTTGATCCAATACAAAATGGAAATACCGGGGAAGCCCAAAGCAGCTTCCTTTTCTCTTGAAAAGGAGCAGCGGCCTGGGCCTCCTCGGCGCTCAGAGCGGGTGATGGGACTTGAACCCACGACAGCCACGTTGGCAACGTGGCGCTCTACCACTGAGCTACACCCGCTTGGTTGACGCTTTGGCCATTCCGTTAATTTAATCAGGAATGGATAAAGGGACAAGTGGAAAACCACTGAAGTCCTTATCGTCACCTTCCCGAAAAAAGCTTTATTCATACACCTAAGTTCATGGCCTGATGGATCTTCCACCCTGCCCTTACCAAATTCCGCCACCCCACAAACCTGGCAAATCCATGCCCCTTTCACTGCGTCCCCTTGGTTCCACAGGCCTTTTGGTTTCCCCGATCACCTTCGGAGGGGGCCCCTTTGGTGGTTTTTACGGTGCCTTCGATGAATCCCAGGGGATTCGCGCCATCCACCATGCCATCGAAAGAGGAATCAACCTGTTTGACACCAGCCCTTATTACGGCGGAGGACGCAGTGAGGAAATCATTGGCAAGGCCCTGACGGGGGGGTGGCGCGAAAAGATCATTCTTGCCACCAAGGCCGGCCGCATTGCCAAGGATGTTTTTGATTTCTCTTTCGATGCCATGGTCCGCAGCTGTGAAACTTCCTTAAGGCTTCTGAAAACAGACCATGTGGACATCCTTCAGGCCCACGATATCGAATTCCAAGCCAACCTGGATTGGCTCTTTGATGAAACCTGGCGAGCCCTTGATCACTTGCGAACGCAGGGAAAATGCCGTTTCATCGGCATGACCGGGTTCCCGCTGGGAGTTTTGGAGCGGGCCATCACCTCCTGCAGGCTGGATGTGGTGATCAGTTATTGCCATGCAACGCTTAACGACTCCACCATGCTTGCAAAACTGTTGCCGGTGGCAAAAGCTAATGGGACAGGCATCATCAATGCCAGTCCGCTTTCCATGGGACTTCTCACCCAGGCGGGACCCCCGGATTGGCACCCGGCACCCGCCGAGGTAAAGGTAGCGGTTCAAAGAGCAGCAGAACATTGCGCCAAAAAGGGGGCAGACCTGGCTCGCCTTGCCCAGCAATACACCGCACATTTACCCGGCCTATCCACCACCCTTGTCGGAATGAGCAGTATCGCTCAGGTCGATGCCAACATCGAGGCGGTTTCAAGTGCCCCGGAACCACAACTTTTGTCCGAAGTTCTTGAAATTCTGAAACCGATCTCAGGCATAGGGTGGCCCAGCGGAACCTGGACAGCATAAAAAAGAGCGGAAATGGGCTTGCAACAGATGATTGCCCAATGGAATTTGCTTCCTTACTCCAGCGGGTGTTTGCGTTTTGCCAAGGGTAATTCAACAGGAGCCTTTGCCAAATGCGATGCATAGCACCCGAGGATCATCTCCAATGCAAAGCGGCCATCGCGAAGATTGCCAAGGGGCGGCCTGTCCTTTTCGATTGCCTCAAAAAGGTCGGTAACGATCAACCGATTCCCTGCCCCGGCAGGAGTTGCCGGTTGGGTTTCCGTGACCCCCAGCCCGCCCGAGGTGATGGGTTGCCCTTTGGCCTGCCCACGCATTCCCCAAGAGGGATCCTCAATGAGGTATGCGGTGGGCAAATCCCCCGTGCCCAGGAGAATCATTCCCTTGGAACCCAAAAGGGTAAGGGCAAAACGGGCCCCCACGCCGTCCCTGGCTTTATGGGTAGAAAAGGATCCTGAAACTCCCTTGGCAAACCCGTAGATCGCATCAATCCGGTCGCCCAGAACCGGCCCCATCCCTTCCCCCCCCTGGCGAATGTCCTTTCGCGTGGCGGGAAGATTGGCCTGAAGAATCCGGGCAAAGCACCAACCGGGATCCCCACCGAAAAAACGCATCAAATCGAGAATGTGCGTGCCCAAAACCATGAGGTCGTTCCCCCCACCCCGCTGGTCCTCTTTTCCACGACCGCGCATCTCCAAAAGTTCACCGATTTTCCCCGAGGCAATGATTTCGCGGATGCGTGCCGCACGGGGATGGTACCTGGTTTGATGGGCAATGGCGCAATGAACATGGTTTTTGTCGCAGGCATCGATCATGGCATCTGCCAAATCCAGGCTGGGGCAAATCGGTTTCTCCAAAAGGATGTGGGCTTTGCCATTGGCCGAGGCGATCACCATCTCGGGATGTTGATCGAGCCAGCGATCCCCAATGGCAACAATATCGGGTTTTTCCCGATTTATCATTAAGCGATAGTCGGCATAGGTTTTGTCACATTTAAGGCGTCTGGAAGCAGCGGCCCGGCCGACATCATTTTCATCGGCTAGGGCAACAATCCGGGCACGGTCGGGAAAATCCAGCCAAACCGTATCCATCCCATGGCCATAATTCCCCTTGCCTGTCCGGCCGATGACCGCAACTTTGTAGGTTTTTGCCATATCCTTGGTCCTTGATCCGGGAAGGAATATTGGAAGCCGCCCCCTGATTCAGGCACGAAACCAGGCATCATGCAGCCCTTCGTGGTTCCTGGTGGGTGCTGCGTTGGGGAAGGTTCAGGGTGGAACGAACCGTGTAGGCCCTTCGTCTGGTACTTTCAAAGTAGGTGCGGGTCAGGAGTTCGCCCAGAAGTCCCATGCTAAAAAATTGAAACGCCACCATCACCATGAGGGCACTTAGCAAAAGGAAAGGATTTCCAGTTAAAAAGATCCCACTTGTTGATTTCATGATAATGGCGGTAATCAGGAAAACAAGGCCAAGACAAAGCGATGCCAGGCCACATCCACCCATCAGGTGCATGGGTCGGGTCACGAAACTGGATAAAAACTTGATGGTGATCAAATCGAGAATCACCCGGAAGGTCCGGGTGAGGTTGTATTTGGTTTGGCCATGGATTCGGGCGTGGTGCCGTACCGGAACCTGCATTATCCGGGCACCATGCATCAGGCAAAGAACCGGAATGAACCTGTGCATTTCTCCATAAAGGGGTAACGATTCCGCCAGCTCACGGCGGAAAACCCGAATGGTACAGCCCATGTCCCTGATCGGAGACCCGGTTACATACCGGATGAGCCAATTGGCGATCCGGCTTGGGATTTTGCGAATGAGGAGCGCATCCTGACGGCGGGCCCGTTCTCCAAAAACCGCATCCAAAGGAGCATCGGGATCCGCCTGAAGCTGTTCGATCATGGCAGGCAGATCTGCCGGATCATTTTGAAGGTCTCCATCCAGGGTGGCGATCAGGCTGCCAAGGGAATGGTCGATCCCGGCTTGCAAGGCAGGCGTCTGGCCGAAGTTTCGGCGAAGCCTGACCATACGGGTACGGGGATCTTTCCGGGCTATATCGGCAAGGATTCGGTCACTGCCATCGGTACTCCCATCATCCACAAAAACAACCTCATAATCCAGGATGAGGCGCCCAAGGATGGGGGAGAGTGCCTCCGCAATCTTGCCGTGGAGGATGCCAAGATTGTCCCTTTCATCTTTTAAGGGAACGATCACCGATAGGGTTTCTGCGACGAGTGTGTTCATGGCCTTGTCCTTTGTTTGACGGGTCGTTCCAGAGGGGATTTGGTTGGTTTTTCGATCCTGAGCGGGAATTCGAGAATGGCCTGCCCGGTTTGGGAAAAGCGGGCGTGATTCGGTTCGTCCATGTCCGCCCGAATGAGATATTCGCCCTCCTTCAGGTTTCCATGGATGGGAATGCCAAGGTCAATCGACTCTCCCGGTAAAACCCTGGCTTCAAAAAGGCCAGACAGCCCGCCATGGATTACCTTGTGGTCCTGGTCAAGGACATACCAAAAGAGATGAATGCCCGCATTGAGGCCTGGACGCATTTCCCAGGTATGATTGGATAAGTTTTTGACACGAATGCCCAGGTTGGTCGCCTTACCTTGGGGGATAACCCACTCCCCAGGGCAAATAGGGGTGTATGCCGCCTTGGCATATCCGGGGATATATTTTTCCGCTACCCATTCTTTCAATGTTTTGGGGGTATGGGAGCGGCCAGTTTCTTTTAACCAATCGAGGTACCACGAAAAAAACTGGTCCAAATGGCCGGTGCGACCCCAGGGAAGGTGGAGATACCGAAGGCTCAATTCCTTAATCGCCTCTTCGGGCGAGGTTTGGGTGCGCAAGAGCAACCACAAGGCAACCGCCATTCCCGTTCGGTCAATTCCCTGGTGGCAATGAACAAGGATCGGTTCCTCCGCTTGCTCGAGGGCCTCTATCAACCGGAGGAGGGTGGCAGGAGCGGGTAGGCGGCCGGCAGAAAAGGAGAACTCCTCAAGGGAAATTCCCTCCTTTTGGGCCGAAGCTGCCTCCTCCTGGTACCAACCAAGGGGATCACAGCACCCTTTCAGATTGAGAATGGTCTTGATGCCATGTTTGGCCAGGTAATGTTGAATGCGTTTTGCGGAGGGTTGGGCAGCCCGGTAAAGCCTTCCCGGAACCACTTCGCGTAAATTGCCCCAGGCAAAAATGTAGACCAACTCCGCCACCACGCACAAAGCCATAACCCCAAATCCCAAGGAAACGAGGGACTTCCAACGCGACCTTGAGCGGTTGATTGCCGGGGGAGTTTCGCCCAAAACCATGATTTTTCCAAAGGCCCGCTGGAAATCGACCTGAATGGGCCCCAGTTTGCCAAAAATCAGGCACCCGGGTCCATAGGAACTCCAAAACCCTGGTAGGAGGTTGGTTTTTTGGGAAAATCAGGAAACATGAGATGATTTAAACAAAATGCTGACCTACCATGGGGTGTCCCTGGAAAATGTTTCGTCCCCTTGACATTTTCCTCCCCAGAGCAGGTCAGCAACGGTATCTTAACGCATCCAGGGGGGTTAATTCTTAATATTGGATGAAAACCGATAGGGACTTTTTTGGGTATCCAGTCCGGACGGCCAAAGGCGGCTCATTCCAGGGCAATCGACCGGGTATTTTCCTAGGAAATGCCCAAATTGCGGATGCAGGTCAAGTGGTTGCTATCCAAAGTTGGATAAAGCACATTTCGTGGCAAAGGTTGCCGGTTGGCTCCCAATCTGATCCGGACAAAGTGTCCGTTGGCGATTGGATAGGGAACAGGTTGGGTTTGGCGTGGTAGAATACCACCATGAGGAGCCATTGATATGTCCAAGAGACCCCCCAAAACTACCGTGGTAGCCTTCAAGGTGGAACCCGCCTTGGCGGATCTGCTCAACAAATTGCCCAATAAGAGTGCCTTCATCCGCAAGGCGATTGAATCCATGCTTGGGGTTTCCTGCCCGCTTTGTCAGGGAAAAGGGGTCATTCCCCAAGGGGTACACAATCACTTTGCCCCACTGATCCAGGAGGCAAAGGTTACGGAATGTCAAAGCTGTGGGGATCGGGTGGAAATGCCGCTGGAGGAGGGAGGCCTCGATCACCTGAGCCGCAACCGCCTTGAGCAATTTTTCCTGGGAGGCCCCCTGTATTGTGACCCTTGTTTTGAAAAATCCCCAAGTTGCGGAGATTGTGGTATGCACATCGACCCCGATGAGGCCATGGAACATCACCGAAAAGTCCATCCCATCGAATAACGAACTCCGTGGTCACTAAAGGAGCATTTGATGAACTCCTTGGAATAACAAGGATCAGGTGGACCGTTTTCGCCTTCGCTTCCACCCTGCCCCAATTGCTCCCGCCGCCAAAGTCATTCCAGTGAGAATGAGTGTGGCTGGTTCGGGTACCGCTGTGGCATAAAGTTCGAATTTGTTGTAATAGTTGGTGGCGTCGGCTGTATGATCCACGGTTGTAGTTCCACTAAAAGCAAAGGGATCTGTTCCCGCCACAATACTTCCGGTGGTGGTTGTGTAGGCTGATGCGTTAAGGTTCCTGGTATAAAGCGTGTAAGTCGTTGTTGGGTTAAGGGTCCCAATGAAAGTATTGAAATGTTGGCCGACAAAATCAAAGGTGCTAATTCCACCAGTGTTTGTAGAAGTGATTGTCGAATACTGTGAAAAATTAGAATAGTAAGAAAAATCTGCCGTGTCACTGGCCCCAGACCACATTTTCAGCGAATTCAAAAGAAATCCGGCAGCGCTATTGGAGGTGCCAAAGGTTATATCAAAAGTAGTCAGGGCATTGGAGTTTGCTGCCGTGGTTCCTGAGGTCCGGTACAGAGCCAGTCCGGTCACATCAGCCTTTGTTTGGAAAGTCAAACCGGCAAAACAGACAAGAACCGCAATCCATCTTTTCATCTCAGGACAATCTCCGTGGAAGAAACCATTTTACCCATGGCCAAGAATCGTTTCAATCCCGAGCAAGTCCTTTCGGGAGATTACCCCAGTCCTCCCTGGAAAATCCTCCCAAACGATTTTTGTTTGGCAAGGCCAGCTACGATCCGAATTTGGTCTTGCCATGAAACCCTGAAAATCCAATCCGTTCCAAGTTCCGACGAGCTTATGTTTTCTTCGGGTTTTACCCCACTAATTCCTCCACTTCGCCTTCAAATCCCAAGGACTTCATGGGTTTTTCAGGGACGACAAATTAGAGGATTACCCCTAAAAGCTCCTCCTTTGCCCCTGCAAAAAAACTATCGATTTGTTTGAACCGGTTTATGGGATCAAAGGTACGCACATTGGGGGAACCACCCGGCCCTGGAGCAGTGACAATAAGTGGGTTGCCCAAAGGGCTATTGGTGTGACCAACCCGGACCCCGCCCGTAAACCTGGCATCATAGGCCAGGAATGTGTCCAAGGCTTTTGTGTCCTGATGATAAACCGAGACAAGCGGGCGATTGCCTTGACCCAATCCGGCAATGATCTCGGCCTTGCCATCGCCGGTCAGATCCATGGAGCTTACATAAATGCCTCCATTACCCCTGATCGGGCCCGCGAAGGCAAAGTAACCGCCAAGGATCTGCAAATCCTTGCCCGAGAAGATCCGGACATGGGAGGAGTTCCCCGAGGCGGTAGAGGTAATGATGTCAGAGAAACCATCCCCGTTGGTATCGCCACAAGCAACCCTCACTCCCCCGCGAAACCTGGAGTCAAAAGCAAAAAAGGACCGAATCAGGGAAAGATCCTTGCCCGAGTAGACCTTTACATGGGGACCCGCTCCCGCATCCGCAGCAACGATAATATCCTTCACCCCATCCGCATTGGTATCCCCGGTGGCGACATTCACGCCGCCAATGAATCCGTTTTGGAAAACAGTGAAACCTTTCAGTATTTTGAGATCCTTTCCGGAGATTATTTTGAGATCCGGTTTCGAACCTGGCCCCAGGGTCGTAACCAGGTCCGTGATTCCATCCTCGTTCAGGTCCGCACCGGCGTCAAAACGGACCTCGCCGGTTGTTTTCGGGAAGGGTGTCACGGTTCCATGCGTTTTTTTCCCGGTGGTGTCGGTGATACTGATTTTACCACCGATGGCGGATACAATGGTGGCGGTTTGAATACCAAGAATTCCCGTTTTGGGGGGAACTTTCAGGATGGTATGGGTGGCCTCATTATCAAAATGGCCATTGGTAATGGCTGTTGTCATCTTGCTATGGATACCGCCCAGGTGGGCATGGGGAGAATCGATATGAACATTGCCATGCAGGGAGGAGAGTAGCGCATCTTTTTCCGTTCCCACCCGAACCTGTCCGGTGGGACCTGTTACAAGGGAAACATACCCACCCCTTGTGGCCTTGAGGTTGGCCTGGACGGACACAAAGGTAGTCGCATCGAGCTTGATGGTATTTGCGGTGACTGGTGTTTGAACATGGACAATCATCCCATGAACCAGGACTTTGTCCGGACAGTCGGCTCCGAAGGCAAGGTTGACTGTGGCGTTATTTTCGTGGATATTCACCTTGCGAACGGTGGCCCAGGGAATGTTGAAGCGGGCCCCATTGGCACCAAATCCTGAATCATCCAATGTTAAGGGAGATTTCAAGTCCGTTTGGACAAGTATCTGGTTGTCGTTATTTGAACCATCATGAGCCAGGGTAATCACCTCTCCCGGTTCAAAATAGTGGACATTAAAAATGTCCTGTCCTTCGCCTGGATGAATCGTTGTGGAGGAATATCCCTTGTTGAAAAGAATCGTGTCCAGCCCCTTGCCCAGCCGGATTTCGGTTGGGCCCTGACCCATCCAGGACAGGGAGTGTTGGGTGCCAATGTTGATGGTGTTGGTGGCACCCAAGGTAACAGTCAGGTTGCCTGAAACATTGGAAAAATCCAAGATGGAACCTTGCAAGGCCAATGGGGAAATCGCATCCTTGGAAAATCCATCCGCGAAATGGATGGTGGTAGGTCCACCGGAATGGTCGATCTGGTCGTCCCCATGTCCTCCATGAATGAGGTCTTCTCCGTCACCTCCATGAATAAGGTCGTTTCCATGACCCCCAAGGATGGTATCAATTCCCAAACCGCCAATGAGTTGATCTGCCCCGGGTCCACCCTCCAGATGGTTTTCCCCATCGCCGCCAATGAGGGTGTCCTTGCCACCACCTCCCACCAGATGAGTGGGCGAAAGAACGCCACTGCAGTCAATCGTGTCGTCCCCGTCCCCGGCAATGCCGACTACTTTGTCGATGTGGTGGTATACATGAGGTCTGGGCAATCCTGCTTCATCGAGATATTGTGGTTTTCCATCCACAAAAAATTGCAGGCTCACTGTTTCGTCCCCGGCGACACCACCCAAATGACGCACTTCAAAATGTTCGTTTTTCAAAGTGCCATGGTGACTGCGCCTTCCTGCGGTTGGTCCCATATTCAGGAACAAAGACCCGTTGTCCGCCGAGTTTGGGGTGGGAGGAGTTGGATCGTTTTTAATGTCAAATACAGTGAAACTGCCATAATTTTGTTTCCAGACCTTTTTCCATTTGAAGGGGAGGAATGCCTTGAGGTAGGCATCGGCGGAAATGGTACCCTTGAATTCGAAATCGAACAGATTCAACGGAGTGCTGAAATTCGCCCCCGCAATTTGCACCATTTCAGAAAGGTTCAATCGGCCATCACCATCGACATTGGGGGTCATGCTGAGGTCCAGGTTGAGTTTTCCTTCCACGCCTGCCTTGACGATTCCCCCGTTCAGCATGACTCCCATGGAAACATACCCATCGGCGGTAATGGCAGTGTTGTCCCCATCGATGAACAAACCATCCATGATGACGCCTTCCAGCAGGCCTTCCAGGGCCGAGGTCGAAAGATTTCCACCCGAGGCGAGGGTGGTTTGAACCAGTTGCTCCAAACCGGCTGAATCGAATCCAACGGACAGGTTTACTTCAGCGCTTACCCCACCGCCAAAGGTCATGAAAAGGGGACCATAAAGCTCAAAATCTTCCTCGATGGAAAAATTGGCCGAAAGGGTTGGGAAATTAATATGGAAAATGTCCGCCGTCTGACCGGTGATCAGGTTGATGATGTTTTGGGGATCAAGGATGTCAAAGGAGATTCCCAGGCTACCCGAACTACCGTAATCCTGATTGATGATTTTGCTTGATGCCTCGGTAAAGGCATTGGAAGCGGCATCCTGGTATTGGTTCAAAAAGCTGTTTACCGCATCGATGCTTTGCTGTTTGGAAGGGAGTTGGGTGATTTGTTGGGGTTTCGAAAGACCACTTGCTGCGGAACGGAAATCGTCCGCAAAGGTTGCCACCGCCGCAAGGGGAACATGGTAACTGATACCCGGATTCTGGGTGATGTAATTGACAGCACTGGTGATGTCAGTGAGCATTTCGGCAATGCCGTCAAGGGCCGTGACAAAGCCTGTGTTGGCTGCACCAAACCGGTTGGCTAGTCCCAAAAGCGATGTGTCACCACCGATGATTTCACCAAGAACCGGTAAGGGAGTGTTCAATGCGTCGAGGATAGGCTGAACGCCGGTGGTGATAGGCAGGAGTTGGGGTGCAACCGAACCCATAAAATCAGAAATGAAAGATCCTAAATCAATGTAAAAATTGTCGTAACTGACCGCTGGGGCATCGGTGCCCGGAGTCCAGGAGATGCTCATGGTGTTGCCGATGCCGGGGATGGCGGCTGCGATCCCGCCCCCGGCAACCTTCAATTCGAAATCGATGTTGAGGCCGACGGTTGGATTTTCCAATGTGGTCTGGAACAGGGAGGAGGGGGTGAGCTTGTTCAATTCATCCAGGGTGAGTTGGCCATTTTTGTCCGGATCGGTCAAAACCGTTGAAAAAGGCATCGAAAAAATGTCACCCGTTTGGGCACTCATGGACCCACTCAGGAACCCAAGGGTCATGGTTGTGCTGAAATTGGCGGCAGGGCCTGCATTGAGAGTTCCCGAGAATTGGGTCGAGGAATCCGGTATCATGAAAAACCCGTTGAAGGCATCGACGCCAAAACTCAAATCCACAATCGCGTCGCCCGATTCGATCAAATTCAGGTTGGCTGGATTATCAAAAGAGAGGGGGAGTCCGGGCAAACCCAGGCTGAACGGAATGGTGGTGTTTTCAAGGGTGTAATCCACGATAAGGGGAAATTCCACCGACTCGACATCGGTGACAACCCCCTGACTGTTGACAAAAGACTGGCTTGTGGTGCTGAAAGTCAGGATGTTGTAATGGGAGTCCAGGTAGGTGGGAAGCGCACCGGTTACGGTTTTGTTGGACTGGGAATTCAGGTAAGAACCAGTCGTCAAAACCAGCTCCGAATCAAGCACCAATCCAGGGGTCGCAAGAATAGCGTTGTAAACCGTGGTGGCCTCGCTGTAGAGTTGGGAATCCGCGGTTGCGACGGTTTGATCACACTGGGGCACAAACGGAGTGATTGCCTCATCCAGGTAATTGGCAATATCTTTGTACAAGTCAAATGCCTGGGCAAATTGGCTAGTCCCGGTGCCGATGATGATTTGGCTACCCATGGATGCGGTAAAAACCTTGGAAAGGGCCGATTGGAGTGTAGTGATTCCGCTTTGAAATACATTGGGATCCCCGACGGCGTTAGCCAGCGAAAGTGCGGCAATATCCCCATTGGTGATTTTTTCCGGGAGGGTGAATGTCACCGATTTGGTGCCGGTGGGACTGCTAGAGTTGCGTTGGGCCCCAACCAAAGTCACCACAGGAGAAACATAACCCGATCCGGCATTGGTAAGCGTGATACTGGTGATGGTCCCGGCAGAAAGGACGGCGGTGGCGGTCGCCCCCTTTCCCAATCCGGCCGCATCCGTAATCACCACCTGGGGAGCGGAGGCATAATTGGCGCCCTGATTGATTTTGGTGAAGCCAGTAAGGGCACCTCCCGAGCCGATTTGAGCGGTAAAGAGAGCTTCCTGGGCCATGTAGGGGGCAAGCGAGGCACTGGAGGCGCCATTGACCCCGGAAACGGCGAATTTGCCCGAATAACAGGTAGCGGTGGGGTAATAAACCGGAAGATTTGCCGACCAGCTGCCACCAGCCACCGACCCGGTGAGGGAGGAAGTCACCACCGAGGTTGCCAACTGGTTGGTGCCCAATTGGGTTTGGATGGCGGCGCCGGAAACAGAAATCCTTGCGACATCGGCGGAATGGAAGTCAAAATAAATAGGGGTAGTGCCAAGCGTTCCCTGGAAATCCAGATTGGTCCCTGAGATAGTAATATTGGCAAGATTCCAGGCAAAATTGGTGGATGATCCTCCGATGAAACCTGAGGATTGGTAGGAAATGCCGGTGCCTGAACCGGATTTGGTTAACAAGGCCCCAAAGGGTGCCCCCCAAGAGGCATCCAGGGAAAAAGTAATGTTTCCGGTGTTGGCGGGGGGAACCACCAGGTAGGTGAGGTCGGATTGCGATGGGGGGAGATTTGCGGAATTGAATCCCCCGGCGAGGCTGGCAATCGTGGCTACATCCATCGCCACCTGGGTGGTTGCACTCACCGATTCCTGCCAATGAATCGGGGTCAGGGAAAGACCGTACCCCGAGGTGGATCCCACGGTGATCGGGCCATAGGCAAGCTGGAATTGGGCACTGTTGTCGGAAACCCACCCCACCAGGGAATCAAAATCGGATGGAATATCAGAAACCAGATTGTCCTGGACAAATGTGGTGAAACCCGAGGAAAAGCCCGTAATGTCCTGGGCGGTTCCCCCGACAAAGGGGAGGTTATTGCCCAACCAGGAAGAAGTGTCCGTTAAGGACAGTGCCGTGGAAAACTGATCAAAGGAAGTGCCCAGATCTGACTTGTCGATGTATAACAAGCCTTCCGCATTGCCAAAGTTGGAATTGGAGAATGTTCCCTTGTTTGCCGAATCCACACTAAAGGTGATATTCGGGATGGGATAAGTAGTGGAATTGGGAGAGTAGGGGTTGGTACTTGTGTAATAGGGCATTTGATAGTAATTGCTACTATCTGGAATGGGAAGGGGCTGGCCAAGGGCGACACTAGCCGATTGGCTGACCAGGGCGTTCAAGGTCAGGTCATAGGATTGAATCGTGGCACTGAAGGCCGCGTTTTTGGCAAGGAGGTCATCGTCGCTCAAATTGGCTTGCCATGTGTCAAAATTGGCGAACAAGCCAGGTGTGGTTTGCAATTCAAAATCAATATCAGGAGTAAAACTGTCCGCAACAAGATTAAAGTCCACATAGCCAACCTGGGCACTTCCGGTAAATCCTGCGGATCCATTGTTGCCGGCCATATTCATGTACAGGTCAATATTTCCCAAGGTGACTTCGCCCAGGGTGGCGACATTCCACTGATTGTTGGGGAATAGGGCTTGGGAAACATAGGGGTCCGCACCGGATGCGGCCGATGCATACCAAAGGAGCGGTGCGGTGCTGGTTTCAGGCATAACGATGGAAAGATTTTCGGCTTCCGCATAGTTGGGAGAGGATGAGGAAAGGAGCGGATTGATGTAGGCGGCAAGGTTGTAATAACCAGGAGTAGTGTTCCCGTTTCCTCCGGTTAATCCTGTTCCCGCCAGGTCATCAAGGGATGTGAAATGGTCAACAAGCTGATACTGAAGACTTATGGAACTGTGGGAAGTCGTGGTGGTGGACCAGGAACTTCCGTCCAGGAAATAAAATTCGTGAAAAAGTGTGGAATCACCGGTTGGTGATTGGGTGATATCCAGGGTGGGTGGATCAATGGTCAGGACCGGGGTCGTGTAATTGGTGCCATAATTGGTAACCACAATATCCGTCACCAAGCCACCATTCAGAACCGCATAGGCCTGGGCACCGGATCCATTACCCGAACTGTCTGTGATGGCAACCTTTGGAGTCGTGGTGTAATAGGCCCCCACATTGTCCAGGAGGGCATCTTTAACTCCTTGGGTAACCGTGGCGGTTGCGGTGATCGGAGGGGCAATTGTAATAGTGGGAACGGAGGTATATCCGGAACCACCATTATTGACGGTGATTGCGGTTACGGCTCCGTTGAACACCGTAGCGGTTGCACTTGCCCCGGTTCCACCACCCCCGGAAAGGGTAATGACGGGCGGTACGGTCCCATAAAAAATACCACTAGTGAGAATGGAAATCGAGGATACGCTTCCATTGGTGATTTTGCTTGTGGCGGTTGCCGGAGTATTGTTTGAGATTGTCACCACCGGATTCACATAACCGGAATTGAAAACGGAGGGTGGGGACAAAGTGACTACCGGGGAGGTGTAATTGGATCCGTTATTGACCAGGGTGATGCCAGTTACCACACCACTTGCAATCGTGGCCGTGGCGGTGGCACCACTGCCCGTACCGGAATCCGAATCGGTAATGGTGACGGTGGGCGCCACGGAATAAAACTGGCCACCGTTTACCAGGTCTATTTCCGTAATACTGCCATTGGACCATTGCACGGACGCACTCGCCTGATTATCCGTCACAAGGATGCCCGTCAGGAAACCGCATTGATCAAGAGATACAGTAGCGGTTGCCCCAACGCCGGTGCCATCCGAAATCGAAATGGTGGGAATGGGGACAAGGGATTCCCTGGTCAAGGTCACTTGCTGAGCGGGCGCAATAACCATCATTGGGGCACCGTAACCGGAACCGGCATTCGTTAGCGAAATACTGGTAACCACCCCGTTGGTGAGGATTGCCGTAGCGGTGGCCCCATACCCTGTTCCTTTGCGATCCAAAATCGTGATCAGCGGAGGAGTGGAATAATAGTTCCCCCCCGAAACCAATTTGATGGAGGCAAGGGATCCGGTTTTGGTTAGACTTGCGGTGGCCCGGGCATTGTTTTCAGTCCCGAATTGGACAAAGGGCTGGATATAACCTGATCCCGGATTGGTGAGAGTGACACCTGTCATTTTGCCGGTTACCGGATCGAGGTTGGCAAGGAGGGTTGCCCCATAGCCTTTGGAAAGGAGGGGAGCGGTGCTAACTGCCCGGCTTTGGTAATCCAGGGTGACATTGTCAATGGCTGAATCCACATCATTGGTTCCATTTCCAACACCCAAAAATTGGATAGTGTGCGTCCCGGCCGAGAGTGGGATGGCGCTTGAAGTCCAACTACTCCAAGCCGTTGAGGAAAGGGAGCTGGCGTTGATTGTACCTACCTGGAGGGTATCAAGGAATACATTGATGGAATTGGCGGTGTAACCCGCCCGACCAACGGCTTTACAGGAAAGGCTGTAGGTCCCGGAGGTCGCAATAGTAATGGATTGGGAAAAGGAACCAAGCTTCTGCAAAAAGGCCCCCTGAACACCTTCCGGAGCGGCAGGAGTAAACCACCCACTGTTATAGGAGGCAATTCCCGAACTGGATAAAAAAGTCCATATCGCGTTGGCGGGGTTCGTGGTGTATTTTGAATTACCCACTACGGGTGATTCAAAACCGGCATTTTGGACCGGATTGGTTATCGCATTCACAAGCGTAGCGTTGTTGTCATTGTTGGAGGAATCCAACAGGGTGGTGCCTGACAATTCATCGGCATGGTATTGAGCAAGGAGGCCTGATCCGGAATAGGGGATGACAATGGTGTTGTAGTTGTCGCCAATTTCCTGAGCGGTAAGGGCCCGGTTCCAAAAACGCAATTCATCCTGCTGGCCTTGCCAAACCGGATCGGCGGACCAATTGCTTTTGCCCCAATAGTTGTTGCTTCGGGCCATATTTTGGTACTGTGGCATTCCGCTGTGGGTTCCTTGCCAAACCCCATTCAAATACAAAGAAGCCGAAGTGCCGCTAAAAACAGCTGATACATGGTACCAAGTGTTGTTTGCAAGGGTTGGTCCAGCCATAAAATCGTATGTTGAAGTGCCGTGAATTGACAAGGCAATTTTAGATGAATTAACTGCTACAATAATATTGTTGGTAGTGCCGTTACCCAAGTCGATGATCCGTTGCCAATTGCTACCAATGTTTGTGGAATTGAACCAGGCCTGGACGGTGAATCCCGCATATTGACCCAACATCAAATCGGGAAGGACTCCATAAGCGGGCAGGAGAGTAGAGCTTTGAAGGGCCTCCCCGGCAGAAACCTTATCGGAAATGGTTAGTACCGGTGCGGTGGCAAAGGATTGGGTGCTGGAAGTAACCGGAATAACGGGGGAGATAAACCCGTCCACGCCAAAGGGTTGATTTCCCTGCTGAACAGATATCGAGGTAAGGACACCGGTGGTCACCGGATTGGCATGGGCTTGTTGCTGGATATTGACTGCCGAGGCACCATTGGTGAATACCGAAGCATCGAGTTTCAGGGTAAACTGGCGGGTCGCGGCAATCGCCACCTCGACATCCTCCGCCCCGGTAAGCACCAGATTGGAAACATTGGGTATGTTGGCCTGGTTAATGGCATCGGCGGTGATGGTCACATCCGTCGAGGATTCATTGATGTCGGCATAGCTTACATAGACCTGTTGTCCACCGGCGTATTGAACACTAATAAGAGGGGAATAGCCGTCATATTGGGTCGCATCGGTAAGGAAGGTGACCGAATAGGCCCGATTCCCCGTCAAGGAGGATCCGGTAAAGGCCGTACCAAGAACCAACCCGGTTTGGGAGATCGTTCCGCTTGCCAACCAGGTGCCTCCCGAGGCGTATTGCACAATTCCCGTGGAGGTGGAGGGAGTGGTAAAGGCCCCACCCGTAAGGATGTCCACATCACGATGGCCAAAACCCATCACATAAGTTCCACCCCGGTTGAGGGTGGATTTTACCGTCGGGTCAAACGCAACCGGAAGCCTGACCGCTCCTGTCGCCTTGACTTCGACCGATGTTGCCGCAGCAACCAGGGTATAAGTGGGGGTTGTGGTCGTCCCACCCACCTGGAACAAAAAGGGGGTGATCCAGCCCGAACCACTCGACGGCACCGTTGCGTAAACCTGCATCGCTGTCGGAAGAACCGGAGCCCCGGTTGCAAATTGGAAATTGGAAATGGTGGTGGTTGCCAAGGCGGTTCCCTGGCCCCCGACAAATCCGATATACGCATTGGAGTCAAGGCTTGAAAGGTTTACTGCAAAGGACTGGGTGTAAGTATTGGTCCCTTGCACCATGGCCAAGGTGATCGTTCCGATCCCGTCATAGGAAAGGACAATGTTCGTTGGGGAATTGAGTCCCATGTTGATGGAACCAGGGGCAACAAAAGCGGAGGTTACCCCATTCTGGGTTAAGGCAATTTTGGTTCCCCCAGCGTTACTATTGTTAAGGTTCCAGGTGAGTAAAAGTCCCGGGTTGATTCCCATCCCGTACGGACTGGTCCCCAATGTCGAGGTGCCACCGGTCTGGATCACAAAGGAACCCCCATCGGTTTTGGTTCCGGTCGTGTCGTTGAAGGTAAAGCTGGTGCCCCAAGGACCAGAAGCGAGACCGTTGATCGGGGTGTTGTTCCAAAAGCCATTGTAAATGGAAGCCATGGAGGAGGAAGTAAGTGTCAAAACATCCTGGGAAACGGTGGCGGGACCGCTAGTGCCCTGCCACTCAAAGGGATTAGGATAGTATTCAGCTGCAAGGCACATAGTATAAGTACCAACCAAGGAGGGTTGGTACCATGCGGAAAATTTACATAGTCCGGTTGAGTGGTGAGGAGCGGGGGTTGCTTGAGG
>SYLG01000122.1 GCA_005808665.1 Planctomycetia bacterium | reverse complement strand
CAAACGGCCAACCCGCAAAGGCCACCAACAACAAAACTTTCAGGCGTATGGACCGATCCTCTTTGGGAATTCGGAATCAGAATCTCTGGTTCCCATAGTACTTCCTCGGGAAACCAACAAGGCAAAATTTTCGCAATCGTTCGTATTTTTCCTACCCCTCGCAATTACTTGTTTTTGCCTTGGAAACACGAACCATTTTCGATTCCAATTCCCCATGGATAATTTGTTTCAATGTTATATTAGGTATTTTGATACATATGAGAGGTTTATTTGATCCGGATTGGGTGCTGGTTTTACGCTTGCCAAAAACCATCCTCATTCAGCTGGAAAAATAAACCTTTACCCAGGGAGAACTCGGAGGCTTTTGGGTTTTTCCTCGAACCACCCCGTCAGGCTTCGCCTGCCACCCCTCCAAAGGATGGGAATTCATTAGGCCAAATGAAGCGGTTCGGACCATGTAATCCCGGGGTTCCCTTATGGAATTGGGTTTATTTCCCACCTTCCATCCGTTCCAAAACAGCCAAAGCACATTTTTCCGGGCTGAACTGACTGGTGTCTATGGTCAACTCAGGGTTTTCCGGAGGTTCATAAGGGCTGTCAATTCCTGTGAAGTTTTTCAATTCACCACGACGGGCTTTGGCATACAGACCTTTCACATCCCTTTTTTCGCACTCGGCAAGCGGAGTATTGACATAGATTTCCAGGAACTCCCCGGATTGGAAATGGTCCCGGGCCACCTGCCTTTCCGCCCGGTAGGGCGAAATGAAGCTGACAAGGACAATCAGACCCGCATCCACCATGAGTTTTGCCACCTCACCCACCCGGCGAAGATTTTCAATACGGTCGGCCTCCGTAAAACCAAGGTCCCGATTGAGGCCGTGGCGAAGGTTATCCCCATCAAGCAGGTAGGTGTGACGCCCCTCCGAATGGAGGCGTTTTTCCAACAGGTTGGCAACGGTGGACTTGCCCGACCCGGAGAGGCCGGTGAACCAGACACAGCAAGGCTTCTGGTGTTTTTGCAAAGCCCTGGCCTCTTTGCTTAACTCCAAAACCTGCCAATGAATGTTGGTAGCACGCCTTAAGGCAAAGTCGATAAGGCCCACGGCCAAGGTTGCCATGGTGAGTTTATCAATCAGGATAAACCCACCCAAGGACCGGTTGGTGGCATACGGTTCAAAAACAACCGGATGGGAGGTGGCAAGGGTAACCAGAGCAATTTCGTTCAGGTTAAGCCCTTTGGCGGCAAGGTGGGCGCCGGTATTTACATCCTCCCGATATTTAATGTCCATTACGGTTGCACTTACTTCTTTGGTGTGCAACTTGAGCCAATAGGAGCGGCCTGGAACCAGCGGTTCCTCGGCCATCCAAAGCAACCGAACCTGGAATTGATCGGCCACTTCGGGTGGGTGATCCATGGCAACAATCATGTCCCCACGGCTGACATCCACCTCATCGGCGAGAGTCAGGGTAATGGATTCTCCCGCCTGGGCCTCGGCAAGTTGCCCTTGCCAAAAATCGACTGCTCGAACCGTGGTCGTGCGCCCGGAGGGGAGGATACGAACCGGATCGCCTGGTCGGATCTTACCCTCGGCAACCCGACCACAAAATCCCCGATAATCCAGGTTGGGGCGATTGACCCATTGAATGGGGAGGCGAAAGGCATGGCGATGGTTGGCCTCCTTGACCTCGACGGAGTCAAGGTGTTCAAAGAGGGTGGGGCCCTGGTACCAAGGGGTTTTCAGGCTTCGTTTGAGAACATTATCGCCTGACACGGCGGCCAGGGGGATGGCTTGCAAGGTGGTTATGGGGCAATCTTTGGCAAAAATCCTGTATTCCTCTTCAATGGCCCGAAAGACCTCCTGGTTGAAACCGGTAAGGTCCATTTTGTTGACCGCCAGGACAATGTGGCGAATCCCCATCATGGTGACAATGCGGTGGTGGCGGCGTGTTTGAGGAAGGATCCCCTTGCGGGAGTCAATGAGCAGGACCGCCAGTTGGGCGGTGGACGCTCCGGTCGCCATGTTCCTGGTATATTGCTCATGGCCGGGGGTGTCCGCCACAATAAAACGGCGGCGACTGGTTGCAAAAAACCGGTAAGCAACATCAATGGTTATGCCCTGTTCGCGTTCCGCTTCGAGGCCATCCACTAAAAGGGCAAAGTCGATATTCTCGCCCTGGGTCCCATAGCGTTTGGAATCTGTCTCCAAAGCCTTTAGTTGGTCATCAAAGATACATTTGGATTCGAACAAAAGCCTGCCAATCAGGGTACTTTTACCATCATCAACGCTCCCACAGGTGATGAACCGCAAGGTTTCTTTGTTTCGTTGGTCCTCCAGATACTGGGTGATGTCCTTGGCCTTTAACTCACCCATCAGAAGTTCCCTTCCTGCTTCTTTTTCTCCCTGGAACCGGGCTGATCGCTATCAATGAGGCGTCCCTGACGCTCGGAACTGACCGAGTTAAAGGTTTCCGCAATGATCTCCTCCATGGTCGCTGCTGGGCTTTCAATCGCAGCGGTTAGCGGGTAACACCCTAGGGTCCGAAAGCGGACCATTCGGATTTCGGGTTTTTCGCCAACCTCGAGAGGCATGCGGTCATCATCCAAAAGGATCCATTGACCGCCCCGGCGGACAACCGGTCGTTTAGCGGCAAAATAAAGTGGCACGATTGGAATTTGTTCCCCATGGAGGTATTGCCAAATATCAAGCTCGGTCCAGTTGGAAAGGGGAAATACCCGAATCGTCTCCCCTGGCCTTGTTCGGGTGTTATAAAGGTTCCATAATTCTGGTCGCTGGGCTTTGGGATCCCAGCGATGCCCCACACTCCGAAAGGAAAAGATCCGTTCCTTGGCACGGGACTTTTCCTCATCCCGCCTGGCTCCTCCAAAAACAACATCAAAGCCATGATGATCCAACGCTTGCCGCAATGCCTGGGTTTTCATGACATCGGTGTGGTAACTGGATCCATGAGTAAAGGGGTTTACCCCCGCCTTTAGACCCTCCGGGTTAATGTGAACCAATAGCTCCATTCCTGATTCTTTGACCATCCGTTCACGGTGGGAGTACATGGCCTGAAATTTCCAGGTTGTGTCCACATGGAGCAAGGGAAACGGCGGGGGGGAAGGGTGAAATGCCTTTCGGGCCAGGTGCAACAT
>SYLG01000121.1 GCA_005808665.1 Planctomycetia bacterium | reverse complement strand
TGATTGCAACTCTTACGCACCCACCAATTTGTCAAAGAACAAAGACACCCACTACAGGTGCCTTCCCTGGCTCTTTACCAGTTAAGCCTCAGCTCTTTTTTAAGGCCACCTAAGCAGCCCACTCGCCTCGACTCTATTACTCTAACTCGGCCAGCGAAAAACGCAAGTGTAGATAATTTGCCCAAAACCAAAAAAAGAGGCCTAACCCGTTTGAAAATAAGGTTTTAGATTTTTTCTTTGTGTTTTTTTTCTATTCCATGGCGGGGTTCGATGGGAAATACCCCACCGGACTTTGCCAAGGGCCTTTTATACCTTCTCGGGAAGGGCGTATCCCGTTCTGGAAGGCCTAGTTAACAAAGTATTTGCGTCACGATCCCCCACGAAGATTTCCTTCCCCGGGTCAAAGGCCAGCTGTTTGCCCTCATGATAAATGTTTGTTGTTCCATCCAGCTCGACACCTCTTGCTTTCAGGTGTTTCCCCATTCTTTCGATGGTCTCATGCATTGCTTCGCCCCCGGGAATCCTTGGGGATTTAGGTTCAAAATTGGCTTTTTGGCCCAGCCGATACGAAATATTGACCAAATGGCAGCAGGCGGAGGAGTAGTGCCCTTCCAGAATATCAGCATCCTGGGTATCGCGTTTTCGGGTTCGGACGGCATTGATGAAGTTTCCAAATATTCCCCCGCCAACACCCCGTTTGGGTGCGGTAACATTGGGAAGTGGTTCCCCTTTACCCAAGCCTTTGGGGAAAAATTTGCCCCCGGCAACAATTCCTTCCCCGAAATGGAGGATGTTGCCAATGGTTTCGCCATGAAATTTATCCGACGGAAAGGCCCGGACTTCGAAAATGAGTTTGGCTTTATCGGGTCCAAAGTCGAGCCACCCAACTTGGGTATTGGGAGTTTGTCCCTGATCTTTGTAGCCAACCCGCCCTCCCACGGAATACACACCAACAGGGAGGGTGGCACCGGGAATCAGCCACCGGGCAACATCCATCTGATGGACCCCCTGATTGCCAATGTCACCATTACCGTAATCCCAGAACCAGTGCCAATTGTAATGGACAAGGTTTTCGTTGTAATTGGCTTTGGGCGCGGGTCCGGTCCAAAGGTCGAAATCCAATTCGGCAGGAGTCGGCTTGTCCTGTTTCATGCCAATGGAGGGGCGCAGTTTGTAACAAAGTGCGCGGGAAACAAGCAATTTTCCGTATTGGCCCGATTTGACAATTTCGGCCAATTTCCCCCAGGAATCCATGGCTCTTCCCTGGGTTCCATGTTGAACAATGCGATTGGTTTTCCGGGCGATTTCCACCGCAATGCGTCCCTCATTGACAACCTGGCTGCACGGTTTTTCCACATACACATCCTTGCCGGCCTGACAGGCCCAAATGGTCATCAGGCTGTGCCAATGGTTGGGTGTGGCAATGGAAACGACATCCAGGTTTTTGTCCTCCAATGCATTTCGGATATCTTTGGTCGTTTTGGGTGGTTTTGAATTATTTTTGGCTCCCTGGGTGATCCGCCGGGTCCAGGTTCTGGAATCGGGATCGACCAGCCAGGCAATTTCGACATTTTTCATCCTGAGGTATTCCTCAAGGTGCGAGGCTCCCCGGCCATTTAGCCCGGCAATGGCAACCCGGATGGTATCGTTGGCGCCTAACACTTTCCCGGAGGATTTTGTGCCGCCAATGGCGATCGTTGCCAGCGAGGCAATGGCGGTTTTGTTGAACTGCCTACGATTGGAATGTACACGGTTCATGAATCGACTCCTTTAATTGTTGAGTAGGGAGGAGGTAAGGAAACCTGGGAACTTCAATCGGGAATTAACATCAGCTGGCCCAACGGTTTTGTTTGGGGGACCATCCCAAGAATCTCCTGGTTTCCAGGCTTCGTCAAAAAAACCGGCCCGGATGATTCTACCCGGCCAACGGGCATTTGGGGCAACCGTAATATCCACCACAGCCCAATCGGGGAGTTTGGCAACCTGCCTGGCATTATTAAGATAGTCGTACTCCCGGAAAGTGAAACCACTATTTAACACGATGTACCGGTCTGGTTGAGTGGGATTGGGATAAATGCCAAGGAGGACCTTGGCCTTGGATCCCGTTTTCCAGTCGCCAAAGCCAAGAGATTCTTTTTCCCATTTGAGTGGCGTTTTTGGAAGGATTTCCCCCATGATTTTATTGGATGAAGGATCTCCCCAAAGGATCAAATTGTGTTTCTTTCGATCTTCGCTGGTGATTTCCGTGTCCGTTTTAATGGTTACCATACCCCGAAATTGTTTCCGCCAATGGGAGGCAGCATGGTTCATTTCGGTTTCCACCCATTTGTGCACCAAGGGATCTAATGGCTTTCCTGTGGGTTTTACAAAGATAAAGGAATCCATGAAAGCATCATCAATGGGGCCTTGAAGCCCTGGTTTTTTGGCAAGCCCCGGGGGTAGGGTTCCCACAATCCACTGGTTGTTTTCCTGGTATAATGAAGCCTTCCAGGATCGGTCGGACTCCACTTTGGGTCCTTTAAACGGTTGCCCGTTAATAAAAATGGTTGGGACATCCCGGGGGTCCAAGGGGCAAAGTCCCGCTGGAAAATTCAGGGTAAAAGCCGTTACACCCTTGGCAAGGATGTCTACCCGGTTGGGTGATGCGATAACGGCCTCCAACATGCCCGGTTCCCAATGTTTTTCCAGCCTATCCACCCCTAGCCAGTTCATCCCTGGATATCGGAGGGTATAAGTCACAAAGCTCAACCTGGTTGGGACAGGATCCCGACCCTTGGCCACAATGGAGTCAATGCGGCGGTTGATTTCCGCCTTGGTTTCGGGGTGGTAGGAGTGCCCTGTGGCTGGGCCGATGAGGTGGGTGAGGTTAAGGCCCACCTTTTTCATGGCGGCTTCCATCATATCGGCCGCCTGTTTTTGGTTATCTTTTTCCCCGGAATAGGCCACTGTAGGAAGGTTTGCCAAGTTTCGTGCCCAATCGGGGCAATCATACCAATGGAGTAGTTTTTTCTCCCAAGGGGTGATCATGGTGGGTTCTTTTTGAAACACCCGGAGGAATTCGGTAGTCTCACTAAATCCGGCCCCAGGGGCGGCGGCACACCAAAGGCTCGGGTAATGGACGGCGAATTGCCAAGCCGCCGCCCCCCCCATGCTGAAACCGCTCATTACGATGCGATTTTTGTCAATCGGGTAATGTCTTTGGACATGGTCAAGGGCCTCGAGAGCGTCGATTTCGCCTGCAAATTTGTTGGCATTGCAATAGCGGCCATACAGTTTAAGGACGATGCGGTTGTCCGAGAAGAATTCTCCCCTGGATTTGAGGCTTTGCTGGATAAACGACAATTCCGACAGTTTTTCTCCACGGCCATGGCACCAAAGATCGAGTCGGTAGGGCAACGCGGATGGGAGGGTACAGGCTGCCCCAATGTTCAGGCCATAAGGCTGGATCGAACCATCTATCCTGCTTTTGTAACCCCTGACCACCAAACCTGTTTGTTGTAACCAGGAGGGTTCTTTGCCTGAAAGTAGCTCAACAAGGCGGGAATGGCCAAGGATCAGCTGTTCGCGGGCATAGCCCAATTCCTTTGGATCATAGAATTCACGAAACCGGAGGGCCCAGTCCACAGCCTTATGGAAGATTTCCACATCGGGCATCAAATCAAGGTGGGTGGGTTTTGAGGCTAATTGTTTTTTGGCGGCCTCGATTTCCCTGCCAAACCGGTTTTTCAGGGCTGAAAGCTCTTCCCCCTCTTTGGAGGGAATATCCATTCCTGGGGGGGGAACTGGCCTAACTTTCTCGGCAAGGTTGTCCAAGGGGCCGTCCCCCATTACCAACGGATTACAACCAAGGAACAGGCCGAGCATCAAAAAGTATTTGGTCATTGTTGCATTTCAAATCCATTGGGGAAAACTGGGCGTAAAAAAAGGGGGCCAATTGGCCCCCTTTTGGGTTATTCGATTAAAGGGTCCAACCCTTTCGATACTCCCTATGAAGGAGGTGGTTGGCATCCGGAATGTCCTTTATGGACATATTCGCACCGTCATATTCAAATGGTTTGCCAAGCCTGATGGCAACATTGCCAAGGAGCAACGACTCGGTTAGCACGCTGGCATAGTTGAAATTGGCCATGGCATGTTTGGGGTCATTTTTGCGAATGGCTTCGATCCATTCTTCTTTTTGACCAGCATCGTCACCTCGCCGATTGCGGGGAAGGGACTTTGGCGGATTCTTGAACTCCTCATAATCCTTTTGCGGACAAAGACGGACATCGGCACCATAATCGTTAGGGCCGTAAAGGAGGCCTTTGGTCCCAACGATGATGGAACCGGAGCTAACAAGCTTTTCGTCCTTGCGAAGAACCTTGGCTTGCAGTTCGGCAGGGGGATGGACCAGTTTGCCGTCTTTTTTGCCTTCATACCAATGGAACTTGACCGGGATCAAACCATCGCGTTCGGGGTATTCGAGGATCACATGAGCCCAACCTGGGTAGGTCTCGGTGTTAAGAGCCTCGCTGGTAGCACTTACCTTGTTTGGGTAACCCAACCTGGCTGCCATGAACGCCATATTTGCCGTATGGCAACCCATGTCACCCAAGGCGCCTGTGCCAAAATCCAACCAACCCCGCCAATTGAAAGGGTGGTAGGTGTAGCGACCCCGTTGGTTCTTGTCGCCACCAAAGGGGCGATAAGGGGCTGGGCCAATAAATTCGTCCCAATGGATGGAAGCAGGGACGGGAATTTCTGCGGGTCGCTTGGTCACCGATGGGCTTTGGGGCCACACGGGTCGGTTGGTCCAAACATGAAGTTCGGTCACATCGCCGATTGCTCCTGAACGAATGACCTCCACCCCTGTCCTAAGACCAGGATGGGCGGTACCCTGATTACCCATTTGGGTGCAGAGTTTTTTCTCATTGGCCAGTTCGCGAAGAACCCGAGCTTCCTTAACGGTGTAGGTCAAAGGTTTTTGGCAATAAACATGCTTTCCCAAACGAAGTGCCATGGCGGCTGCCACAGCGTGGGTATGGTCCGGTGTGGAAACAACCACCGCATCAATGCCTTTGTCCATTTCTTCGAGCATTTTGCGGAAATCGAAGAATTTTTTGGCCTTGGGCATTTGCTTGGCTTTGTTTTCCAGGTGGCTTTCGTCGATGTCGCAAATGGCAACAACATCTCCAAACATTCCTGCCTGGCTAATGTCGGAGTCACCCTTGCCCCCTACGCCAACCCCCGCAATGCGAATTTTTTCGCTGGGTGATTGCTCGGCTCGCCCGGAGGACGAACCTCCAATGAAGTATCCCGCAGAAATGCCCGCGGACGATTTAATGAACCCGCGGCGTGTAGCCCGAATGGTCATAGGAGAGCCTCCCCATATGGAGTTTTTTGGAATGGGATCTGCCCCCGAAAAAAGGGGGAAATCAGGTTTGCGAAGGTAGATTAGAATAAATAGGTCAATCCGCAACCATTTCCTTGCTAAAAAAACGGATCAATTTGGAATTCTGGCGAGATTTTTCATCAGGTTGGGCGAGGTCTTGGCCCCTTGCGCATCACCGGATCTGCAACCCAAGGGTCCTCGGGCCAGGGATGTTTGGGATAACGACCCTTCATATCCTTGCGTACCAAAGCATAGGAACCCCGCCAAAAACCAGGAAGGTCATCGGTAATTTGTTGAACCCTGCCACTTGGAGCCAACAGGTGTAGCAGCAATTTGATTCGTTTTTTGGCAATCGTTGGAGTCTTATCCCACCCAAAAAAATCCTGAATGCGGGCCCCCAGCACGGGTGCCTTACCCCCCTGGTAAACAATATTGGCCGTTTGGCCATTGGGTAAAGTTACTTTAGCCGGGGCTTCCTCCTCCAAGGCCTGGCGCATGGACCAGTCCAATTGCGATTGAAACAACTGTAACCAATCACCATCGCGGACTTGATCAAGGTTTTTGCAGCCCTGAACCATATCGCCAAGGCACTTTTTAAGGACGGCTTCATCCATTTCCGGAAAGTCCATCTCCGGACAAATTTTGGAGAGCAGGGCAATCCTTTGGAGGAACTGGCCCGCAGGGGAGTCGGTTACGGGCAATATTTCGGCCCGTTTTTCCCAGGCACGCTCGGCTAGTAACCTTTCCATAGCAGCCGGGTCTTCCGGACGAACCGAATGTTCTTTCAGGATGAGGTCCTGAAAAAGGAACTGTTTTTTAGCCAATAACTCGGTTTTATCGCTGTTCCAGCCGGTTTGCACCTTTTCGGCCAGAAGGCGTTGAGGCAGCCATTCCTGCTTTATGGGCAAAAACTTTCTTGCCCTGGACTCGGATTGTGAATCTTCCAGTTCGAGTGCCAAAAACAGTTCACCCTTGCCCGGTAAATCCACTTCCAAACGAATCCCTCGTCCACCTACCATGACGGCCCGTTTACGACTTCCTTCACGGAGTTTGGCAACCCTGTCCGGAAACCCTGCCACCATGGCCCTTGCCAAGCCCTCCTCCCAATCCCCTAACGGAGTCAGACCGGCAACCGAAATTCCCGCCTGTTTGAGAAATAATCCGGCAATCCGGTCGAAGTACTGACCATCCCGGTGTTCGAGCAAGAGGCCATGATCGACGGCCCCTTCCATCCCCGCCCAATACCTCAAGGTATCGACCTCCTGGAAGAAATCGATTCCCTCACGGGGGAGTCGCCCAAAGGGATTTCTTTCCGTCAAAAGGGCCGAGGCGATAGCACCCTCCGGTGCAACCCCCAAGGAGGCAGATTCGAGCAACATTCGGGCCAACCGGGGGTCCAAAGGAACCTGGGCCATCCGGGACCCCAAAGGGGAAAGGCCTTTTTCCTGGAGAGCCCCCAATGCTGCCAAGGTTTCGCTGGCCCGCTGCATGGCGGAAACCGGTGGAATCTCCACCCAGGGAATTTCGGGAATGGGACATCCGTTCCACTTCAAAAGCAATAAAAGGGCCCCACACAGGTCCAACTTGAGGATTTCAGGGGCGGTTCTCTCAAAGCGACTCTTATGGTTTTCCACGCTCCAAAGCCTCAGGCAAATCCCAGGGCCTTGCCTTCCTGATCGACCTGCCCTTTGATCTGCAGACGCTTTGGAAATCTCCCCTAATTCCAATCGGTCCAACCCGGTAGCAGGGTCGTGGGCCAAAGTCCTGGCCAACCCTGTATCAACAACCACCTTTACCCCATCCACCGTCACAGAGGATTCCGCCACATTGGTGGCAAGGACTATGCGGCGCCTGATCCCCCGGGAAAGTGCAAGATCCTGTTTGTCGGGATCGAGCTCTCCATGAAGGGGGAGAATATCGACACCCTGGACATCCTGCAAAAGGCGGCCCAGCCTTTGAATCTCACCTACCCCAGGCAGGAACACGAGGAGATCACCCGAGGTTTCCGCCGCCAAAAGCCTCACATGGCGGGCCACCTGATCCAGCCATGGCCTCTCTTTTTGTAACGAGGTGTGCCGAATTTCCACGGGAAACATTGGGGCTTTGGCAACCACAATGGGAGCCTCGAGCCATTTTGCAAACCGATCGGTTTCAAGGGTCGCAGAAAGGACGCCTATAGCCAGGTCTGGTCGCACCGAGTTTTTTGCCAAGGCTACCATAGCCATTGTAAGGTCCGATTCCAGGCCTCGCTCGTGGGCCTCGTCGAATAACACACAGGAAACCCCCTCCAGAAAGGGATCTTCCAATAATTGCCTCAGCAATAGGCCCGGGGTGAGTGCGATAAGCCGGGTGCCTTTGGTTACTTTCTTGTCCAAACGAACATGGTAGCCAACCAAACCCCCTAATGGGGTATTATGTTCCATGGCGATCCTTCGGGCCGCCGCCCGGGCCGCCACTCGGCGAGGCTCCACCAATAGGATTTTTTGTTCAAGCCAAGGCTCATCCAGAAGTCTTGAGGGAAACCGGGTGGTTTTTCCGGTGCCCGGGGGAGCAGAAAGGATTAAACCCCGCCTGTCACGCAATGCCGCAATTGCTTCGGGGATCACCTCATCAATAGGTAAGGAAATCCCAATCATCGGGATACGGGATTCTTGATTGGGGGCAGGGACCGGATCCATTCTTCGATTAAACGAACAGCATTTACATCAGTAACATTACGCCCAACAGGAGGCATTTTACCTTCACCATTTGTAGTGATTCGATGCAGGACAATTGACCGCTCGGGGGCCCCGGGTGCAACCAATAAAGCATCATTCCGTCCAAAAGAGTGATGGCTGGGTTTGACACCCATCCATTTCATTTCCTCTTCTTTTGCCGCAAAATCCAAACGGATTTTGGAGTTACCGCCTCCCGCCTCCACATGGCAAGTGGCACAATTCACATGGAGGTAGGCCCGTACCCTATCCTTGAGAGACCCTGTTTGGGGTTCCAAAGGGTCTGGTAGTTTGGCCAAATTAGCCGGGTCTGAATCCAATTGTTTTCCCTGGGTTGCAAAGCCCCCTTCTGGGGTTCTGGCCTTGATCCAACCTTTCAGTGTTTCGTCTTTGAAACCCAACCGTTTTCCGCGATCGAGCAGTTGGTCCGATCGAACATTACCCCAATTATCGATTAATCGTCCCATCGATTCTATCCATGCCAATTGGTTGACCTTTTTCCCCTCAATCCTGACTTCCTTGTTGAGTTGGAGGTCGCAAAGACCCAAAACGAATCCCGCTGCCCGAGTATGGCACACCATGCACTCGGCCCGACTGGGGTAACGCCATGGTTGGGATTTGGGTTTTTCACTGCCCTTTTGGGTAACAAAAAACTCCCTGGTTTCACCCAAAGCACCTACCAAGGTTGCCTCTTTATTTTTTTCATCCCAGGCAAAGGAGTACCCTACCCACTCGCTGTCCTCCTTCACCAAAAACCGGGTTTCAATCCAGGTTCTTGAAGAAGCATCCCCAGGTTTCAACTCAAGGGCAAAGGATTTTATTAACACCGTTCCTTCAGGAAAGTTCCAAGGCCCGGATGCGGTGTGGGTGATGGATTGGGGTATTCGATTTCCTGCTGGCCCAATGCGATCAGGAACAAAAACATGCCTTGCCTTGAACGCACCATCCGACCATAGGGGACTATTGACCTCGTAAGAAAAAAGCCCGGACCGCAATTGGTAATTTGGCACAGAGGTGAAAAATCCACTCTGACTTAACTTGGAGGGAAAGGTGCCCCGCTTCCCTGCCATAGGGTTGGGTTCCAATGCGTGAATTCCGGTAAGGTGATCCAGTATCAACAGCTCTCCCTGGTGGTCTAAGGCAAAGCCGGTAATCTGATGATTTGTATCGGCTATTTCATGCGGAACCAGAGGTAGCTTGGCACCTTTGGCAGGGGGATTCAGGGCCCAGATTTTCCCGGTGGAATGATCTCCATAAATATAGAAACCCCTTAGTTCGGGAAATCGCTTGCCATGGTAGACAACCCCTCCGGTAAGGGAGCGGGCCTCGGCATGATGGTGTTCGGCGACGGGAGGGGCAAATGGTTTTGGCCCGGCAAGCCGATCGGGATAAAAGGGATGGGTCCCCTCCAGGACAGACCACCCGTAATTGTCCCCCTTGGCCAAAAGGTAAACTGTTTCCCACAGGTCCTGTCCGTTGTTGCCAACCCAGATATTTCCGGTGACCTTGTCACATGAAATCCGCCAGGGATTACGAAGCCCCATGGCAAAGGCCTCGGGAACGAAACCCTTTTTGCCCACCCACGGATTGTCTTTTGGGACAGAATAGGCCAGGCCCTGGTCGGGATGATCGACATCAATTCGCAAAACCTTGGCCAGTAACTTGTTGGTGTCCTGACCGGCAAGATTGGTGTCCGAATCCGATGTTCCATCACCGGAAGTAATATACATCATGCCATCCTTGCCAAAGCAGACCGCTCCCCCGTTGTGGCCATTGGAATCCCATTCGATGATGGTTTTGGCGGAATTTGTTTTGATTTCAAAGGGAGGCGATCGGGAGGTTTCAAATCGTGTGATCCTGGTTTTGTGGGTTGCCTCCTTGCCAAACTTGCCGTTGGCCCCAATGTAGAGGTATCCGTTTTTGGTAAAGTCGGGATGAAACACGCCATCGTAAATCACCGCATCCAATTCCAGGACTTTGCCCACTTTGGAAGGATCCTTGCCCTCGAAATGAAGCATTGCCGTTTGCGCATAGGGCCCGGGTTGGGTTGAGATCAGGTATCCATTGGTTTCAGGGACAGGAATCAGACACACAGGAAAGGGATATTTTCCCTCGGTAAAGACGGGTTTTGTTTTATAAGGAAGTCCCAAGTCAGGAGTCCCGGTCCAAGGCAGGGGGCCAACGGATACAGGGGCCAGGGTGGAACCCTGTTTGGAATCGTATTTGGGGTCCTGGAAAACCATCAACCGGGGTGGCTGGTCGTGGCTTTTAACCCATAGCTTGGCTCCCGGTTCGGGTCGCCCCCCCACAGGGGAAAGTTCCACCCATGGGATTTGAACAATCACGGAATCGTCCCTGGAAACTTGCGCTTTTCCAAGGCTTGGATTCAAGTGAGAGATGGACGGGCCCCATTGGAGTTTCCCATCCGATAACAGGAAGACAACCGAGCCCATACCCGATTCCAAGGGGCCGATGGTAAGGACCTGTTCCAAAAGTTTTTTGTTTTTGATCCAAAGCCAAAGGGCTTGTCGCCCCCAAGCCAAACGGACCGGCCCATGAGGTGCCGATTGAAACCATGATTCAGCCTCTTTGTGCGAACTACTCTCCCCGATCCACTGTATAGTGGCCGTTTGGGGCCCCTTTAGTTCGGGTCCCATGGCGGGAGTCCATAATGCAGTCAGCAATATCCAGGCGTACATCGAGCCACCTTCGTGCCAAGAAAACGGGCTCAGGCCATTGAAAATCCTGGCAAGGAAATAAAAGGATTAAAATTGTCCTTGTTTGCCACAATCGTGGAAATAATGTTCAACCTTATCCTGGTTTTCCAGAAGCCAATCAATGGTGGGCTCGTATTTCATCGCCTTTTGAATCACTTCCAAAGTGGCTTGCCTATGGACAGCAAAGAGAGCTTCATGGTCGACCTTGCCAACCGGCACCTTGAGCACTTCCGGATCGAGCCAGACGCTGTAAATAATGCCAATTGTGTTGGCCAACGATTTGGGGATGAAGCCCTGCCTGACCGCATCAAGGACGCCGTTGGCAATGCCGGCCTGAACAGTTCCCATGAGTATGTTGGTATAACGGGAACTGGTTACCGTTACTTTGGAAACCATCAGGGTGGCAGGTTTGACCTGGGCACCGGAGTTTAGGATGGCAAACACTTTGGTATGGCCGGCTACCTGATTTCCCAAAAGTGTGGCAAGGGCAGTACCAACGGGGCCATCCAGGTCTCCGATCACAATTTCTGGTTCGGCACAAAGGTAGCCTAAATCCCCCTCTACCAAGGCCTCTGCGGTACGAACGCCGATTCTGGCGGGCAGGCGAAGGCTTGCGGCCTTGCCGACCATTCTCTTTCGACTGGGTGAAATCGGTTTCACAGGCCTGTCAGGGGGGGTATTTTTGCTGGTTTTGTTAGCTTTGGCCATGTTGCTTAAACCCCTTTGCTTTGTTGCAAGCGACCGGTAAAACCCGGCAAAATGTCTCTTGTTAACGATAGCCAAAAGCGGGAAATCGGCGAGGGAACAGGAAGGGGTCAAGGAAAAGGTTGGAGCAGTTTTTTGGCGTTTTGGACCATCAAAATGGCTTCATGAAGCACTTTCCCTACCAAATGGAGAGACTCGGTGGTTTTATTTTCCTTCAAACAGGTCCGAGCTTTTGCAAGCAGGACTTTCCATTCCAGGTTTGTGGTTTTTTGTCTCTCCAAACCAACGATCAGGTTCTCAAGGTCCTTCAGTATTTTTTCCATTTGGTCATGGGGGGTGAACATCCTTCGGCGATGAATACGCAATCCGGCCGGTTGGGATTCCATGGGATGCATTTGGGTGCGATTTTTCAATTCGCTGAAATAAAAGGCTAGGACACTGGCAACAAAAAAACTGGTGCCAATCATGATTAGGCCGAAAAACCTTGGCTCAAAACTCATTATTTGATTGTAATAAAAAGACAAAGAAACAGATATAATCAATAAACCAATAATCAAAAACGGTAACCAGCTCCATTTGAAAAGCCTATCCGTAAGGGAGGGTTGATCCATCGTAGGTCTTACCATGGGAGAGTGTTCATCCGATTTCCCCGGAATCCTGGCAATCACCACGGTAATGTTATCGGGTCCTCCCCTGCTATTGGCGAGATCAATGAGTAACTCCGCAGCGGACTTTGGCTCCAATTGGGTACAGATAAGACCCATTTCCTCATCAGTAACTTTGTTGCTCAAACCGTCGCTGCAAACGAGGTAGGTATCCCCCCGCAGGATTTCATGGGGTCCTTCGAGGTCGACCAAGACCTCCGGTTCCGGGCCAAGGCATCGGGTGATCTTGTTGGAGAGGATTCCTTTTTTTGCAGCATCCTCGGGGGTAATGTTGTGAATTCGGGCAACCTCCCAGATGTAGCTATGGTCGTAGGTGAGTTGTTCCACCATTCCTTCCCGAATGCGATAAACCCGGCTATCCCCAACATGGGCCACCCATGCCCCTTTGCCGTTAAGAAGCAAAATGGAAGCGGTGGTCCCCATGTTGAAAAATTCGTGGTTAACCTTTCCGCATTTGTGAATTTCCTGATTGGCATCGAGGAGGGCCCGGCGTAGTGCTTTGTCATGACCCATTGCCAGCATTTTTCCGAAAACAAGGGACACCTGTTGGACCGCAATTTGACTGGCTTTTTCTCCCCCTTTGTGGCCCCCCATCCCATCCGCCACCATGAATAGGGAACCTTTGGTTTGCCACTGTTCCTCATTTTGAGCCAACTGGACAAGCATGCTGTCCTGGTTGACAGCCCGGCGAAGTCCGACATGGGTATCGTGGATTTCCAAAATGTCCGGGAGGTTCATGGGGTATGGGTACCCCCAGCCCTTTTTTGGGTAACCCGCCAGGGTTGGGATTGACCTTGGCAGGGTAAAAAGGCTACTGAACCGGGGAATAGGATCCGCCCCTTACAGGGAAAGGAAGCACATTGTTTAGGACGAAATCGGAACTTTGGGTTTGGACCGGGTTGATCGGTGCCCTTTTGGCTCCGATGAATTCGGGTTGTGTTACCCGCAAATACACGATTGATTCCCAACCTCAAGGTGCCCTGGTTTATCGCGATGGCAAGCCAATAGGCACAACTCCAGTCGACGACTCGATCGTTTTTTACGGAAAATACCGCTTTTCGCTGGTCAAAGATGGTTACGAAACGCTTCATGTGGAGCAGAAGATTCCGGCACCCTGGTACGAATATATCCCATTGGATTTCATTGCTGAGAATTTGGTTCCATGGGAAATAAACGATGTACACCGGTTTTCCTATACCCTCCAACCTCAACAGATGCCTAACAACAATGATATTCTTCAAAAGGCAAGTGACTTGAGAAACCGTGGGAAAGGCCTTGTTCCACTTCATGGGCCAGAAACCCCCATTACTCCGGTTGCCACACCTACGCCTGGAACAACCATTGGCCCCATAACCCCAACCACCACCCCCTCAACCGGTCCGGTAGGCAGCTTGCAACCGATCACCCCGGTAAATCCCATTCCAATTACCGGGGGTTTACCGGCACGCCCGTAAGCCTTCCTATCGGTTTGAACCATTTCCAAGCCTTCCAAATCGGGAAAAAGGGCCTGCTCAGGGGCTATCCACAATTAACCCATTGGAAAGGTTTATCAGGTTTTCTTCCCATAGTTTTCTGGCACCGATGGGGCAGCTCGCCGCAAGCAAAACAGTTTGCTTGTTTCCTGATCCAACTTGAATGAGGTAAATTTTGGTGGCATCCCCCCCGGCAACCAGGCGGAGCAGCTGCCGCATTTGGGGGGTCCCTTGCGATTCGATCTTTTTGTCGAGTTGCTCCTCCTCCAAAGTCAAAGTAGACTCCAAAGTGGCCGGTGATTCATCCACCGGCTTTTCCAAGTCCGTCAAATACTTTTTGGCAAGGGTTACCCCATCTGTGAGGTTTCCCTTTCCCTCAAGAACGATTACATAGGCTTCCGCCATGTCGCCTGCGTAGGTTCTTCGGCCAGGAATCCGACCTTCCACCCGAATGACGGCTTTGGGATGTGCTTCCTTAAGTTCTTTGGAAATCTCCTCCTGGGTCCAAAACTTTTTGTCAAAACGAAGCTCCCAACCCTTGCCGTCGACTACCTCCAGATTGATCGCCTCAGGTGTCCATTTGGCCCGGGTTTCCAAAAGGGAAAATGCATTCCGGGCCGTCCTCCAACCGGGCTTGGCCTCATCACGATCTTCTGGCCGGGTCCATCCAAAAAATACATACCCAATGCCCTTGGCAGTTCCCACAAAAAACTCCCCGGCAACTTCCTCTGAATCGGCGGTTCGACCATGGAAATCGTGGGCCATAAAGGGGAGGTTGGCAATGGTTTCATCCCCATCACTTCGTTTTTCGTATTCAAAATTATCGGGAAACTTGCGCTTTAGCCTTTCTATCGCCAATTCCAGCAGCTCCCGAGGGGTGGGCACCCTTCCGCCATAATCTTTGGCAAGCACGGCCCAAAGGAGCTTTTTCCCGGCACCGGTGTAAACCAGATCCACCTGAAAATCCAGCTCTTGACCAGCATCCCTTGTGAATCCCTCGGGACGCTTGATGGAGAAATTGGACTGGGAGAAGTTGTCGTATTTCCCTGCTCCGGTTGGCCCCATTATTTTGATTCCAATCAGGGCCAGAAATCCAACCAACAAGACAACCACAATTGTAATCAAGGCAGGAATCCACCATTGGTCGATCCTTCGGGGGACAACGGATTGAGCCCCTATTGAGGGCTTTGTGGTAGCGGGAAGGATTGGGGCTGCAACTCCCTTCAACACTTCCACAGGGGCTTTATAAACAAACTGGGTTGCACAGGCAGGACATTGATACAGGGTTCCATCGACAAGGAATGAGATCGGAAATTCTTGGGTACAGGCAGGGTTGGCACAATGAACTCCATCGGACATGGTCGACCCCTTTGCTTGGGCTGGTTTGGCATCCCTGGAAAAGGGAACTTGCCCACCAAGTCTGTCCTTGGTTTTATTCCCCATGGGCGATCTGGCACCCTTTCGTTCCAAAACCCACACCAAAATCACTACAACCCCGACAACCTCCAAGGAAGGAAAAACGAAAACTTCCTCCCATTAACCCGTCCAAGCCAATCCTGTCGATAACCACCATGGCTAATAGCACCTTGGCAAAACAACGGGAGTTCCGGCATGAACCATTTGGGATTTCATGGTGGTTTGAAACATTTGGGTATCCTGGTTTTTGTTGGTTATTCCGGCATGGTTGGAACAACCAGGGCGGAGGATGGCCCCATGACCCAGGCTCGCCTCAGGTATGAAGCCAAACACCCCTATTACAACCTCACCTCCCATCGCGAGTTGGTTCAATACTCTGCGGTTAGAACCCCGCCGGGAATGAATGGCCGCGGACAGCCGCTAAGGGCACCCAAACTATTTACCTTCTTCCTTAACGGCGATTTGGGAGTAGGTCCAACCCAATACTCCACCCGTGAGGCTTTTGGCAGTAGTATGCCTTTAAGGGTGCCAAGTGGACCCTTTGCACCTGCCCATGCCCCGGTAAAATCCGTGGAATTTGAACCAGACCCCACCAGGGACAAATAACCTGTGGGAAAGGCCCATCTTCCCGGAGTAGAAATCCCCAGGGAATTTTGGCCCAGGGACAAACAGCAAGGGGGGGCCCTTCCCCGATTTTTAGGGCAAAATCCGGCACGAATGTGGGCCCTCTCATCCCACCCCAATTGGTTGATTTGCTGGATTATTATGCCGGGCCCGGTTGGCTGGGTCTGTTTGATGGGTCCTACAAACCTTTTGAGCCCAAACCCAAAAGGGAAGGGTTCTTTTTTTGAACCAATCTGTTCGGACATTTGGTCTGAGGGACTGGATTGGATTCGTCAACAAAACTGCCCTGTGGTCCAGTTCCTGAAGGCTGACAACCTTTCCCATTGCCCCTCCATTTCCCTTCCAGATGGTTTCGCCCCCATCGCCGAGTTTTGGGATCTTCGTTGGCAAAACCAAACGAGTCCCCCTGATGCTATTCCCCAGGGTATGCGATCCTGGACAAGGTCTGAGGCCAGCGATTGCTGCGATATTGCGGTGCAATCCATGGCAGGCAGCCTTGATTGCCCAGCGTTGGCCCATTTTCGTTCCGATGCCATGGCATGGGAATCCTTGATTCAAATCCACGGGGAAAAAAGCCCATGCTGGATTCTTGAATGGGAGAAATCTCCTGTTGGGGTTTTACTGGGGCACCTGCCCGGGTCTGGAATATCCGATTTCTCTCCCCAAGGATCCATCTCCTATTTCGGTCTCATACCCGCCGTCCGGGGCCAAAAAATGGGTTGCGGTTTCCTTTCGGATTTTCTTGCTAGGGAGGTTCCCAAAATGGGGGTAATGACTACCATGGTTGATGCCGGGAACCACCCAGCCCTTGGTGCCTATCAAAAAACAGGGTTCGAGAAAATCGCCACTTCGCAACTATTTTTTTTCACTCCATAAACCTTTATTTGATAACGGATTAAGTTCACTTCATGGAGCATGTTTACACCTGAAAAAAAATCGTTTGGATTCGATTCTTGGCGAAGGTTCAAACATCCTTTAGGATCAGTCCATCGGGTGCTTCCTGGATTTGGTTTCCCGACCGATCCATCCCTTCTCTGCCTTTGCAATCCACCTCTGCACAGATTGGCTGTGCCAGTAGGGAGGTTTCCTTTGGTTTCTGTTCAATGTTCGCCGCTTGAAGCGGTGCAAATGACCCTGACAGAAACTGTCGGGCTGGATCGGTATTCCCTTTGGTTTGAAGGGAGGACCCACCTGGAATTGGTTGGGACACAGCTGCGAATCGGGGTGCCAAACCTCCACTTCCAACAATGGATGGAAGGCCGGTTTGGCAAACAAATTACCCAGTCTGCCAAAAAAATCCTTGGGGAAAAAGCTACAGCTACCTTTCATATTGATCCAAATTTGTTTCAGGAAACACGAACCGCTTCCAAAACAGTCCCTTTTCCACCCTCCCAGCCTTCTCAACCAAATCCCGTTCAATCCGGTCAAAGCTTGCCCAGGCCAGAAAGTACCTCTGGTCGTGAAAACCCATCCGTTCGGCATCGGCGCAAGGTCCGGCGCCTGGAGCATTTTGTTACCAGTACCTCAAATAGGGCTGCTGTCCTTGCCTCCAAGGGGTTGGCCACCGGGGAAATGGACTCTCATCGCCTCTTGATCCTTCATGGATCGACAGGTTTGGGGAAAAGCCATTTGCTTGAGGGTATGGCTCACCAACGGCGAATCTCCTTTCCAGGATCGAAAATTCTCCTTCAAACGGCAGAAGAGTTCGCCAACGATTTTCTGGATGCCTTGAGAACGCATAAGCAGTCGTTTTTTCGCAAACGGATGAGATGTCTGGACTTGTGGTTGGTAGATGATCTTGAGGGCCTGATTGGCAAGCAACGGACCCAAGAGGAGTTTGCCAACACGCTTGATGCTTTGTCCAGACTAGGGGCTACGGTGGTTTTGGCCCTTCAGAAAACACCCCAGGAATCGGCAGGTATCATTGGAGAACTCAAAACCCGGATTGGGGGTGGACTGGTTTGTGGTTTACACCCCATGGACCTTGGCCAAAGGAAACTTTTTTTGGCTCAGATTATGGCCCAGGCCCCCAAGCTTTGCCTTGAGGAGAGGCTGCTTGAGCTAATGGCCCGCCGGGTTAGGGGGTCGGGCAGGGAATGTGAGGGAATGGTTCAAACCCTTAAACACCTTGCCTGGGCCACCGGAACCCCTCCCAATGAGGCCATGATTCGAAACCTAACCGACAGCCACCATCAAAGCAACCGGAAGGTAATCAGCGTTGGGGATGTTGTCGAGGCAATCAGCCCATTGGTTGGCGTCGCGGTGAAACAAATCAAAGACAAAAGCCGTTCCCCAAAGCCAAGCCAAGCCAGACTATTGGCCATGTATTACGCCAAGGAATTAACCGGGGCAACCGCCAAGGAGGTCGCCGTTTGGTTTGGAAGGCAACACAGCACTATCCTTTCTGCGCACAAAAAGATTGCCGGGTTTGTTTCAAAAAGCCAAAAGTTTTGCGTGGGAACCACCCCATGGTGTATTCGGGAATTGGGTCAACTCATTCAGTCACGATTGGGTTGGGATGTAAGCTAGTTGTTCCTGAAAAACCGTTGTGAAATCAATGATCGACCCGGACTCGTCGTCCGGATTAAGGTTTTCAGTAGCGAATGGTTTGATTTTCTCTTTTTTTGTGCTAACCCAAGTTACGCAGTTGGAGTGATTTTTTACGATTTTTTGGTCTTTTTTGGGACCCTGATTGATGTTTTTCCCGGGAATTTGGAGTATGTCGAGTTCAAAACGGCATGTAGTCCCGACCAAGTTACTTGATATTTCC
>SYLG01000120.1 GCA_005808665.1 Planctomycetia bacterium | reverse complement strand
TTTCAGGTTCTACCGGGCGGAACTTGGGTATAATTCCCAGGAAACGGCCCGGAATTACCTTGCGGGCAAGGACATTAAACCGAAAATCGATTTCCAGTATACAAAATTACTAATCGAAAGAGTTTCTGAAATAATAATTCACATTAACTCAAAAATAAACATTTCATGTCGGCATGAAAACATAGGAGACTTTGTAAAAGTATCAATATTTGACAAATTCAAAATAATCAATGAATCAGGTGTAATTAATTCACTTAACAACCAAGGCAGGCGTGTCGAAGAGGTCTTGTTTTCATGGATGCGTGGATCGGCAATCGGTGATTATTTTGAAAGAAGTATAGCCAGGTTTTTTGGAGTTCCAAACAATTCAATCAAAAAAATAGGTGATGATAAACTGTCAGATCAATCCATTTTTAAAAGGACTCCAAAGGCTGATTACGAGATACCCACAAAACCAAGGAAAACAAGGGTCGAAATTCAGGCAGGTTTCCAGGGGATCAATGACATCAAGCAACACAAGATTATAGAAGCAAAAAAGATTTATTCAATTTCCAGGATTGATACTATTTGCATTCACATTGATATTTTCAATGGGCAGGCAGCTTTTGTAAATCTTAGTAAAATCAGGGACGATGACCAAAACTGGGTGACACGACAGCAAATGGAGGGCCAAACCGTTTTCTCGATCGACCAGAATCATTTCAAATGGCGGCTTTTGGACCCGATTCCCAATCTCAAAACGATCGAGTGGCAACCATGAAAGCGGTTGAGCTATTTGCTGGCGCTGGTGGGTTAAGCCTCGGCCTGATGAGGTCGGGGATAGAAATCGTTTTGGCAAACGAAATCGATCCTGTTTGTTGCGAAACCTACCAAATCAATCACAAAAACACAAATATGATCAGTGCCGACATACATGACATTGACTTTGTCTCTGAAATAGACAAATTGGGGTTCAAACCGGGGCAAATTGAAATTGTTTCCGGGGGTCCGCCCTGTCAGGGATTTAGCACCGTAGGTTCGAAAAATAAAAAAGATCCCAGAAATAGTTTGTTCTTTGAATTCCTGAGGGCTGTTTCTGAAATCCAGCCCCGATTTGTCCTTTTTGAAAATGTCTCTGGATTCAAAAGGCTTTACGACGGGGAAATCCACAACATACTCCTTCAGGAACTAGGCTCCCTTGGGTATGACATCCAACATGGGCTGCTTGACGCATCGGATTTTGGATTGCCCCAAATCAGAAAACGGACAATCGTGGTTGGTGCACGAAATTGCAAAGGTAAAATTCTCATTCCCAATCCGACACACTCCTTGGATTGCGACCTGTTTGGCCTCCAAAAAAAATTGTCACTGATCGAGGCAATCAGTGACCTTCCCCAATTGGGTTCCGGTGAGGAATCGGAAATCTACTTGTCTGATCCTGTCAATGATTACCAAACCTCCCTGCGCTGTGGCCAAAAACATTTAACCGAACACAATGCCTCAAACTATGGAGAAAAGATGCAAAAAATCCTGACACTCATACCACCGGGTGGATGCGTGGAAGATCTTCCCAAGGAGTTAAGGCCAAGGGACTACTTTGCCAATACTTATGCCAGACTTTTGCCCAACCAACCCGCCCCTACCATTACCCGGAATTTTGGCACCCCCTCCTCTTCCCGATGCGTTCATCCCTTCCAAAACCGCGCACTTAGCACCCGGGAGGGGGCCCGCTTGCAGGGATTTCCTGATGATTATTTCTTTGCAGGCTCAAAAATTTCCAAAAACCTCCAGATTGGAAACTCTGTTCCACCCCTTCTTGGGGAGCTCATTGGCAAACAATTGCTCCGAAACTAACCACTCCCCTTTTCCCAAGGCATTTCATGTCTGATTTTTTCACCCACCTCGAAGGCTCATGGGACGGGACCCGCCTCCCCAAGGGGACGCTTTGCAACACCCACGAAAATCGCCCCATTGTAGCCCGGTATGACCTCGCCGCTGTCAAACGGTCGGTTACCCGTGACGAGATGGCCCGCCGCCCGGGAGGCATGTGGAAATACCGCGAACTGCTCCCGTTGGCCCTTTCCACCGAACCCATCTCCCTGGGGGAAGCCCAAAGCCCGCTCCTCCCTTGTCCCCGATTGGGTAAAGTATTTGGTTTGGAAAGGCTCTTCATCAAGGACGAGTCGATCCTGCCCACGGGCAGCTTCAAAAGCCGCGGCATGACCGTTGCCATCAGCATGGCCAAGGAATTAGGGGTCACCAAAATCGCCCTGCCCACGGCGGGAAATGCCGGCGGGGCGGCCGCTGCCTATGCCGCCCGGGCGGGCATCGAGTGCCATGTCTTCATGCCCCGGGATACTCCGGTGGTCAATCGGCGCGAGGCCCTCCTTTATGGTGCCCGCGTCACTTTGGTCGATGGATTGATTCACGACTGTGGCAAAATCGTTCGCGAGAACGCCGCCAGGAAGGGTTGGTTTGATTTCTCCACCCTCAAGGAACCGTACCGCCTCGAGGGAAAAAAAACCATGGGGATCGAGCTTGCCGAGCAGTGCGGTTGGTCGCTCCCGGATGTGATCCTCTATCCCACCGGGGGCGGCACCGGGCTGGTGGGGATGGCCAAAGCATTTGCCGAATTGACGGAATTGGGTTGGCTCGAGGGATCCAAACGGCCCCGGTTTTATGCCTGCCAAAGTGAAGGGTGTGCTCCCATTGTTCGTGCCTTCGAAAAAGGGGACCGCCTGGCCCAAACCTGGGAGAACGCCAAAACCTCCGCAAGCGGCCTTCGCGTCCCAGCGGCAGTGGGAGATTTCCTGATGTTGGACGCCATTCGGGCCTCAAAGGGTGAGGCCGTTGCTGCTCCGGAGGCGTCCATCCCTTTTTGGATGCAAAAAGCGGCCTCGCTTGAGGGTATTCCCCTTTGTCCTGAAACCGCGGTCTGCCTTTCGGTGTTGCAAAACCTGATTCAATCCGGAAGCATTCGCCAAGACGAGAAAGTCATCGTTTTTAACACCGGGGCTTTCCAAAAATATCTGGAATGTTTGCTGGAACCGGTTTCCTGACCACCAGCTATAATTAACTTTTATCCCCAACCGGTGGAAGAGCCTCTCCCATGCAAAAGATTCTCAAATCGTTTGGCCTGATGGTGGCAGGCGGCCTTGTTTCTAGCGTTTTGGGGGGAGGTTTTGGGGCCCTGATCGGATGGATTTCGCCCGATTTTGTCGCCCATTTGGGGGAATCCGGGATTCGCCCCCAGGGGGCCTTTGATTCCCTACGCTATGGTGCCGGGATAGGTGCTGTCGCAGGTCTTTTTGTAGGTTTTGCCGCTACCGTGGTTGCCCTTTTCATGGCTACCCTGGTTTCGGTTTTTGGCCGAAATGAAAAAAGTATGTGAAATGTCGGTGAAGGAAGCGATCTGGCTTTCCTCCACAGGCTCCCGTGGCGACAATAGCTTCATGAACTTGTTGGGTTTTCATGATCGAATCGGGGTCAGGATGTTGAACCGTTTTTTCTCAATGGTTTGTCTGTTGGCAGGTGCTTTGTCCCTTCCCGGGGCAGATGCCAAGCTTCCCCTGGGAACCTCTCTCCTTGACATAAAGCTTCCCGAACCGCTAGCCAAAACCGCCTTCGTGGCGTCGGATGCCCTTCGGGGTAAAAAAGCTCTCGTATTCTTTTTCATGGAACCGCAGTGCCCTGTCTGTCAAAATTATGTTCCAAGCATCAAGCGGATGGGTGTTCGTTTCCAGGAAAGTGGGGTTGCCTGGGCCGCCATTGATACCACCTATGGCATTACCGCAGACGAAATCGCCTCCCATGCCAAAGACCTTGGGCTTTCCATCCCCCTGCTCCAGGATAAAGGCCTTGCCCTTACCCAAAAACTGGGTGTGGATCGGATTCCCTGCGTCCTAGTTGCCGATGCTGGGGGCAAAATCCGCTATCGGGGTCGAATCGACGACCAGTTTTCTCCCGGTATTATGCGAAAATCCCCTTCTACCAAGGAACTGGTGGATGCCCTGGATGCGGTTATCGAAGGGAGGGAGGTCGAGACCTCCTGGACAAAAACAGCGGGTTGCCTTGTCACTCATCACGGCAAGGCCAAAAAGGCCAAAGAAGGTGCGCCCACCTGGGCGGGTGAGGTTGCCTCCATCATTCAGGCCAAGTGCCAAGGATGCCACCGTCCGGGCGAGGCAGGCCCCTTTCCCCTGACCTCGCTCAAGGAAACGCTGGCCTGGACCGACATGATTCGCGAAGTGATTGGCAACAAAACCATGCCACCCTGGCATGCGGACAGTACACCTGGCCACTTTGTCAATGATCGCCGTTTGACCGAAAAAGAAATCCAAACCTTGACGGACTGGATTGATTCCGACTGCCCGGAGGGCGACCTGTCCAAGGCACCTGCCAACCCGGTTTTCAATCCGGGATGGCGGATGGGAAAGCCCGACGAGATTTTTCGGATGGGGGAGGCAGTAAAAGTTCCCACCCATTATCTCTTTGGTGCGGTGGGCATGCCCTATCAATATATCCTGGGTGAGGGCGAAATTTCCGAAGACCGCTGGGTCAAAGCCATAGAAGTACGCCCGGATCAACGGGCCCAGATTCACCACATCATTGTGTTTGTCATACCCCCTGGGGAGAAATTTCCCGATTTCCTTGCCAAAGGCGAGCGGAGGAGCAATCCCGACAAATTCGGCGCCATGATGCTGGGTGCCTATGTCCCCGGGGATTTCCCCATCATTTTCCCGAAAGGGGCTGCCAAAAAACTCCTCAAAGGATCAAAACTCCTTTTTGAAATGCACTACACCCCCAACGGCAAGGCAGTCGTCGACCGCTCCTCTGTCGGTGTCCAATACCAAAGCGAAGCTCCCATCCATGAAATCCGCACCCGCGCCATCCTCAACAACCGCTTCCGGATCCCACCGGGAGACGGCAACCACGAGGTGCGGTCCCTAACCCGTTTTGACAAACCTGCGGTGATCATTTCCTATTCGCCCCATATGCATGTAAGGGGCAAGGATTTTACCATGGACCTTTTAACACCCGAGAAAACCCGAACCACCCTTTTGCGCGTTCCGCACTATGATTTCAACTGGCAGGAAAGTTACAACCTCGGCAAATTTCTCCACATTCCCGCAGGATATTTTGTCGAATGCATCGCCCACTTTGACAATTCCAAAGAGAACCCAGCCAATCCCGATCCGAAAAAGGAAGTTCGCTGGGGCAACATGACCTGGGAGGAAATGATGATCGGCTTTGTGGACTACTACTACCTGCCCACCCCCCAGTAAACCGTCTGCAACCGGCAGGCCTTTGGTGAATGTTAAAGGGCAATCATCGGTAGAACCGGCAACGAATCCACCTTTCCCAAAACCTTCGTGGCGGTTCAGGTTGGCCCCGCCCCGGCGTTAACCAGGTTTCCCTATTCCAATTCCTTGCGGAGGCTTTGCCACACCTTGCGGCTTTGCTCCACGATTTGAGCCAATTTCGGATCCTTGAAAACATCTTTCAATTCAAGTGGGTCATTTTCCAGATCATATAGCTGTTCCATCCGGGCCTGGCCATTCCTGATTCCCTCAGGCGTGGGTTCCAGCCAACGAATGTATTTGTATCGTTCCGACCGGACCCCTTCACTGGGAGGAATGTTTTTGGACCCGGCATGGTGTTCGTAAAAGAAACCATACCGCCAATCCATGGGAATGTACCGCCTCAGAAAGGGTACCAGGCTGCGCCCTTGCATCGTCTGGGGCGCCTTGACCGAGGCCAGGTCCAACAGGGTCGGGGCAATGTCCGCATTCAATACGATCGACTCCACCCGGCAACGACCCGGATCCCGATCCCGCAAATCAGCGATCAACAAAGGCACCCGAATCGACTCCTCGTACATGAACCATTTGTCGGCCAAACCCCGATCCCCAAGGGCGAAACCGTTGTCCGAGGTAAACACGATCACCGTGTTTTTGGCCAGGTCAAGCTTTTGGAGTTCGGCAACCATACGCCCTACCTCACGGTCCACCCCGGTGATCAGCCGATAATAGTCTTTCAGGGTTGCCTGGTTAAGTTCCGGGTTGGAGTAACGAGCCTGCCAACGCCTCCTGGCCTCGGATTCTTGCACAAAAGGCGGTAACAACCCGAAGTATGCTTCGTTCGCCAAAGGAGGAACGGGCATGACCGTGTCCTTGTAAAGCGTTTCCTCCCGTGGATCGGGGGTAAATTCCCGGGGTTTGCCGTCTCTTGCATGAACGGCATTAAAACTGATCTGGAGCGCAAAGGGCCTGGGTTCCCTGACCGAAATGAACTCAAGGGCCTGGTCGCCAAAAAGTTGGGTCTTGTGCCTCTTTTGCGGATCATTTGGGTCAATGAACTGATCCCCGGCCTGACCCGGAAGGCCCCGGTAATAGTCCCACCTCTTTTCCCACATCGCCTTATGTTCGGGCTTGTCGGCGATACCAATCTTGCCGATAAATCCCGTTCGGTAGCCCGCCAATCGCAACAATTCCGGATAAGTATTCCTCCATTGGTCCTCGGAAAGATTTTGGCCAAATCCGCCGCATTTGTGATGCCTTTGCCATTGTCCCGTCAAAAGCGTTGCCCGGCTCACCCCACAAATGGAGGTGGTCACAAACGAATTGGTAAAGGAAGTCGCCCGGCGGGCCAGGTTATCCAGATGAGGTGTTTGCACCGTGGAATTTCCCAGGTAACCAAGCGTGTCATGTCTAAGGTCATCGACATGGATCAGGACCAGATTGGGTCGGACCTGGTCGGCATGGCTGGAAAGAAACAGGGCAAAGAGGAGGAGGGTGTTCATGCGGAAATTATGCAGGAACCTGCCAGGGATTCCAAGGGAGCCAAGGGGATTTCAGACCTCAGGAGCGTAAAGCACCTTGGAATCAGGAAAAGTCCAAAAAAACAGGTGAAGGCGAAGCCGGGTTTCCTATTTCAACCTTTGGACCCTTTTGGCGATTACCCGGAGATTGCATCATGAAAGACCTCACCCGCCGGAATTTCTTCTTTGCCTCATCAGGGGCGGCCACCGGTTCCCTTTTGCTTCCGGGAATTTCAGAAAGTGCCGAGGGCGAAAAGGGGCCTTTTTCCAAAAGCGGCCTGTCAACCGGTCAAATGAAACCCCTCAAATTCAAAGAGATCCCTGGTTTTCTCAGTGCCCAACAAATCGCCCCGCATCATACTGCCCACTATGGCGGAGCACTAAAAACCTTTGTCGCCATCGACACCCGGTTGGAGGATGGTTTTCAAAAGGGAACCCCGCTCGATCCCATGGCCTTTGAAACCATGCAAAAGCAGAAATCCAGCCGGGGCAACAGCGTCCTGCTCCACGAAATGTATTTCGACGGCTTGGCCTTGGCCCAATCGGAGCCGAAAGACGGCCTCAAAAAAGCAATTGAAACCCGTTTTGGATCCCTGAACAAATGGTGGGCGGATTTCATGTTAAGCGCCAAGGCCGCCGCAGGGTGGGCGATGCTTGTGCAGCATCCGGTCAATGGAAAGCTTTACAATGTTTTGAGTGACGAACATGCCATTGGGCCGCTCTGGTTGGCAATGCCCCTTGTTGTCATTGATGTTTACGAACACGCCTTTTACATCGACTACCTGAACAAGAAGACAGATTACATCGAAAAGTTCATGCTGCACATCGACTGGTCGGAAGCCAACCGGCGCTTTCAAGCTGCTTCCTGAATTTGAAAGCTTGGCGTGGTGGCTTGATATTGCCACCCTACCCATTCCACAATCCGTTTCGGGAGAGCCGTGGGGATCCGCCCACGGGAACTAGCCAAGTGACGCAGTTCGGACCAAGAAATCCCGGGGCTTCCCGGGGAAAAAGTCAAATAAGTATTAAAAGGTTGGGACTCCAAATCCTCCTCCATTATTCCCCTCCATTGGAGGGGTGCCCGTCAGGGCGGGGTGGTTCGTAAGGTGTGCCACCACTCCTTCCCAATGTTGTGTTTCTTAAGGCACCACCCCGTCAGGCTTCGCCTGCCACCCCTCCACGGAGGGGAATTTAACCCAAGTGACGCAGTTCGGACCAAGAAATCCCGGGGCTTCCCGGGGAAAAAGTCAAATAAGTATTAAAAGGTTGGGACTCCAAATCCTCCTCCATTATTC
>SYLG01000022.1 GCA_005808665.1 Planctomycetia bacterium | reverse complement strand
GTATCAATGAGGGCGGTGGCGATGATCGTCAGGCTGCCCCCCTCTTCGCTTTGCCGGGCTGCCCCAAAAAAGCGTTTGGGTTTTTGCATGGCGTTACTGTCCAGGCCACCCGAGAGGAGTTTTCCCCCGGGAGGAGCTTCCGCGTTGTGGGCCCGGGCAAGGCGGGTGATGGAATCCAGAAGGATGATGACATCCTTACCCCCTTCCACAAGGCGTTTGGCCTTTTCCATGGCAATATCGGCCACATGACAATGGTCTGCACTCGGTTCATCAAAGGTACTTGCCGCCACTTCGGAATTGTTTCCGGAAACCTGTTTGATCATTTCGGTAACTTCCTCTGGTCGCTCGTCAATAAGCAACACAATGAGGTAGGCATCGGGATAATTGAACTGGATCGCATTGGCAATCTTGGCAAGGAGAACCGTTTTGCCGGCCCTTGGTGGGGAAACAATCAATCCCCTCTGCCCCCGGCCAATGGGGGTAACAAGGTCAATCACCCTGGTTGAATATTCGTCCGGGGTCGTTTCCAGCCTTAGCCTTTTGCACGGGTGTAGTGGGGTTAGTTCCTCAAATAACTTGGGACGAACCCTTTCCAGGGCAGGGACACCATTGATGGAATCGACATTCAAAAGCGCAAAATTGTCTTGCCCTTCAATGGGTAGGCGGATGGGGCCCTCTATCAACAGGCCTGTTTTTAGCCCATGACGCCGAATTTGGCTGGGCGAAACATAAACATTTTCAGGGGAGGCAAGATAGTTATGGATTTGGCTTCGAAGGAACCCATATCCATCCGGAAGTGTTTCAAGGGTTCCAGAACCTAGGACAACCTCCCCTTTTTCGATGAAACGACGAACCACCTGGATGATCAATTGGACCCGGTTGAGGCCGGAATGCTCCTGGATCCCCTCATTTTCGAGGATTTCAAAAAGTTTGGGAATAGGCATCCGGTACAGTTCATCCAATTTGGCCACCGGCATGACACTTCGCGGCGGTTCTCCCTCCACCTGCTCTAGTGGGGGCCTGTGGGTGATTTGCATGGGAGCGGCGTAGGCAACATCCGGGATGCGCCTGCCCCCAAACCCTGCCTGCCCCCCTCCGGCGGGTGCGGGCATTCGCCTTCGACCCATGGGTTGGTGGCCGTGGCCCGACCTATCGCCATGGGGGTGAGGTTGATGTCCGTGACCTTCGTCTTGGCGAGCCATGTAAAGAAACTCCGGCAAAAAGATCGCAAAAGAAATAGTTTTTTTGTTAATACGGCGCCCATTCAAGGCGGTAACGAGAACTCAATAGGTGAACTAACTTTGTTTTGGAATCGGACCCGGTTCAGATCGACCGGGCTGTGGGAAATCCATAACCCTCATACTATAGGGCGAACCGACCATCCGTGTCGGGTCCAATGAAATCCTAACGCCCTTGGGCCAGAGTTTCCATGAAAAAAACCACAAAAAAATCGGCAAGTGGTGTTGATGGATAATCGGCCCACCACAAATGGCACAATTTGCCAGGGATTTTTGCTTTGAACCTGTTATCCATTGGGAGAGGTCGGGCCATTCCCCTTGGGGCGAGTTGGACCGGTGAAGGTATCAACTTTGCCGTCATCTCCAAGCACGCCACCTCGGTGAGTTTACTCGTTTACAGCCTAAGTGGTCCACACTCGGTGGCCACATTAAAACTTGATCCAACAGTTCATTTAACCGGCGATCATTGGCATATTCTGGTAAAAGGTCTTCCTCCCGAGTTTCGGTATGCGTGGCAGGTGGATGGTCCCGCCCGGCCTGGGCATGCCTTCACCCCGGAAATCCCGCTGCTTGATCCCTCGGCCACCGCCATAACTGGCGGGGAAGTTTGGGGGGTTTCCTGCCCCGAAGGCCGATTATCACTTTTTCAGAGGCGCAATTATCAATGGCAGGAAGATCGTCACCCAGCCGTTGCCCCTGAGGATTCGATTCTTTATGAACTTCATGTCCGAAGTTACACCCAGCACCCTTCGTCAGGTGTTGACCATCCGGGTACCTTTCTTGGGCTCATGGAAAAGGGTCTTTACCTTAAATCCCTGGGTATCACAGCCCTTGAACTACTTCCGATCCATGAATTTGATGAAACCGATTGCCCCTTTGTCAATCCCCATACAGGTCAGAAAAACCTCAATTTATGGGGTTACAACACCATCGGTTTTGCGGCTGTGAAGGCTTCCTATGCCGCAACCGCCAAAGATCATGGCCAAATGAACGAGTTTCGTGACCTTGTGGCCGGAATGCATGGCCTTGGCATCGAGGTTATTCTGGATGTGGTTTTCAACCACACCGGGGAAGGAGGTACCAACGGTCGCACCTGGTCGTTTCGAGGACTGGACAACCCCCTTTTTTACATGCTTGATTCCCAGGGCCGTTACCTCAACTTCAGCGGTTGTGGCAATACGATCAACTGCAATCAACCCGTGGTCCGTGAACTCATCATTGATTGTCTCCGTTTTTGGATTCTTGATATGCATGTTGATGGTTTTCGCTTTGACCTTGCCTCGGTGTTGGGTCGCGATCGTTTTGGAAAGGTCATGGCAGATCCTCCCGTGGTGGAAATGATTGCCGAAGATGGGGTCTTGGCGGGTTCCAAACTCATTGCCGAGCCCTGGGATGCAGAGGGGCTTTATCAGGTGGGCAATTTCCCTTTCGGCCGCCGCTGGTCGGAATGGAACGGCCAATACAGGGATACGGTTCGCAGGTTCTGGTTGACCGGGGGTATAACCGTAGGGGAATTGGCAACCCGGGTTTGTGGAAGTGCGGACCTTTACGAGTTGGCGGGGCGAACCCCGGCCCACTCGGTCAATTTTATCACCTGTCACGATGGCTTTACCCTTTGGGATTTGGTTTCCTATTCAAGGAAGCACAATTCGGCCAACGGGGAAGGGAATCGTGATGGAACCGACCAGAACTATTCCAACAATTGTGGATTTGAAGGCCCTACCCAGGATCCCGAAATCATGCGGTTGCGACTCAAACGGGTCAGAAACCTGATGGCCACTCTTTTGCTTTCGCAAGGAATGCCCATGATTCTTTCCGGGGATGAAATGCTTCGGACCCAACATGGCAACAACAATGCCTGGTGCCAGGATAACGAAATGAACTGGTTGAATTGGTCGATCAGCAAGGACCAAATGCAATTCCAGAGGTTCACCAGGGAGTTAATCGCCTTCCGGAAAAGGCACTCCGCCCTCAGGAGGCGCGAATTCCTTGCTCCCCAGGAGGTAGCATGGCACGGACACTTGTCCCTGTTACCCGATTTTTCACAATCTTCAAAACACATTGCCCTGCAGTTTTTTGGCCAATCCACCAGGCGGGAGCCCGACCAGGACCTGTATATTGCCTTCAGCAGGGCTACCGAGGAGACCTGGTGGGAACTGCCCACCCCTTCCCGGGGGACCCATTGGGGGCGGTTTCTGGATACCACAATTGAGGCACCTTTCGAAATCGATCCAACGGAATCGACGGACCTGTTTCGACCTGGACAATCCTATCGGCTTGGCCCGGAAGGGATTTTGGTGCTGGTGTCAAAGGAATAGGGATCCACGAAAAAAGGGGACCCCTATCAAGCGGGTCCCCTTTTGGTTTGAATCTGGTGAATCAGCAAGCTATCCCCTTGCGATTCGCAGCATCACTTTGGCCCGTTCCCTGGATGCCCTTGTTTCTTCCAGGACCGATCCGGTTGCCGAGGGCGAAGGGGAAACCTCAAGTTCTTTAAGGGCGGCGGCGGTATCAATTTGGCCTTTTGGAACCGCCCGCCCGGTCAAAAGGGTAATGACCTCACCCTTCATTTGGACGATTCCCCCGTCAATAAAGTAGGTTTCATCCTTGCCTTGGGTGCGAATGACAAGGCTTCCAGGTTTCATGCGCCCAACCAAAGGGGCCCGCCTTGGGAGAAAGCCCGCTTGTCCGTCAAACAAGGGTAGGGAAACATATTCCGCCGGGGTATCGACCACCGCCTTTTCAGGAGTGACGACAACACAACGAAGGGTGGAATTTGCCATGGATTACCTCACCCCAGCGGCCATGCGCTTACCCTGTTCTTCGGCCTCATCAATCCCGCCAACATACATGAAGGCCCCTTCGGGCAGGTGATCCCACTTGCCTTCGCAAAGCTCCTTGAAGCTCCGGATGGTTTCCTTGACCGGAGTAACCTTTCCTGCTTTGCCTGTGAACACTTCGGCAACAATGAAGGGCTGAGACAGGAAGCGTTCGATGCGGCGGGCGCGAGCGACCACTTGCTTGTCTTCCTCGGACAGTTCTTCCACACCCAAAATGGCGATAATGTCTTGCAATTCACGATACCGCTGAAGGATTTGCTGCACGCGCCTGGCAACGGCGTAATGTTCTTCCCCCACAATGTTGGGGTCAAGAATGTTGGAGTAACTGGCCAGGGGATCCACGGCTGGGTAGATACCTTTTTCCGAAATCCTCCGTTCCAGGTAGATAAAGGCATCCAGATGCTGGAAAGCATTCGCAGGGGCTGGATCGGTTGGATCATCCGCCGGGACATAAACGGCCTGAACCGAGGTGATTGCCCCACGGGTTGTCGAGGTAATGCGCTCTTGGAGTTCACCCATTTCGGTAGCCAGGGTTGGTTGGTAACCGACCGCACTGGGCATTCGGCCAAGGAGAGCGGACACTTCGGAACCAGCCTGCGAAAACCGGAAGATATTGTCCACAAACAACAAAGTGTCCTTGCCGGTGGCATCCCGGAACCATTCCGCCATCGTAAGGGCAGTGAGTGCCACGCGAAGGCGGGCTCCAGGGGGCTCATTCATTTGGCCAAAAACCATCGCCGTTTGGGTAATAACGGAACGATCGGTTTTGCCGATTTTGGTTTCCTGCATTTCCAACCAAAGGTCATTACCCTCACGGGTGCGCTCGCCTACCCCGGCAAAAACAGAATATCCACCATGCTGGCTGGCAATACGGGCAATAAGCTCGGTGAGGATAACGGTTTTACCAAGGCCCGCACCACCGAACAGGCCGGCCTTTCCACCACGAACCAATGGGGTCAAAAGGTCAATGACCTTGATACCGGTTTCAAAGATCTCGATTTTGGGTGAAAGTTCCGTCAGGGCTGGGGGCTGACGATGAATCGGACGATACTCGGTAGCCTTGACCGGACCGCGGCCATCAATTTCTTTTCCCAAAACATTGAAAACACGACCAAGGGTGCCTTCGCCGACGGGAATCGTCACCGGGGCTCCGGTATCAACCACCTCCATCCCACGGACCAAACCATCGGTTGAACCCAACCCAACACACCGGACCCGGCGGCCTCCCAAGTGTTGTTGAACCTCCCCAACCAGGTCCACAACAATGCCTTTGAAGTTCGATTGAATCGTAAGGGCATTGTAAATACTGGGAAGGTGACCTTCGGGGAATTCAGCATCAAAAGTGGCCCCGATCACTTGAATTACCTTGCCGGTTTTGACTGCTGTTTCGATCGCACTGCTCATCTTGAAAACTCCGTAAAAACTGGTCTGTCTACCAAATGTTCCTGATCCGTTTTGAGTACTCTTTTTAGGGAGTCAACCGCTTATTCAAGGGCGGCCGCACCACCAATAACCTCGGAAATCTCCTTGGTGATGCTGGCCTGGCGGGCACGGTTGTACTGGCGGCTAATGGTTTTGATCATACTGTCCGCATTTTCTGTGGCGGCCTTCATGGTTACCCTTCGGCCGATTTGTTCACTTACCGCCGCATCCAGGAAGCACTTGAAAAGCCTGGTACGGAATGCCTGGGGCAAAAGCTCGTCCAGGATTTCTGCCGCATTGGGGACAAATTCATAATCAACGGGAGACCCATTATTGGCATCCTTGTTTTTGGTCGCATCCGTTTTGGCAGAACCCTGAGGCAACCCGGCAAGGGGAAGGAGCGTTTCCACCATGGGCGTTTGACGGGCAGCGGAAAGAAACTTCATGTAGGCTACATCCAACTGGTCAATTTCCCCTGCCAAAAATGCGGCAAGGTACTTGCGAGCCACAGGCTCAAGGTCTTCCCATTTCGGCTTGTCATCGAATTGGGTATAGCTGGCGGTGACAACAACTTTCTGGTACTTGAACGAGTTGATACCCCGCTTGCCCGAAGCCTCGATGTCCAAGGCAATGTTTGCTTCTTTGGCCTTGCGAATCCGGGAGTAGGCCTCGCGAAGGATTCCCGCATTGTACCCACCGCAAAGGCCCCGGTTGGAACAAATGACAAGGAGGATAGCTTTTTTAACGGGGGTACGGTTGGCCAGCAAGGGGTGTTGGCCGCTGGAACCACTACGGGCAAGGTCGGCGGCGACCTCGGCAATTTTCCGGGTAAAAGCCTCCGCTTCAGTGGCCCGATCCAGGGCCTTTTTGAAGCGGGCGGTGGCGATCAGTTCCATAGTCCGGGTGATTTTCCGGATATTCCTGATCGCCTTGCGGCGACTAACCAGCTCACGCGTTTTGGCCACAACTCACCTTGTGCTTGTTAGGGGCCACGAACCCACCGTGGCCCAAACCCCAAAAAAGAGGCCTACTTACCCGCGAAATTGATGTCCAAAATCCTTGATCGCTTTTTCCAGACCCTTTGCAAGGTCGGGAGTCAATTTCTTTTCCTTGACGATTCCGTTACGAATCTCGGGAGTTTGTTCCTTGAAATAGCGAAGGAACTGGGATTCCCAAGCCTGGACCTGGCTTCGGGGAGTGCTATCCAGATAGCCCTTGGTTCCGGCAAAAAGGATTGCGACCTGGTCCACAAAGTGCATGGGCACATTGGCAGGTTGCTTGAGGACCTCAACCACCCGGTATCCACGATCCAGCTGGCCTTGTGTGGCTTTGTCAAGTTCCGTTCCAAGTTGGGCAAAAGCTTCCAGTTCGCGAAAGGCGGCAAGGTCCAGCCTCAAGCCACCGGAAACACTTTTCATCGCCCCGGTTTGGGCTTTACCACCTACCCGGCTAACAGAGATACCCACATCGACAGCGGGACGAAGCCCGGCATTGAACAAGGCACCCTGTAGATAAATCTGGCCATCGGTAATGGAAATCACATTGGTGGGAATGTAGGCCGAAACTTCACCCTCAAGCGTTTCAATGATGGGAAGGGCGGTTAGCGTACCCCCAGAGGCCACCACTTTGGCAAGTTTATGCCCGGGAAACTTGGGAAGGACGCTTTTGTGGGCATGTTCTTTTTCAAGGGGTCCAATGTACACCCTGGCGGATTGACCCTGGGTCCGGGGTTCTTCCGATGCGTTGGTGGTTCCCCAATCGTCGGTGATTTTGGAGGCATCCGCATTGTCAGGAACAATGACCCAACGCTCGGCCAACTTTACCGATCGCTCGAGCAGTCGGCTGTGGGCATAGAAAATATCGCCCGGGTAGGCCTCACGACCGGGGGGACGACGCATGAGCAATGAAAGCTGGCGGTACGCCGCAGCCTGTTTCGAAAGGTCATCATAAACACAAAGGGTGTGTTGTCCCTTGTGCATGAAGCCTTCGGCAATGGCGCAACCGGCATAGGGAGCCAAATATTGAAGCGGGGCGGCGGTTGCGGAGGAAGAGATTACCACAACCGTGTAATCCATGGCGCCTCCGGCGCGCAGGGTTTCAATCAGTTTGGCGACCGTCGACTCTTTTTGCCCGATGGCAACATAAACACAAATCACATCGCCACCCTTCTGGTTCAGGATGGTGTCGATGGCAATGGTGGTTTTACCCGTTTTGCGATCTCCAATGATGAGTTCGCGCGGGCCGCGGCCAATGGGAATCATGGCGTCGATCGCCTTGATTCCGGTTTGAAGGGGTTCTTCAACGGGTTGACGGGCGGCAATACCGGGAGCGGGGCTTTCTACAAAGCGAAACTCGCTGGTTATGATGGGCCCCTTGCCATCCATGGGATTGCCAAGCGGATCAACCACCCGGCCAATCAGGGCATTTCCCACGGGAACCTGAAGGAGGCGACCGGTAGCTACGGCCTCATCGCCTTCGGTCAATTGAAGGTAATCTCCAAGGATGATAACACCCACGGAGGTTTCTTCGAGGTTGAAGGCCAGTCCAATGACTTTGGTCCGGGTAAATTCAACCATCTCCCCGGCCATTACATTGGAAAGGCCGTGAACACGGGCAATACCGTCGCCAACCTCGAGGATTCTGCCGGTTTCCCGTGCCTCGAGGCGATCCTTGTAATTCTCGACCTCACTCTGGAGTACGGAAACGATCTCGTCCGGCTTGAATTTCATGAGTGCCTTTCTCCTCAAGTAGCTGCGTCATTCTGTTAAGTTTGGATCTGCTGCTTTCATCCCAAACCATGTCTCCAACCCGAACTACCATTCCACCAAGAATGGATGGGTCGAGTTTTTGATGAAAGCGGGGTGTCTTACCCAATCGGGTACGAATCACACCTTCAATTTTGGCCAATTGCCCGGGGCTTGGCGTAGTGGCAGTGGTGATCCCAACATCGACTTTGCCTTGTTTGGTATCATCGAATTTTTGATACGCAACCAAAATGTCCCCTAGCAGGTAGAGACGGTCGTGATTGTTGAGAACATGGATAAAATTTGCCAAAAGGCCTTCCAACCTGCCTTCAAAAACCCGTTGCAGGACTTCACGGCGTTGATCCCGACTGGTCCCATTACCTTCAAGGAAAAGGTTGAACATTGCCTTGCTTTTTATCGCATCTGACAATCCAACCGCCTCTTCGCGAATCGCTGAGGTGCGGCCATGGTTGTTGGCAGCACTCCAAAGGGCTTCCGTGTAGGTATCAATCAACCGACGCGTGGTATTGTCAAAATACCCTTGGTCGGTCGCATCCGTCCTGTCGGCTTGGACCATAACTAGCGTGCCCCGGAAGTAGCCATGGTTTGGTCCAAATTTACAATCGCTTCGTCGAGAAGGCGAGCATGGTCAGCTTCGGAAACCTGCTTGCCCAAAACCTTTGCGGTCAAAAGACCAGAAAGTTTGATCGAACGAAGCGAGATTTCCTGTAATGCCTGGTCTTTGGCCGTTTCCAGATCCCTGTGCAGACGGTCCCGCTCGGCGGCAATCTCTTCACGGGCTCTTCCCAACATTTCCTCGCGAAGGGCCTGGCCATCACGACGGGCTTCCTCCACCATTTGGCGAACCTGATCCCCGGCCTGGGCAAATTTTTCGTCCAGTTCACCTCGTAATGAAGCGGCATCCGCACGAGCTTTGGCCGCATCATCTGCCACTTTTTGGAGGGCGTTTTCACGATCGGCAAGGGCTTCCATGATGGGTTTCCACGCAAAGCGTTGAAGCACCAAAATCAGGCCGCCAAAAATCACGAAAGCAAAAAGGGCCAAATCCACGGACCAACCAAAGGGCTCAAAATCGCCTTTTGGTGCCGGGTGACCCGCTCCATGGGAATCACCTTTGTGGTCATTCCCCGCAATGGTCCCTGAGACCGGTTTGGATTCGACCGTTCCAGTGGTTGCCGAATTCAGGGCAAGGACGGTGGAAGAATCCTGTACGGATTTTCCTTCGGCCCAAGCAAATTGCGTCCCCACCAAAAGGCTGAGGCTGAGCAGGCTAACAAACAATAACGCTCGCATAACGAAATAACCCCGAGTTAAGGTCGCGGTTTGGGAACCCTCACCCTGGCCACCCCATGTGTATGGAAATACACGGGGTAACCCTAGCCACGCCCGATGCCGGAATCGACCAGTATCGAGCCCAATGGACAATTCTTGTGCCAGTCCGCTTTAGAACAGGCAGAACAAAAGGGCCAAAAGGGTAACGCCTTCCAAAAGGGCGGCAAAAATGATGGCACCTGTTTGGATTGTGGTGGCAAATTCGGGTTGACGAGCCATGGACTCGGTCAATCCTTTACCAATCAAACCCAAGCCAATACCCGCACCCAACAGGGAAAGGCCAATGCCAATGCCCTTGCCAATTCGGATCAGGCCTTCCTCGGCGGCCATAATCGGGTCAGCCGTGAGGGCAACCACCGCAACCGCCAAAACCAGAAGTTTCAAAGACTTCATCTTCCCAACTCCTCCATTCCAATTTGCGGCTTCAAAGCCGCCCAAGAGAAAAAACCAACTTGGTTCGTAAATATTCGGGTCTTAATGGGCAGGTTGGGGAACCGGATCATGTCCTGTTCCCTTGCCCCCGGCTTCCCCATGATCATGTTCCCCGGTTTCATGACTATCATGGGCATGACTTGAATGGGTAGCCATTCCAATGAAAAGCGAGGTGAGCAGGGTAAACACAAACGCTTGGAGAAAGGCCACGAAAAGCTCCAGGCAACTCAAGGCAATGCAGATAAGAATGCTGCCAAAACCGACCACCGGATGTAGCCATTCCCGCATTCCCGAGGGCGAACCTGCCGCCGTGAGGATGAAACTTAACAAGACCGCCAATGCCACATGGCCACCATACATGTTTGCAAACAAACGAATGGCCAACACCCCACTCCGAATGAAGACTCCCAGGAGTTCAATCACGAAAAGGAGCCCACTAATCACAAAGCCGCCGGGAAGGGCAATCGGCATCCAGAACCCTTTGATGTAGCCCACCATGCCATTGGCACGAATCCCGTTGTAGTTAATCGCCAAAAAACTGAAAGAGGCAATACCGGCAGTAACGGCAATACTCGCCGTGGGACTTCCACCCAAAGGGGCCGGGATCATTCCCAAAAGGTTGCAAGTCAGGATAAAAAGGAACATCGTCCAAAGGAGGGGCAAGAACCGATCTGCCTGGTCCCCCAAATTGGGTTTGGCAATGTTGTCCCGGATGTAAAGCAAAAGCATTTCAAGGAAATTGTTGAAGGGACCCTTGGCCAGTTTCCCACCCCGGATGGCCCGGGCAAGGGAAACACTACAAAAAGTAACGAAAGCGGCCGCAACCACCAGCAGCAACATGAATTTTGTAAATTGAAGCGAGCCATAGGCGGGTAGGTGAAACCCGATACCCTCGATGAAAATACCTTTGGGCTCGAAAATCGCCCAATGGACTTTGTCTTTGGGCTCTTCCAAAGCGGTTCGCAAAATAGGGTCAAGGCCCCCGCCTTGTGCAAAAAACCAAGCCATGCACTTAACCCTGGCGGACCTTGGATCGCCCGGATTCTTTCCCGGGATTCCCCTGTGCCGCAACCACGAACCACCCTAAGGAAGAAATTACCAAATAGGAAAAAAACAACCAGACTAGAAAGGAAGTTTTTTCCGAAAAGGAAAGGTGGTTTCGCCGGGCAAGGAACACAAGTAAGCCAATGATAAAGAGTTTCGCAAAGGCCCCACCAAGCAATATCACTGCCCTTTTTCTTGGCGATCCCCCTTGGATTAGGGCAACAAGCACAACGGGAACCACCCCGGCCAGGATGATGCCATAGGCGGTAATGGCCGCCTCCATTTGCCAGTTTTCTTGTCTAAACGACCCAACCACCCGCCCAAGGGAAGCAAAACAGCCAAACCCAAAAACCAAGGGAGCCAAAAAACGAAAAAAGAATGGGGCCATTATGTTTTTTTCCCCATGGAAGGACTGGAATTCGGCGGTTTTGAGGTAGTCTTTAGGCCCAATCCCAACATTTTGGCAAGGTGAAATCCCACGGAAACAAAACCCATCAAAGCCCCGATAATCGTCCAAAGGGGAATGGTTAGAAAGTATGTGTCAACTAACAATCCAAGGAAGGCAGGCGATGCCATTTCCCCTCCAAGAACGATAAACTGGATGGGTTGGGGACCTCCGGGAGATTTTTTTTGCATCCCAGACACTTCTTGTTTACCAATTTTATCCATATTGCTTAGTTTTCCACACAGGCCACCCTTATCCTTCGGATTGGGTTTCTTTTTGTTTTGGACTTTCCTTTTGTACCCAAAAAGCGGATAGGGAAAAACAGTATTTTCTTTCCCTCTGGCGATTTTCCGGATCCTTTTGGATCCAAGGATCCGTTATTTCCTTGTCCGGGGTAAATCAGGAACTTATGGATTGCCCGCCTCCTTCCCATGGCCTCCCTTCCGAAAGCCCCTTGGCGGTGATGGAATGGTATTCGGGAACAGGTCGGGCCTTTCGGTTTGCGGTAGGCAAGGATTGTGTGATCCTGGGTTCCGCCTTGGGAACCGATATTCGCTTGGGGATAAAGGATCCGCCTCTCCTGGCCTGGTTCAGGCACGATGGCAAAGTGCTTTATTGTCGCATATTAGCTCCTCAATGTCCGCTTCGACTAAATGGTGTCCTGGTTAGCAACCAAACCAGGCTTCAAGTAAATGATCGCCTTGAAATTGCAGGGCAGACTGCACTTGTGGTTCATGTTGCCTTGGGATTAACCCTTTCCGAAAAGGTAACTGCACCCGAGCTGGTTGCTTTTGCCCAGGAACTTGAATCCCAGGCGATTTTGGTGGATCAGTGGCATAAATCCCTGGAATTACGGGAAAGCGAGCTGAATCATCGTGAAAGCCAAATGGGAATTCCCAAAAGGGTGATCCCAATGGCAAGGGAGCCCCTGCCCTGTATCCGGATCCAGGAAATCGCCCCTACGCCTTCGCAAGAAACCATCCCACCCCAAGGGGGGGATTCGCATCTCCAAAATCCGCCTCAAGGGGGGGGAACCGATTGGAATCCACCCTCCTCCTGGGAGGAGGGCGAGGATTCCTGGGAGTTTTTGGCCTATGGAGAAATACCAACGCCAATAATTCCAACGGATCCGGGTTTTACCCGGACGGAATCGGACAATTCCAAAAGTGGACACTCAAACCAGGATTTAAACCAAAGGGACCCAGCCGAAGACTTGGCCCTCCATGCCTTGGACCAAGAAAGATGGAGCCCGGATCCAAACGAGGAGGTACTGTCCAAATCCGTTGGAGTTCAACAGGAACCAATTTTTTTTCGGGCTTCCATCCTGGATGTCGGAGAGGTTCAGGAAACCGAATCGGTTCAACCTTTTCACGAAACAATCCAAAATGAAATCTCCACTTTGGTAACCCCCCTGGATTTCACGATACCGTTAGGAGACTATTTGTGTGCCGATTGTTTGACAGATTCGGATCCTGTGGAGGCAATGGCCGTTGCAAATGGGGCCCGGGTTTTTTTGGAGGCCAAATCCGATGAGACCACCCCCCACGGAGCCCCCCTCTGGGAGCATGAAAACTTGCCCCGGGATTTAGGCACCTATCAGCACAACAACCAAAAATACCAGGTTTGGGAAATCTCCAAGGGACCTTTTTTGCTCGCTTTGGAATTAGCTCCCATCCTGGGAATTTGGTACCACCTCATCCTTCAGACAACCTTGGGGGTGCGTGCCCTCCATGAGGCGGGAAGGAGCCTTGGCAGTACCAAAACGGGGTGGGTAGTATTGGATCCTTCCGGCCTGGTGAAATTACGGGGACCTGGATTAAGAGGAACAGACCAAGTTGGGGATTTGGAGGCCATTGGGCAATTGGCTCGAAACCTTTGGTCCAAAGCATTTGGGGCCTACGCCCCACCCCCTGAATTCATTAAAAATCTCTTGGCACGCTTGGGTTCCCAATCGGAAGAAATCAGCCGTATAGAGTCCCTTGAACAACTTTCCGGAGAATTGGATAGGGTTGGGCTTCGGATTCGAAACAACCCTTATGCATTTGCCGCCCTGCTTCAAAAAACCTTCCCGGATTGGAAACCGCCCTCCTCTAGGCGTATTTCCGCTTAAATCCCATTTTTATGGACAAACTTGGGATGGATCATACTTATCCCAAGGGGATCCGCATTCTCTTGATGCTATCCGCCAAACCGGAAATACGATTTACCTCAATGAGGGCTCCACAAAGTACGATATTTCCACGGGCAACCTCAAACGGTTGCTGCACCCCCGTTAACACCGAAGGCAGGATGGAGTCAAACCTGCGCCCCAAAACCCCAATCGAGGGCCCAGACATTCCAACATCAGTGATGTAGGCTGTCCCTTTGGGCAAGATTCCTTCATCCGAAGTCGCAATATGGGTGTGCGTTCCAAGCACCGCGCCAACCCTTCCATCCAGCCATTGACCCAATAAGACTTTTTCACCGGTAGCTTCGGCATGAATGTCGACCAACCAGGGATTTTGAACTGGCTGGGCCAAAATAAGATCCAGGGCCCGAAAGGGACAATCGACCGGTTTCATGAAAGTCCGGCCCAAAACAGCGGTGAAATAGAGGACTTCCCCCGATGGACTTTTCGCCATTGCCCAACCTCGCCCTGGAGCGTCGGGGGGGAAATTGGCAGGCCGGCAGATGGTGGATTCCTGATCCAGAATTTTGGCAATTTCCCGTTTGCGAAGCGCATGATCCCCCAAGGTAATCCCATCAATCCCGGCATCGCGCAATTTTCGGAATTGGGCAGGTGTGATTCCTGAACCGTTGGCTGCGTTTTCGGCATTGGCCACCACCCAATCAATGCCCCATTCGGTTCGAATACGGGCCAAATGAAGGGTAATCATGTCGATGGTTTCCTGCCCGACAATGTCGCCCAAAAAAAGCAGAACAGGCAATCTGTTACTCCCCCGGCTGTTTTGGCTATAAACGCAAACAAACCGGTCGGGATACCCGGCCGGTTTGTTGGTCTCCCGAAGGAAATCCTATGGGTTCTAGTTTTTCCCACCCGGTTTGTAAGTCCGGTAATGAAAATAGGTCTGCAGGGTTTTTACACCGGGCATATCCTTTTCCTTGGGGAAATCGCTATATCCAATTACCCTGTTTCCCATTAACTGGGCCCCTCCTGCGCTCTGGTTGAAGACGCTGGAAAGATTTTGGGTGGCGTTTGAAGTGTTAAGAAACTGAAACCCTCCAACCCGCCGATTGCTTGTGTCCACCGCCTTTGGCGTAGCCACATTGTTTGGTGCAAAAAGTGTTTGCTCCGGACGGGCGTTGGATGGAGCAAATTTGGTATTTGCGCCTTGGCCAACCCCCTTGAACATGTTGGCAAAATTGAACTGGGCATTTGCGGTGCCGACGGGCACCAACAACAAAACCAGGGCCCCTAAATAAAGGCCAATTCGGTACATATCCCCCCCTTTCCAAGACCTAACCCACGGTCCTGAAACCGCTGCTATGCCAAAGTGGGTTTCCCATGTCAACTATAAAAGGGCTTTTTTTCCGAAATTCATGGATCCATCGACCCAGTTTCCCCTCCGAAGGGTGAAACCAGGTGGTATTCGTTCCTTTTTTCCCTCACATTTCCGTATTGGCCAAGGCGGCAAGGGCGTTTCCGCTAAGGCAGCAACCCCAACGACTCGTCTTGGCCTGTCATTAAATTAAAATTTTGCACAGCAACCCCGCTGGCACCCCGAATGAGATTATCAATCGTTGCCAAAACTACAATGCGATCCTTTACGGCCATAGGGTGAATGTCGACGAAATTGGTGTGGGCAGTGAATTTCGTGGCAGGCAAATGCTCCACAATCCGAACAAACGGATTGCCGGAATAATGTTCCCTGAAGGCCTCGAAAAGCATCGCCGTTGTCAGCCCTTTTTTGAGGGGATGGGCATAAATGGTCGAGAAAATCCCCCGGTCCATGGGTACCAGGTGGGGACTAAAAAAGACCTGGACAAGGGTTCCCCCAACTTGGGTCAAGACCTGTTCCATCTCGGGAGTGTGGCGATGAATTCCGGTTTGATAGGCGGAAAGATTTTCATTGCATTCCGGATAATGCGTGCCCAGTTTTGGAGTCCTTCCCGCCCCGGATACACCACTTTTTGCGTCTGCAATAATATTCACAGGATCGATCCAACCCCTTTGAATCAGGGGCAAAAGACCCAGTTGTACGGTTTGGGGATAGCAGCCTGGGTTGGCTACCAGCCGAGCGGTTTGGATTTTGTCCCGATACAGCTCGGGTAGGCCATAAACGGCCTCGGATAATAAATCCGGATAATGATGCTCTTCCTTGTACCACTTTCGGTGGTATTCCGGAGTGCGCAACCGAAAGTCCGCACTTAGGTCGATTACCCGGATTCCCTCTTGCAAAAGGGATGCCACAGCCCCTTGACTGGCCCCATGAGGCAGGCAGCCGAAAGCAACCTCAACACCTAAAGACCTGATTACCAGGGGATCGAATGGAATACACGGAAGGTCGAGCTGACCGGAAAACCGGGGATGAAGCTGACTGAATCGGGGCGATTCATCCTGACGCGAGGTTGCTGCGACGATCTTGGCCCCTGGATGCCGAAGGAGGATTCGGGCCAATTCTGCCGCCGTGTATCCCGATGCCCCAAGGATGGCCACCTTGGTTGGTTGGTTTTTCCCGGCCATTTGTCCCATGTCCTGACCCCGGTGGGGTTACCCTTTTGAGACCGATATCCGGCCCATTTCCTTAGATTGATTCACATGCCCCCATTTTATGATTTCCCAATCCAATCGGAGGATTCCCAATAAACGGCACTCCCCTTCCCGACTTTGCCTGGCCCACCCAACGGCAAGAGTTACTCAAACCTGGCCCCCAATGTGAGGATTTCATCCGGCAAAGGTTCGCCTATATCCAAAGGCAGAATCTCTCCCTTGGTGCGTGGGAATTGCTTGATGAGGAGGGTGCCCTTTTCCAGGCAAGAGGGTTGGACGCAAACAAAACAAACTCCCCGGGTCCACTGTTTGGCATGCCCATTGGCATCAAAGACCTATTTGATGTTCGTGGCCTTGGAACCCAGTGCGGGATCAGGAATTGGACTAGCGAAATTGCAAAAAAGGATGCCACGATTGTCAACCGGTTGCGCCAAGCCGGGGCAATCATATTAGGGAAAACCGTCACAACTCCGTTGGCATGCTTTGATCCCCCACCCACGAAAAACCCATGGAATAGTGCCCACACGCCGGGTGGTTCCAGTTCCGGTTCTGCTGCTGCCCTGGCCGCTTGCCAAATTGCCGGGGCACTTGGCAGTCAAACCGGCGGATCGCTTTGTCGGCCTGCCTCTTATTGTGGTGTTTGTGCGCTAAAGCCGACCTTTGGCATTTTGTCCATCGAAGGGGTTCAACCGGTAAGCCTTGAGCTGGATCATCCTGGACCAATGGCCCGAAATGTCTGGGACCTTGGCCTATTATTTGGTGTTTTGACCAACCAAACCATTCCCGTAAGAAAGGTTCGTGCCTACACCTTGGGGATTCCCAAGGGGCCTTTTTTATCGGAAACCAGCGAAGAATTGGGCGATCTTTTCCAAAGCCAGAGGGAACGACTTTCCCAAGCGGGATTTGGCTTTTTTGAGGTCGATTTACCTGGCGATTTTTCCACACTCTATAAGGATCATTACGATCTCATGGCTTGGGGAGCCTTTCAAACCCACCAGGAACGGTTTAATCTCGAACCAACCATTTTCCCACCCAAAGTTTTTGATTTGATCCAAACAGGGGCCATGCTTACCGAAAAACGATTGGACCAGGCTCGTCAAGGAGCCTTGAAATTGCGCCAGGGATTGGTCCATTTGCTACAAGGATTGGATGGTTGGATATTGCCAGGTTTTCATGGATACCCTCCGGGGTGTGATTCTACCGGAGTTCCCAGGTTCCATTCGCCCTGGAGTTTTCTGGGTTGGCCCGAGGTATCTTTTGGGGTTGAGGTGGGTCGAAACAACCTGCCTGTGGCCCTTCAGGTTGTAGGCCGCCCCCATTCAGACCTTGCCCTTTTGGCAATTGCTCAAGCAATGTCTTCGGTTTTGGGACGGCCAAAACTACCCCCTAAAGGCGTTTCCTGAACCCAATAGCGAAGGCGGACATCCGGGCCTGAAACCTGACAATCGGCCAACACTAATTGCTGAGCTTCCGCCATAGTTAGGGCGCCTGGATCGCCAACCGGAGACCAGATTGGGCCAGGGGCAGCAACCCCACCCAGGATTTTTGCTCCAACGAACACATGGGCTTCATTAACCCAACCTCGGGCAAAAGCCGCTCCCAGGATTTGGGCCCCCCCTTCGAGAAGGAGTTCCGACCATTGCCGACTTTGGGCCAATGCCTTTAAGGCGTCCAGACAGTCCTCAGCAGCAAGGATTTCTACCCCCTTTGCCCGCCATACCCGCCTCCATTCCAATGGGGCTTGATTCGAGGTGATTACCACCACGGGTCCCCAGTCGATGGACTGGGCCAACCGTTGAGAAATTGGGGTTCTCCCACGACGATCCAGGAGGATTCGAACAGGAGTTCGTTTGCCATCCGGCCTGACATTGAGCAGGGGATCATCGGTCAATGCCGTCCCGCTGCCCACCACGATGGCATCCACTGACCCCCGAAGCCCATGGACCCATTCCCTACTCTTTTCGCCTGAGATCCATTTGGAGTTACCTGATAGGGAAGCAATCTTTCCGTCGGCCGACATTGCCCATTTGGCGTGAATCCACGGCCCCCCTGTTGACATGTTCCATGTATAAGAACGGATCAGATCCTGGCAGGCTTTATCTTCAATTCCAACCGAGACATCCACTCCATGCCGCCTCAATAGCTCGCAACCTTTGCCTGAAACCTTTGGGTTGGGATCCAGGGTTCCCACCACAACCCTTTTGACCCCAGCCGCAATGAGTGCATTTGCACAGGGACCCGTGCGACCAAAATGGGAGCAAGGCTCAAGCGTGATAAACGCTGTGGACCCAAAAGCCTCCGTGCCAGCCAGAGCCATCCGTTCTGCATGAACACAACCCACTCCGGCATGAAATCCTTCACCCACCACCCGTCCATTGCGAACAATAACCGCTCCCACCATCGGATTGGGAGCGGTTCGTCCCCAACCCTTCCTTGCCAATTGCAAGGCCCGAACCATCATGTTTTGGTCCGTTGACCGGTTAATTTCCAAATGATCTGGCGGAGAAGGCAAAAGGTAGACCCTAGTTTGGAGGCTGGGTTGGGATCTTAAAGGCCGTTCCTCTAAGATTATCAGTTCAACTGGAGGGAAACCCCTCCAAAAGGAGAGTGTATTGTGGTGAAGGTGGCGGTGGTTGGGGCAACTGGGGCGGTAGGAGAAGTGATACGGCAGGTGCTTTTGGAACACAGTTTTCCGTTTTCCGAGATCCGTTTTTTAGCCTCCGAGAAAAGCGTTGGCAGGCCACTTACTTTTCTGGACAAAGAATACACCATTCTCCCCATTTGCCCTGCTTCTTTTGAAGGAATTGATGTCGTCCTTTCCAGCACCCCTTCCTCGGTCAGTTTGGTCTCAAGCCCGATGGCGGCCGCCATGGGTGCCATTGTCATTGATAATTCGAGTGGTTGGCGGATGGATCCCATGGTGCCTTTGGTGGTTCCCGAAGTGAATGCGGATCATCTGGATTCCATTCCAAAGGGCATCGTTGCCAATCCCAACTGCAGCACGATCCAAATGGTGGTGGCACTAAAACCCCTTCATGATGCCGCAATCCTGAAACGAGTGATTGTTTCGACCTATCAGGCCTCTTCCGGCAAAGGGGCCAAGGGACTGGAAGATTTGAACGCACAAATCACGGCCATCGGCAAAGGCCAGCCAGTCCCTCCCTCCAAGGCACATATCGCCCAACTGGCGGGAAATGTTTTGGCCAACGACTGGAAATTGGCCGAGGATGGCTACTCGGAAGAAGAATGGAAAATGGTCCGTGAGACCCGAAAGATTCTCTCGCTTCCGGATTTGAAAATCTGCCCTACCACGGTCCGTGTTCCCGTACAGACAGGGCACTCCGAATCCTTGAATGTGGAATTGGCTCATCCCTTGAGCCCGGAGAACGCCAAAAAACTCCTGGCAAAAGCACCGGGAATCAACCTTGTCGATGAACTGGTTGGAGGGGAAACTCCCCAGCCACTTTTCTGCGTGGGTCGGGACGAAGTCTTTGTGGGAAGGGTTAGGCGGGACTTGTCTGTAGCCAATGGCCTTGCCCTTTGGGTGGTGGCTGACAACCTTCGCAAGGGAGCTGCGACCAATGCCGTGCAAATAGCCGAAACATTGATCAAGCGTGGCATCCTTCCCAAAAAACGCTAGGTTTGTCCGGGGCGTTCATGAAAACACGCACGATCAAATTTACCATCCAATACGATGGGACAGATTTTGCCGGTTGGCAGTGTCAAAAAAATCAACGGACCGTTCAGCAGGTGATGCGGGATGCCATCGTTCCCTTGGGAGAATTACGGGCCGACCTGGTAGCTAGCGGCAGGACCGATTCAGGGGTCCACGCCCTGGGTCAGGTAGTAGGATTTCGCACCAACCTAACCCATGAATTGACAGTCCTTCACAAGGCCATCAACTATTACCTTCCCCCGGATGTGCGCATATTAAAAACGGAGGAGGCACCTTACGGTTTTCGGGCAACCAACGATGCCACGGGCAAGTTGTACCGGTATGTTATCCATAATGCCAACTATATGGATGTCATAGGTAGGCGATTTAGCGCCTGGGTCAAGGAACCATTGGACCATGGGTTGATGCGGGAGGCGTCCCTTCCCATGTTGGGTACCCGGGATTTTAGTTGTTTTGAATCCGAGGGCCCCAATCGAACCTCGAGCGTCCGAACCGTGAAACGACTTGATATTGAGTACGATAAGAATTGGATACGGATTGAAATTGAAGCGGATGGTTTCCTTTATAACATGGCTCGGGCCATGGTGGGAACCATGGTAAGTGTGGCAAGGGGGAAAATGCCCTTAGCCCAAGTCCGGATGGCCATCGAGGCCAAAAATCGCGATTTGGCCGGACCCACCATGCCTCCCCAAGGCCTATTTTTAGTGAGAGTGGATTATCCTTCATGAATCGCATCCACCCCAATGAACTTGCTATCAAACCTCTTGATCGACCCGCCATTGGGGTTTGTCCGGTTCCTGGCTCAAAAAGCATAGGCAACCGGGCCCTAATATTGGCGGCATTGGGTACGGACCTTGGGCCCTGTACGCTTTCTGGCCTTCTTGATTCGGAAGACACCCGGGTCATGGTGGATAGCTTGAGACGATTGGGGTTTGTTGTCGAGGTGGATTGGTCAGGATGCCAGGCAAATATTTCCAGATCCTTGGGCTCAGACCCAAATCGAATTATTCCAGCTTCCAAGGCAGCGCTTTTTGTTCAAAATTCGGGAACCACCATGCGGTTTGTCACCGCCATGTGTGCGTTAGGCACAGGCGAATACTCCCTTGATGGAAACACCCGGATGAGGGAAAGACCTATTGCCGAATTGTTGGGTGCCTTGCGCACTCTGGGGGTAGCTACCTTTGCCACCGAACCCGGTCATTTCCCGCCTCTTTCCATCCAATCGAATGGTTTAAGGGGTGGAAAAATCAGCATGCGTGCCGATACCTCCAGTCAGTTTTTAAGCGGATTAATGTTGGCGGCCCCCAGGGGATCTGCTCCTTTGGAAATCGTCCTGGAGGGAAAACTCGTTTCCGAACCTTATGTGGAAATGACGGTGCAGATGCTCAAGGCTTGGGGTTATTCAATCACCCGGAATGGTACAACCTGGACCATTCCAGCACCTCAAAAAGCCCAATTGCCCACTTATGCAATCGAACCGGATGCCTCGGCAGCGAGTTATTTCTGGGCCGCTTCGGCAATGACCAAGGGGGAAATTACTGTTCCCGGATTGGGTTGGGATTCGCTTCAAGGGGATGTTTTGTTCCTTAAAGCACTTGAACAAATGGGGGCCAAAGTTATTCAGGCAAAAGCCGGGATTACTGTCCAAGGTGGGGACCTTCAGGGCATTGACATCGACATGAACGCCATCAGTGACACGGTAATGACTTTGGGAGTGGTTGCCTGTTTTGCAAAAGGTCCAACCCACATCCGGAATGTTGGGCACATAAGGCACAAGGAGACCGACCGTATTTGCGCTTTAGCCAATGAACTACGAAAGATCGGAGCGACGGTAGCCACCACCGATGATGGGCTCCTGATCACCCCACCTTGTCCAGGGCAAAGCCTTCGCGGGGCGAGAATCAAGACTTATGATGATCACCGAATGGCCATGAGCCTTTCCCTTGCGGGGCTTAAAATTCCGGGAATAGTAATCGAAGACCCAGGCTGCGTTGGTAAAACATACCCAGGTTTTTTTGAGGACCTGGATCAACTCCGGGTGTTTCAAAACAGGGGCGATTCGGGATTTGGTCAGGCATGATTAGGCGGTTGGATACCCTTGATCCCAAGTCGATAATGGTGGTAAAACCCTCCGCTTTGGGGGATATTTGCCACAGCTTGCCTGTATTGGATTTTCTTCACGACCGATTTCCCAAAGCTCGCATTACCTGGGTGGTTGTCCCCTCGTTTGCCCCTCTTTTGGCGAAACATCCTGCCATAGACCGGCTTGTTCCATTTGAAAGATCTGCAACAAAAAAGGGGGTTTTTGGATTTTCATCTACCCTTATGGCATTGGTCCGTAATTTACGGTCTGTCCGTGCGGATTTGACCATTGACCTGCAGGGGCTCCTCCGATCGGGCTTGATAACCTTGGCAAGTGGTGCCCCCGTTCGAATCGGGTTAGGAGACGCAAGGGAGGGAGCAAAATGGGCCTATACCCATTCGGTTGCCATTCCGCAAAATGCCGTTCATGCGGTTCACCGGTATTGGCAGGTTGCAAAAGCCCTGAATGGCCCTGAAACCCCTGGTCCCATGGTGCTTCCAATACCTTTTGAGGACCGTCAACTTGCCTCCCAAAGGCTTGAATGGCTACCCAAACCATGGGTGGTTTTCGGACCCGGTTCAAGGTGGTTGACAAAACGGTGGCTCCCCACCCATTTTGCCGAAGTGGGAAAAAGACTGATGGACCAATTGGGCGCGTCCATCATCCTTGTCGGAAGTCCCGATGAGGCAACCTTGTCCGCTGAAATCAACCAACTTTTAGGTCAAAGGGCACTTGACCTAACCGGTCAAACTCCGCTGGAAATCCTGGCGGGGGTACTTTCCCTGGCAGACCTTGTGATTGCCAATGACACGGGGCCCTTGCATTTGGCAGTTGCAGCCGGGGCCAAGGTGGTTGCTCCCTTTACTTGTACAAGCATTGCCAAAACCGGGCCTTTTGGACAGTTGGGAAATGCGGTAGGCACAAATGTCGATTGTCGTGAAAGTTTTTTGAGGGAATGCCCGTCGATGATTTGTATGAACGAACTTACCCCGGATCGCCTTTGGCCAACCATCCGGGCACAATTCCAAAACACCCAGAAATAGGATTTCCCCCATGCGACTGATTTTGGCAAGTGCCTCAAAAGGGCGAAAAATGCTCATGGAGGAATGGGGGGTTCCCTTTGAAGTTATGGTCTCGGAGGTCGAGGAGCCGGTGGATGGATTCGAAAACCCGCGAGCGTTTGTCCAGGAAGTCTCCTACGCTAAAGCCAGGGCAATTGCTTCCAAAATATCCGAAGGAATCGTAATTGCCGCAGACACCATCGGTTGGATGGAGGGAAGGCCCCTGCTAAAGCCGGAAAATCGTGCCCACGCCTTTCAAATGATCTCTAAAATGCAGGGCCAAATCCACGAACTTTGGACGGGTATGGTCGTGTGGCACAGGCCAAACGACCACATCATTATGGTTCAGGAGCAAAGCTTGGTGAAAATGGCACCCCTAAGGGAGGCGGAAGTCGAAAATTACCTCAATACCCGGATTTGGCAGGGGTGTAGCGGTGCCTATGCCGTCCAACGGCCAAAGGACCCACTCCTCGAGGTTATTTCTGGCACGGTGGAAAATGTAATCGGTTTACCCCTCCAAACCCTCCAATCCCTGGTGAGATGGACATCCCAATGAATGCATGGGTTGGGGCTGCAAAAGTATTCTTTTCCCCGGTCCAACCTATGGGACCCTCAAAACCGTAATGATGACCCAGGTTTTTCATCCCACCCTGGAAGCTGAATTACCCCTCTTTGGCCTTTGTGTGGGAATCTATTCCAAAAGGGGAATGGGCTGTGGACAAAACTTTTCGCGACAAAATCGGACCACTTGCCTTTCGTTTGGCACTGGCTTCCGTTTGCTTGGTCCATGGCTTTTGGAAAGTTCAGGTGGCAGGAGGTGCCGGTTGGAATCCGGAAATCGCTACCCACTGGCAACTGGCCATTGCATGGGGCGAATTGATTTGCGGAACCCTTGTGCTCCTCGGGATGCAATGTCGGGCAGCTGCCGCAGGCTTGCTGGTTATTGTTGGAGCCGAAGCATTACTTAATCCCAGCTGGGATTTTTGGAAAAATCAAATCGGCCAACGGGACACCACCCTAATCGTACTCTTGTTGGCTTTGGGTGTGGCTTCGATTGGTGGGGGAGAATGGATTGTGGATTTGCATTTGGGAGGGGCAGGCAAGGCCTCACGCAAAAAGAGCCCGGCACTTCAGGCCTAAACAAGAACCAATTACAATCCTTTTAATCCGAAACTTTAACGGCTGTCCGGATCCTGGTTGGTCCGGGATTGGTCCGGTAAATCCACATCCCCGGACCCTTTTTTTCGGGGTTTTCCATTTACCAAGGACCGTTTTTGAGCCCATTTCCAGGAACGAAACCGGGTAAAGCAATGGTTGCAACGCTTGGGAAAACCCAAGGGGATAAACAAAATATCCGTAAAAACCAAACGGGATTCAAAGATATCAAACCCGAAGCATTGGGGGCACTGAATTTTT
>SYLG01000003.1 GCA_005808665.1 Planctomycetia bacterium | reverse complement strand
CTTTTCACGGATGACCTCCAAGGCAACCCTGGCCTTGAACGATGCGTCGTATTGCCGCTTCCTGATGACCATGACAAAACCCTCCTTTTACTAGAAAAGAAAAGCTTAGCTGTCTGTCCAGTTTTTGGGGTCCACTACAGAACCTGTTCGATTACGTCGAACTGGAACGGCTGGAGTCGGAGCACAACCTGCCGTTCATCTCCATCTCGCAGCCGACCGAGAACACGCCCGCCGGCCGCATGATGCGGCGGACGCTCGCCAACATGGCGAGCTTTTACACCGAACAAATGTCGGTCGATGTCCGCGAAGGGATCGCTCGCCGAGTGAAGGAAGGCTGGTTCTGCGGTCCGGCTCCCTACGGCTACCGCAACGTCCGCAAGGACGGCCGGGGCGTCATCGAACTCGATCCCCAGGAATCGGCGAACGTCAAACGCATCTTCCACCTCTACGCCTACGAGAACACGACCCTCGATGGCCTGGTGGCAAAGATCAACGTCGAGGCCCGGATATACCGCCCGTCGCAGCCGAAATTCCCGCGAAGCTCGATCCACACGATCCTGAAGGACCGGGCCTACATCGGCGAAATCCAGCACAAGGGGGCGTGGTATCCCGGCAAGCACGACCCGCTCGTTGACCGGGCGACCTGGAACCGGGTTCAGGCGTTGCTCGGCGGCCACGTTCACCACGCCACGACGCTGACCTACGCGGGGCAGTTCATGGCCTGCGGCCACTGCGGCCATCCCGTCACCGGCGAACTGGTCCGGAAGAAGCGGGAGGACGGTGGCGTCAACACACACGTTTACTACCGCTGCGGCCGGTACGCAAAGGGCGACCATCCCCGCATCCGGGTAAAAGAAGCGGACATCGAAGCCCAGGTACTGGCGATCTTCGACAAGATGAAGGTGGAAGACGAAAGCATCCGTGAATGGTTCCGCATGGTGCTAGCCTCGCAAACCCGCGACACCCAGGCCGACAGCCGCGCTCAGCGAACCGAACTGACCCGGCAGGAGACGCTACTCATCCAGCAGCAGGACCGGCTACTCAACCTGCGATTGGCCGACGACATCGATCAGGAAGCCTTTGCCAAGAAGCACACGGAGTTACGCGACCGACTGGCGGCGATCAAGCTGCAACTGGACGTGTTGGACCGATCCCACGACGAAACAGCGGAACTGGCAGCTAAAGTGTTTGAACTCTCGCAAACCCTGAAGGAGCTTTGGCTTACCGCCGATTACGCCACGAAGCGGCGTTTGCTCGAAATCGTGTGTTTGAACTGCCGTCTCGACGGCGTAACCCTTTGCCCAGAAATGAGGAAGCCTTTCGACGTACTCGTCGAAGGGCGGTTTCTAAAAACAAGCGGAGAAGGAGGGATTTGAACCCTCGGTAGGCTCTCGCCCACACCGGTTTTCGAGACCGGCACAATCGGCCACTCTGTCACCTCTCCTGATTTGTTATTATGCGAGCAATTTCATACTAATCAAGGGAGGATCACTGGGAATAGGAAGGGAAGAATGGGCCTTTGAAACCTACAGTTGATCCGGATTGTCATGGTTCCAACGGGGAGCAATTCCCACGAAGGGGAGACCCAGCAGTTTTTTAATGGCCGCCCATTCCCCAAGATCGTTTCCCTCAACCTTGTGGCCAATCCATTGGAGTATATACCCAAATACAAACCCACCTGCCGACCAACCCAGGGGAACAGGGTTGGTATCAAGGAGGCGCCCGAGGAAAAGGACCAGACTAACCACCGACAATGGAATTCCAAGCATGTGGATCCAGAAATTAAAGGCGAGCTGATGTCTTAACATCCAGCCATTGAGTCTTTTCTTTATGAAAGATTTCTTAGGAGTGGTTTCCATGATAGTCGCCTGCCTTTCCCATACAATCCGGGTAAAAAATATCCGTTTACATGCGCTCTATGACTTTTATCCCAAGGAGTTCAAGACCAAGCTTAAGGCACCTTGCCACCAAATGGCATAGGAGTAACCTTGAGGGTAATAGTGTTGGGGGAGCCTTGATTACCGGGCAATTTTGGAAGAAGCTGCTATAGGATTTGGCCAAATCCCAAAGATAACCGGTCAGGATATTGGGGCGAAGCTCCGATGCGGAAGCAACCAGGATTTCTTCCATTCGCAAAATCTGGATGGCCAGATTTCTCTCTTCGGCCGTTGCCAGGTGGATGGATGCTTTGGTGTCAAGGGTGTCGGGGCCGGCCCCGGCCTTGCGCAGGATACTTTGACACCGTGCATAGGCATATTGCATGTACGCTGCAGTGTTTCCATCCATTGCCAGCATTTTTTCCCATGAAAAGACATAGTCGGTGGTGCGATTTTGGCAAAGGTCAGCGTATTTCACGGCACCAATTCCGACCGTTTCGGCCACCATCGCGCGATTTTCAGGCTCGGCGTCCTCGGCACGATTGGCGTCGAATATTTCCCCCGCCAGCCGCACAGCCTCGTCCAGGAGTTGGTCAAGGTTTGCTACAGCCTTGCCATCACGGGTTTTTATTGGCTTGCGATCAGCCCCCAAAACCGATCCAAAAGGAACATGGACAAGGCGTGGACCATTTTCGGGGCCAGTTCGTCCCCAACGCCTGGCGGTTTCAAAAAGATTCTGGAAATGAAGGTGTTGGCGGCTGTCAACCACATAAAGGATGTCGGTTGGGTTGAATTCCCTGATCCGGTAATCAATTGTGGCAAGGTCTGTCGTGGTGTAGGTATAGGCCCCATCCCTTTTTCGAATCAGGGCCGGAGTGCCTTCTTCGGTCAGGAATATACCAATGGCACCCTGGCTTTCCCGGGCAATTCCCTGACCTAAAAGGTCTGCAACCACCTTGGCAAGCATAGGTTGATAGTGGCTTTCCCCAAGGGTGTGGTCGAAATGGACATCAAGCCTTTGATAAACGGCGTCGATCTCCTCAAGGCAAAAGGGCATGAACTGTTTCCAGAGGGCAAGGTTCTCTTTGTCTCCCTGGTGAAGTTTCACGGTTTCCAATCGGCAGGCATCCTGAACCGGGTCTCCTTCGGCCTCCTCGTCCGTTCCGGATTTGAACCCTTTGCGAACCTCCACATAAAGGCGTGCCAGTTCGGCAACCGGGTTCTTTTTCAGGTTTTCGGCATCCAATTGATTGCGGTACCCATAAAGCAAAATCCCAAACTGCGTGCCCCAATCCCCCAAATGATTGTCGGTAATCACCATGTGCCCCAGGAAGCGGTGCAACCGGGCCAGGGATTCTCCCAGAATGGTACTTCGTAAGTGTCCGACATGCATTGGTTTGGCGACATTAGGTCCGGAAAAATCGATGACAAACCGTCCGGGTCGGCTGACCCCTGCGATGCCAATCCGATCGTCATTGGCGGCCACGGTGAGTTGGCCTTGCAGGTATTCGTTCCGAAATTTGAGGTTGATAAAACCAGGCCCGGCGATTTCGGGCTTTTCCAGGATATCGTCCCACTTGAGTTTGGCCAGGATTTCCTCGGCGACTTGGCGGGGGGGCTTGCCCATCGCTTTACCAAGGCTCATAGCAGCGTTGGCCTGGTAGTCACCAAATTTGGCGTCAGTGGCAGGTTTAACCAGGGCCGATGCGGTCAAAGGGTCGGGAGCCCACCCTTCAAGGGCCTTGAAAAATCTTCCCCGCAACAGTTCCAATAGATTCATGCCGGGTTTCCAACGCTAAAAGGGGCACTTGGATCATTCCCGACCCTAAGGGTTTCCAAGGGCAAATCGGCTTAAATTGCTCCCAGGATTTTCGGGGAAAGGACAACCTTGGCCCAATCCACCCGAGGAGCATTCGACCAAAGTTCCTCAAGTTCGTAATAGCGCCTGGTGTCGGTGTCGAACACATGAACGATAATGTCCCCGAAATCCTGGAGAATCCACTTGCTGACCTGGTAGCCCTCGATGGAGTAGCGTTTATCCCCCAACCGAGTGAAAGCCGCATCGGTTTCTTCGGAGATGGCATGAAGCTGGCGCCGACTTGTCCCGGTGGAGATTACAAAATAGTCATAAATGGTGGTGATGGGACGCATGTCCAACACCAAAATATCCCTTGCCTTGTTTTGATCCGCTACCCGAGCCGCAATGCAGGCCCGTTCCAGTGCCGTAGGGAGAATGTTCCCTTTTCCTTTTGTGGGTGACTCCCCAAAGGATTTGTCTGCAACCGCCAAACCAACCTCCCCATTATCCCTGTTGTTCAATCAGGCTCAATAGGTATATCTTTGGTTGTCGAGGTCATTTCGTCAAGGAAAAACCTTACCTACTTGATTGGGAGTTGTTTTCCACTGGAAAAGGAGGTTTGGAATCGCTTGGCCACAATGGGACTCCCCCAATTGGTTCGGTCGTCGCGGATTTCCAAACCGCCTGGTACAACGGGCATTCCACAGCCAACAGAAGCCCCTGGCGATATTTGGCGAGTATTTCTTTGGATTTTTGGGCCAAAAGTCGGCGGATTTCCCTCCGGTTCCCCTTGGTTCGTGGTATGTGCATGGATTCATAACCCGTGGTTTGATGCCTCATCCAGGCGATGACCGCCGCTTCTGCTCGTTTTTCCACGCTTATCCGTTTGGTCCGGGCAACCGTGCCGCTTCCTACCGGGGTAGCATGATTGGTCACCGCTTGGGCAAAAAGCCTTGCAAGCGGCTCGTGATTGGGGTGGAATGCCAAAAAACCAACGACTGCCCCATAAAAACTTTCCACATAGACTTTTTGGACCTTGTCCCGTCGGCCAGAAGCAGCAACCTTCTTCTTGGCATAAGCCGGGATGGACTGCTCAGCAATTCGTTCCTGCCGAAGCTTTGCAATCACCGTTTTTGGGGCCCAAACCCCTTGGGAATAGGTCCTCCGGCCTTTGGTTTCCTGGACCACCCAATGCTCCCCAGATGCCTTGGTCCGGCGGGTTAAGGTAGCATCACCGGGTTCAAGCAGGCCCCAACCAGGGGGTACCTGAAATGTCTGTCCAACGGCATTCCGGACCAACCCAAGCCTTGGTCCTGGCGAAAAAATGTTTTGGAATTTGAGCGGTTTATTCATTGTGTTGACTTAAGGGCTCCCGACGAAACTGTCTTCCCAAAGAGGGGCCCTACTATTCCCCATTGGGGGACATCCTGGCTTTTGTTTGCTTTTTCAAAGGTAAAAGTGGTTTTCCCCGGCCTGCCTTCAGCTAAAGTATCCCAAACCCTTTCCACTTTCATGGCAATTGGCATCCCATGTCAACCACGGATTCTCCCCCCCGTTCACGCATCCTGGTAGTATGTATCCTCCTTTTGTTGGCCACGACCATTAACTATGCCGACAGACTCACGCTTAATCAGTTGGCTCCCGAGTTGATGAAGGCTTTGAATTTCAACAAACAAGCCTATGGCAATGCCGAGGCCATGTTCGGCATTGCCTATGCCCTTGGTGCTCTTGTTTGGGGCTATATCGTGGACCGTTTCGGCCCCGTTCCCATCTATCCCATCGGGGTGGTGCTTTGGTCCCTGGCAGGATTTGCCACAGGTTTTGTCCAAACTTATGACGATTTGGTCTGGTGCCGTGCTGCCCTTGGGTTTTGTGAAGCGGCCAATTGGTCGTGTGGCATTGTGATTACCAAAAAACTCCTCGATCCCAAAGACCGTGCCATGGGCAACGGCATGTTTCAATCGGGTACCGCCCTTGGTTCCATTCTCACCCCATTCACCGTCGTTTGGCTCAGCCAAAATTATGGCTGGCCAGTTGCGTTTCAGTTTGTGGGGGGACTGGGTTTTCTCTGGGCCATCGCCTGGGTAGTTGTTCTTTGGTCCAATCCCTTGCGAACCGGGGTCCGACAAGAGGCCACCGAAACCAGCGAAGATATGGGCTTTGGGAAATTTGCCTTATGGCTAATAAAAGACAAGCGATTTTGGTGCCTGGCCGTGATAGTCTTTGCCATCAACGCCAATTGGCATCTGTTTCGTACCTGGCTTCCGCTTTACCTTCGCGAGGGTCGTGGGTTCACTGAAAATCAGCAGGCCGGGGTGTTCACCCTCTTTTTTCTCGCTGCGGATGCCGGTGCCCTCCTAAGCGGGTACTTCATTCGCCAACTTGCTCCTTCCCTTGGCGTTTTTCGTTCAAGGTTTTGGGTTTTTTTCCTCTGCTCCCTATTCACCTTGGCCAGCTTTCCCCTGGCTTTGATCGAATCCAGTTGGGCACTTTACCCCAGCCTGATCGTGCTTGGACTGGGATCATTAGGGCTATTTCCTATCTATTTTGCCTTTTCCCAGGACCTGACCACGAGGCGCCAAGGAATCCTTACCGGCTTCCTGGCGGCCTGGAATTGGGTCCTTTTGTTTTTGATGCAACGGTTGATGGGCTGGGCCATCCAGTCCAGCCAGGATTCCGAGGTTGCCCGGTTGCAGTCTTTAGGGATGAATTCAGCCCAAGCTCTGCAATTGGCCGTTCACGATGCCTATCCCTGGAAAATAGCACTCGCCGGGTTGGCACCAATCCTGGGATTCCTGGCCCTTTGGCTCTTATGGCCCAAAGAAACAAAGGTCCTTTCGCCTACCGTACAACCACCTCCTTAAAGCAGCTGTCTGGATCTGCGCCCTCCTATTTGGTTTTTTCGGCCAATTGGACCAATCGCAGGCCAAACGGGGGGAAAGGGTTGACCCATTTTCCAGATTTTTTCTCGTTTGTTCCCTTTTTTGCCGACCCAAGGTGCAGGCTTGGGCGTAATAACTATATCCAAAGGTTTTTTGGCAAGCGGTGGCGGAAACGAATCTCGAAAATCGGTGGGGTTTTCGAACGATACCGTAAAGGCCAAAACCCAAGTGCGAGGGAGGGTAAGGGTCATGAAACAACCCCAACATAGTCCGTCTCGCGATATGATCCGGTTACACCCATGGACCTTGGCTCGGGCAAGGTCGGCAAGCCAATACTTGCGGCAAGTATTGGGTTCCTTGCGCGATGCTTTCCTTGATCATGCTGCCGCAGGACATCGCATCCAAAAACTGGAACATCGGCACGGAAAAGCCAACACCAAAATTTTGTTGGAGCTTGTGGACCAAAAAGCCAACCTGCAATCCCATTACCTCCGCATTGTGGAGGCGGTCACCGAAATGGCTGCCATCGGGGCTGTTCCCGGTCCCATGCACCAGGGAATTGGTTTCCTTCCCGTGGTCAACAACCAACGGCTTGCCTGGTTAATCGTCGACCTCTTTGATGAGGCAACCTTGGCTGGATGGCGCTGGCATGGCGAACCAGAAGATATCAAGCGACCTATTGCCGAATGGGAATCCTTGCAAGGAAAACCCAAGGGGCCCCAATTGGCAGGCGGTTAAGGAGGAAAAGTTAACCATCCTGTTTGGGCAAAGAACAATGAGCTTCGCAATCCCGGTCCTTGCTTTCCCCAATTGGGAGGGCAAGGCCCGGGTGTAATATTTTCCCTGAAACCATGAAATCGATTACCCGTTGGTCCATCACATCGGGTAGGTGGCAAGAATGCCTTACGCCACCCAGATCCCCCCGCCGAAGGGGCTTTCATAGGCCAGGAAGTTGGTGACGAAAACCACCAAACCTGCATCCAATGCATAGAGATTGACCCGGGCACCTGGGTAATAGGAGCCTCCCGCCCCAGGACCCGAGACGATGCTAAAGGTTCCGCTGTTGGTGGAGTCGATCACCCCCACCGTGACGCCGCCCCTAAAGCTAGGCAAGTAGGAATAGAACGATGCCAATTGGTTGGCATCGGCATCGAAGATTTTGACATTGGGTCCGCCAGATGCCCCGGCTCCCGTGATCACTTCGGCGATTCCATCACCATTCAAGTCCCCGGCTGCAACATTCACCCCACCCATAAAGGATGAGGCATAAGCAAAGAAGTTAAGTTTTCCCCGAATCCCATCGCCACTAAAGCTCCTGACATGGGAACCCCCGTTGGTCGCCGCCCCAGTGATGATTTCGGCAATGTTGTTCCCGTCAAGGTCACCGGTTGCAACGGTGACACCACCGGTGAAGGTGGAAGCATAAGCATAGAAACCGGGATTTGCTTTGGTTCCGTTTGCACGGAAGGACTGGACATGGGGGCCGCCCGTGGCTCCTGCTCCGGTGACGATTTCGGCCACACCATCCCCGTTAATGTCTCCTGCAGCCACATAGGTGCCCCCCCGGAAGGTGCTTGCATAGGCAAAGAAACTGGAAACGGTTTGTAAATCGACCCCGTCGATGACGACGATCCGGGGACCACCTCCCGCATTTGCCCCGAAGATGAAGTCCGCAAATCCGTCCCCGGTGACATCCCCCACGGCCGCCCGCATTCCACCCGTCCAGGCGCCCATAGGGGAAATACGGGCTCGTTCTTCGTTGTTGGTCCCGTAAATTACCGCCTCGGATTGGCCGAAACCTGGGGAAACAAGGAGGGGGGAGGCTCCCGGAAGGATTCCCTCAGGTATTCTTTGAAGAGTGACATTGTCGGAGTTGTAGATGGCACGGAAATAATAATCTCCTGAAACGATCACCGTGCCCTGGCTAAACCTGCCAGAAACCGGTCCCCCGGTGACCACCTGGTAGGTGGTGAGAGGCGCCGGAAGGTACGAAGGATCCACTGTGAGGTAGAAGTTTCCACCTTCAATAGTAGTACTGGCTGCCTGGAGGATGTCGAATGCGGTTTCGCTTTGCATGGTGATAAAGAGGTTGCTTTCGGCACCAAGCACTGCATCACCAGTCACCACCAGGGTTCCTGTGGTTTCATCCATGGGTCCCGGGGCAACAATACCCGAAAGGGCATTTAGTAAGGAGATGGTTCCCACCCCGGCGATCATCGCGTTGGCTCCGTTAACCACCACCGGGCCAAGGTTGCTTTCAAGGTAGAGGGTGCCTTGAAGAATGGTGGTGGTTCCAGCAAAAGAATTATTCCCACCGATAGTGAGCATGGCCCCCGGGGCAGAATTGAGGGTGATGCTTTGGTTGCTTTCATCAGCGCCAAAAAGGCTAATGATTTCGTTGTTGAAGGTCTGATCCGATCCGGGATGAAAGGCCAAGGTGCCCGCCTCGATAATAACATCCGAAAGGATTCCGCCGTTGGTTGTGTCATCCCCCAGTTGCACTGTTCCCTCCTCGATGTAGGTGAAACCGTCGAACAGGTTTTCGGCGGTGAGGGTTTGGGTGCCCGGGCCGGATTTGTAGAAATCCCCCTTCCCGGAAATAACACCTGAAAAGAGGGCGTCCAGGGTGTTATTGATAACCAGCACTCCCCGGTTGAAGGGGGTTCCAAGGACGACCGAGCCCTCTCCTTGCAAGCCGTTTAGGGACTGATTATTTCCATTCAGGTTGAAGGTTGCTCCGGTGGCTACCCGGAGCTCGGCTCCTGCGGGTAGCAGATTGTTGGTCATGGGCTGGACCGTTCCTGCGGCCACGGAAAGGCTCGAGGTGTAGGCCTGAGGCCCGGTGATCTGAAGCAGGCCAGGACCGTTCCAAGTGAGGTTGTTACCATAAACCGCCCCCAAAAGAACCGAGGCGGGACCCGCTCCACTTAACAGAGTATCGAGGGCGTTAACCTCGCCTTGGACGGAGAGGTTTCTGCGGGAGCCTAGCCGGGCATTGCCAATGGCGGTAATGGCCCCGGTGACCAGATTTTGACCTGCCTGAATATCCAGATTGCCCCCGGAGTTAGCGTTTACCACCTGGGCAAATTGGTTGGTCCCACCATCAAGAATAATGTCCGTTGTCGCCGAAAGGGTCGTTGTTCCCTCCACGAAAATGGGACCGACCTGGGTCAGGGAGCCCTCCGCCGTTAAACGGAGGTTGCCCGATGCGGACACAATACCCAACTCCAGGTTCGAACTGTTGTATAGGGTTATGTCGTTTCCTAAGAGGTTAACCCCTGCCAGGGAGTTGGCAGCTCTCAAAACGATATTCCCCGAAACCGTACTCAGAGTGGCCAAACCCAAGGCATTAAGGGTGCCAGATTGGGCAATACCCATTCCCCCCCCGCTGACGATCAGGGATTCGGTGGCGGAAATGTCCGCCAGGGTTGTGGTTGCCGCATTGGTTAGGGTGATGTTGGTTCCGGTTGCTCCAATCGGGCCAAGCAACTGGTTGGAGGCGTTGTCCAGGATGATATCATCGGTCGCGGAAAAGGTCGATTGTCCCGAGATGCTCAGGTAGTTATCGGGATCTTGTATGATGGATCCCGAAGAGGTGACATCGAGCAGGATCGAGGCATCCCCACCATCCAGAAGGATGTCGCCGCTGGCATCCAGGTAAACTTCGGTTCCGGTGAAATCGACCAATCCGCCAAAGGTATTGGGTGCACTATCGAAATAGTTCAAGCCAACGGCGAGAAGGGCCACATCTCCCCCAAAAGTGTTGTTCCCGCCAAAGAGGTCCACACCGGCATAGATAAGTGCCTCGGAAGTAATAAGCGAATCCTCCACCGTGATGGAATTGGTGTCACCCAACCGCAGGTTGTTTGCGATGGCGCTGACAATCCGGAAGTCATTCCCTGGCCTGGCAAGGACAATGTCGCCCGTGGCTTCCAAAGTGGCCGAAGCTCCCTTGTCGGTGTTACGGACCAATCCTGTCTGGGTGATGTCTCCCCCGGCTACCAGGTTCAAAAGCACTCCAACATTGAGGGAGGCCAGGTCCAGATCTCCTGCCGCATTTATTGTGGCATTGGCAGCATCAAGGGTAAGGGGGCCAAAGCTGTTGTCCGCATGGTTTAGGGTGACATCGGAACGGGTAAGAATGGTGGTGGAACCAGCAACCAGGGCAGCGTTCTGGGTGAGGGCGCCAGCCGTTTCAGCAACCAGCGATCCGGTCACGGTGGTGGCACCAAGAAGGAGTTGATCGAAATCGACCAGGGAGGCGTTGCCTGCGATAATTGTTACGGCACCCGTATCGCCCAGGTCGTTAAGCGGGTTGGTAAGTATTATTGTGCCCGTCCCTGCGTTGATGGTGGTAGTACCGATGGCCACGGTGAGTGGGCTGGTTTGGGTGATACTTCCGTTGAGCCTTGATGTGTTGATCCCGAGGTTGCCACGGGCCACCACCCGCCCCAAAAGGATGCCAGTGTGATCCACCAGTTGAATATTCCCACCACTGGCGCTTACGGATCCAATAATAGTGTTGTCATCATGGGCAAGAGTGACATCGCTCCCCGCGACCACATTCAGGTTTCCCCCTGTTACGATGGCGCTGGAAGGGGTCGCAGCCTGGGTTAGCGAACCACCTACAAGGAGGTTGAGGTTGTTGGTTGCCTGGGCTCCTCCCAGGATCAGGTCGTTGGCATCCCTAAGGACTACGACGGTTCCACGGATAGAAGCCTGCCCAAAATCGTTGGCGGGATCATCGAGCACTACTGCACCGGTTGCAGAAACATCGGTGATTCCCGGTACCGTCCATGGTTCAAATTGGTTTATCGTTGTTGCGCCAAAAACAAACAGATTGGGGGCACTCAGGCTACCTGTCACAAGCGATCCATTGAGAGTCAAATTGGCATCGTCTCCTGCCAGGAGGGATGAGATGGTTGTCAGTGACGGTGCTTCAAGGTACAAAGCGCCGTTTGCGGTAGAGGTGCCAAGCATCAAAGGCACCGAGTTGATCAGGTTTACATTTTTGCCTGTGAATTGCAATTGACCAACGAAAGTGTTGCTTACCCCCAGGAGGATGTCTTGACTGGCATTGAGGAAAGACCAGCCCCCAATGGAAAGATAATCCAATTCGGTAATGGAGCCTGTGGCCGTCAGGTGGACATCCACCGAGGTGGTTCCCTTTGTAACAAGCAAATCATTGGCATCTTTCAGCTTTACATTGACACCATGGAAGGTGACCGCTTGGCCAAAATCGTTCAGTGCCTCATTCAGAATCACATCTCCCCTGCCGTTGAGGAGGGAGGTTCCTGTCACCGTCAAGGTTCCGGTTTGGGTGATATCATTTCCCGCCAAGTCCAGGTTGCCCGAGGCACTGGATTGGCCAAGGTCCAGGTCGCCAACGCCATGGAGGGTGACATTGGCTCCATTGAATGCCACTGGGCCGTTGAAGGCGTTTGCCCCGTTGTCGAGGAGAATGTTGGTTCCTGTGAAAAAAGCATCGCCACCTATGGTTATTGCCTTGGCCTGGGTGATGTCTCCTCCGGCTACCAGGTTCAAAAGGACTCCAACATTGAGGGAGGCCAGGTCCAGATCTCCTGCCGCATTTAGGGAGGCATTTGCCGCATCGAGGGTAAGCGGGCCGAAACTGTTGTCCGCATGATTCAGGGTGACATCGGAACGGGTAAGAATGGTTGTGGAACCGGCAACCAGGGCAGCGTTCTGGGTGAGGGCGCCCGCCGTTTCCACAACCAGCGATCCGGTCACGGTGGTGGCACCCAGAAGGAGGTCATCGAAATCGACCAGGGAGGCGTTGCCTGCGGTGATTGTTACTGCCCCCGTATCCCCCAGTTCGTTAAGCGGGTTGGTAAGTACGATTGATCCGGAACCCGCGTTGATGGTGGTGGTTCCATTGGGAACGATCAAGGGGCCGGTTTGGGTGATATTGGCATTCGCTCCCGAGGTGTCCAGGGAGAGGTTGCCAAAGGCCTCAATGCGGTTCAAAACAAGGGTGCCCAGATTTGCCAGGGAGATGTTGCTACCCACGGCTGAGACAGACCCCATGGAGTTACTGGAGTTGGTCAAGGTGATGTCGAAACCGGTGGCGGAGAGGGTGGTGGATCCGGCGACGGTCAACGATCCGGATTGTGTGATGGTCCCGGCTGAGGTGAGAGCTACATTGCCCAAAGCGTTGGATGTTGCGAGGCTGAACGCGGTGTTGTTGGTGATGGTGACATCTGTTCCGTTAAATGCGACGGTTCCTGGGAAGGTGTTTGCGGCGTTGGTCAGTGTGATGCTTGTGACGGCGGAGAGGGTTGTGTTGCCACCCACGGTCAGCACGCCGGATTGGGAGATTGATCCACCGCTTGTAACGATGTGGTTTCCGCTTGCTATGGATGCTGCCAGGACGATCGAGGCGGAGGAGCTGATATTGAGGTTGGTGCCGTTGTAGCTGAGCGTTCCGCCGAAGCTGTTTCCCTGGTTGTTGACTACGATGTCGCCGTTGGCGACGAAGGAAGCGTTACCACCCGAGATCAGTGCGCCGGTCTGGGTGAGCGAGCCACCACTTACCAGGTTCAGGGTGCCCGTGGCGTTGCCAACCGCCATGACCAGTGCGATGCTATCGGTGATGGCCACATTTGCGCCAATGAAGGCGACGGAGCCACCGAAGGAGTTCGTGTCGTTGGAAAGTGTGATGTCCGCGGCGATAAGGGTGGTGTTTCCACCTGCTGTGATTGGTCCTGTTTGGGACAGGTTGAGTCCGACCAGGTTGAGAGTACCGGTGGCGGAGCTTGCCGCCAGGGTGAGGTTAAAGGCGCTTTGGAGGTCGACATTTGCGCCTGTGAAGGCGACGATGCCGCTGAAGTTGTTGCCTGTGTTGGTCAGGAGGATAGTGGAGCCTGGAACGGTGATGGTGGTGTTTCCATCCACGGTCAGTGCACCTGCCTGGGTGATGTCACCCCCGGCATTCAGGTTTAGAAGTCCCCCTACATTGGCGGAAGCCAGATCCAGATCTCCTGCCGCATTTAAGGAGGCATTTGCCGCATCGAGGGTAAGCGGGCCGAAACTGTTGTCCGCATGATTCAGAGTGACATCGCCCCCGACAAGCAGGGTAGTGGAACCGGCAACCAGGGCAGCGTTCTGAGTGAGGGCCCCGGGGGTTTCCACAACCAGCGACCTGGTCACGGTGGTGGCACCAAGAAGGAGTTGGTCGAAATCGACCAGGGAGGCGTTGCCTGCGATCATTGTTACCGCACCCGCATCGCCCAGGTCGTTAAGCGGGTTGGTAAGTACGATTGATCCGGAACCCGCGTTGATGGTGGTGGTTCCATTGAGAACGATCAAGGGGCCAGTTTGAGTGATATTGGCATTCGCTCCCGAGGTGTCCAGGGAGAGGTTGCCTTGGGCTTCCATGCCGGTCAAAACAAAGGTGCCCAGATTGGCCAGGGAGATGTTGGCACCCACGCCTGAGACCGCAGATCCCAAAGAGTTAATGGGGTTTGTCAAAGTGATGTCGCCACCGATATTAAAGTCGAAGTCCCCTCCTACGGAAACCTCCCCGGCCTGGGTGACATTGCCGGTGGTGAAAAGGTCGAAATGTTTGGTGATAAAGGAATCCCCCAGGATCAGGTCGTTCGAGTCGGCCAAGGCCAGGGAGTTGCTTGAAATGCTTAGGGTGTGGAAATCGTTCGGGAACACATCCAAGGTCACTTCCCCACTGGCGAAGATGCTAGTGTTTCCGGAGACCGTCCAGGGACCGGTCTGGTTGATGGAGGTTGCTCCAAAGAGACCTAGGGTAGCAGCCGTCACCTGACCCAAAACCATCGGTCCATTGGTTTGAATGGTGTAGTCACCCACATTATTGGCGATGGTGCCTACGCTCACCGAGGTTCCCGCCAGGCTGAGATTTCCGTTGGCAAAGGTAATGTTTACCCTGCCAAGGTCGAGTGCTCCTCCGCTGGTCAAGGCACCCTGGAGTAAAGTGGGCAAGGTGCGGGCAAAGCCATTGGCAATCAAAGTTTGATCCGTGTCACTGTCCCCAAAGGTGAAGTTTTCAGTGTTCAATAGCGATGCTTGGCCAATCGTGTTGGAATCTCCCAACAAAGTAACGGCGAAGGGATCGGAACTGGTAGTAAAGGCCCCGGCAACGGTAAGATTGTCCTGGAAAGTGGCGGAGGAATCGAGGGAGTTCAGGTTTACCTCGGTGGCGGTGACTTCGCCCGTGAAGGCAACCGAGTCTGCAAAAGAAACATTGAGCCTGTTTACCCCAGTGATGGAACCATCCACGAAAATGTCCCCGGTGTCAAAGCCCGGAACCAACCCATTCAGGTTCAGGTCAAATCCCGAGGCATTGACCCCTTCAAGGTTGATGTTCTGGGCGGTGATGGCACCATGGGACAAAAGGACAAGAGAACCCTCCATCGTAAAATCCCCGAAGGATACATAGAAATCTCCGGAAGCATTGAGGGAAGAGGCCAAACCAACCTGGTTGAAACTTCCTGCATAAATGCCATTAAATGCAGTTATTTGAGATCCGTTATTGAGGGTAATTGCCCCATCAGAAACCAGTTTCTCATCAAATCGCCCGAGACCTGTTTCACCGAGGTTGAGGGTGACATCGCCCCCCCAATGATTGGCATTGGTTGGCAGGAAGATGTTGGCGGCGGAAATGGTCAGGTTGGTGACGAACCCGGCGAGGCCGCCGTTGTTCCCAAAGCCTTTAAGCCCACCCAGGGTGACATCCCCGACCGTACCCGCCGTGATGGTGAGGTTGTTGGATTCAAATGCGGTTGCATAAAGGCCAGCACTGCCGCCGGTGAGGATTACCTCCGCCCCGGTGGGGACCAGGCCTTCATTGGTTGTGTCGATGGCGATGTTTGCGCCGGCGATTTCGACCGCATCGTCAATGAGGATGGCTGTTCCGGCCGTGACCACATTGGCGAAAAGGACAGTAGTGTGCCCTGAGCCTTCTATCTGCAAGCCGATGCCGTTGTCGCCCGCGGTAGAGGTGAACTGGCCAACAATATGCACCTTGGCCCCGCCCCCCTTGCCCAAAAGAGTAAGCTTATTGGCAAAGGTGGTTTGCCCGAGAGTAATGGTCCCAGCATAGGACTCAAATCCCACCACCACATCGGAAACATTGGTGGATAGGGCATCCAGTTCGGATTGGGACAGGTTGATTCCCGTCCCCGTTACATTCCCGAGGAAAATGTCGGTGCCATTGGTCATGGGAACGAGGCGGACGGTGCCTTCGGTGTCGAGGGAACCCGGGCTTGCATTGAACTGAATCGCATCGGCCTGAAAGGTCAGGTTGGAGGCATTGTTGCCGATGATGGTCGTGGAGCTATGGACATTCAAAGCCCCCTGTTGAACCTGGAAAATCAGATCATCATCGAAGGTGACCGAAGTGGGTGTGCTACCATTGCCTATGTTCAAGTCACCTTGGGGAACAGAGAGGATGCCCCCGGCTACAAGGATATTTCCGGTTAAGGTAACCCCGCCGCCCGAGGAACCCGTGTTCAGGGTCAAAGTATATCCGTTCAGGAGGGTATTATCCGAAAGAGTGATGGCCGCCCCGGCGGCAATCGCTCCGGCGTTAGTGGTGTCGATCGTAACAGGTCCGGTTAGCGCTACCAAACCTGTGAATCCGACCGTTCCGCCTGCGGTGGTGACATCAGCGGCCAGGCTCATCGATCCCGCCGTCAGACTAACGGTCCCGGCGGCTTTGGTTTTGATCGCTTCGTTAAGGGTTAAGGCACCAAGCGTGTTGATGGCCAAGGATTGATTGGCCCCGCCTCCCGAAACCACGCTCAAATCGACTCCCCCCGAGCCGAGGGTGATGGAGTCGGCCCCGGAGTTCCCCACGATCAAAAGCCCTGCAAAAGCGGTCAGGATGTTCAAATCGAGGGTGATCGTGTTGGCGGGTGCCGCATTATCAAGGGTGATGCCGGGAATCCCTCCTGCCGGGGCGGTGAGCAGATTGCCTGAGGTGGCGGCTGTGAGGGTGAGCGTATTGGTCCCAGAGTGATAGGTGGTATGAACATCGGAAAGCGTGGTGCCCTCCGAAGCCAAGGTGAGGACCACCTGGTTGTTGGAATCGAGGCTGACCACCGCATCGTTGGCGCTGGCAAAATGGTAGGAGTAGGCCCCTATATCGTTGGTGGTTCGGGCGAAACTGCGTTGATCAATAGTGAGTATGGTTAAGAGGTCATTGCTGATGGCCGGGCTTCCTGGGAGCAGGGCCATGGTGAAGGTTGGCCCACCGTTGTTCTGGAGGGGGCCAAGCAGGGGGTCGCCCGAGAGGGCCCCGGAAAGGGAACCATCCGCCACCAAATTATTGAGGTTGAGGATGGGTAATGTGCCAGAAAAATCCTTGGAACCGCTGCTATTGGCAATAATGGAATGACTGATCGTTAGGGTGGCTTGGTTAAAAACCCCCCCGCCATTCTTTCTTGCCCAGTTGCCTGCGATCGTGGACTGATTGATTATTGTTTCAGAATTAGTATCGACCCCACCGCCATCATTTGATGCGAAATTGCTAACGATCGTGGACTGATTGATTGTTAATGAACTCGCATCGCCTGTACTGTATAACCCGCCACCAAAAATTGCCCCATTTTCTGCGATCGTGGACTGATTGATTATCAAGGTGCCATAATGGTTTTTGATCCCACCGCCATCAAGTCCAGCCGAGTTGCCTAGGATCGTGGAGTTGTTGATTGTTAGGAAGCCAAAATTAACCCCCCCCCCGCCATTCAATCTTGCCCAGTTGCCTGCGATCGTGGATTGATTAATCGTTAGGGTGCCTACATTATAGACCCCCCCGCCATGGAATGCCGAATTGCCTGCGATGGTGGAGTTACTAATCGTTAGGGTGCCTACATTATAGACCCCCCCGCCATAGAATGCCGAATTGCCTGCGATGGTGGAGTTGCTGATCGTTAGGGTGCCATAATTGTTGACACCGCCGCCATTATCTAGAGTTTTCCCCCCGGAAACCGTGACCCCCGAAAGGGTTAGATCGGCCGAAACATTGATCCTGAAAATGTTAAAATTGCGGTTGACATCGCCATTATCCCCGCTGATGGTGAGCAAAGAGGAACCCGGCCCGGTGATGGTGAGGGTGCCTGCTGTGGCGGTTTGTTCGATGCCGGGCAGACTGGATTCAAGCGTTATGGTTCCGGCCGTACTAAAGGAAATGGTGTCGTTTTCCATGGTAGCGTTGGCATCAAGGATGGCTTGCCGGAGGGTGTCAGGGCCGGCATCCAAAAGGCTGGACACGGTGAATTGGGCAGGAACGAGCCGATCCTCAAGCAACTCCATCCGGGGACAAATAAAGGTCCTTTCGGGGATAGCCAAAAGCCGGTAAGGAAGGTTGGTGTTTTTCTTGGGGGAGAAACGAAACCAATTGGCTGCCATTCGATTCCAGAGGTTTATGGAAAAATCCTTTCAAAAGGGATACGGGGGACTTTTATTTTTCGCATTGGTTAAAAAAAGGACCTCAAAAAGTACGGCGGGGAATAAGGCTTTCCCCTTTGGATCGGAACAAAGGGAGAAAAGGTGGAGGAGTATTGGGAACAATCCTCACCACCCCACCTTATTCAAACACTTGGTTAGTGTATACTACCCAAATCCCCATGGACCAGCCATGGGGATTCATGAGAGATAGAGAAAATGGGCAAACAATCGATCCGGTTTTTTCCCCAAACCAAAAATCGCAGCAATCGTTAGCCCCTATCAGGAAACCTGTAACCCTTTCCCTTGCCAGGTGCTAGAATCCTTGGGTCTACCCGAGCCTTTTTTCCCAAACCAAGCACCCCATTCCACGAGATTTCGATGTTTTTTGATACCCATTGCCACCTGGAAGATCCCCAGTTGGCGGCCGATAGGCCCACCGTTTTGCAACAGGCTCAATCGGTTGGAGTCGAAAGGATTTTGGCGGTAGCCTTGGATAGTGCCTCGAGTCAAATTCTTTGCACCCAAAAATATTCGAATGGTGATCCGGTGCGGATTTATCCAACAGCTGGAATCCACCCAAACCATGCCGCCAAAGAACCGGAAGGGGCATGGGCGTTGGTAGAGAATCTGGCCAGGGGGGGGAAAGCCGTTGCCCTTGGAGAGACGGGGCTGGATCGCCATTGGCACGATACCCCGTTCGCGCAACAGCAAGCTTTTTTTATCCGACATTTGACCTTGGCGAGGGAACTTGACCTGCCGGTGGTGATTCATTGCCGCGAAGCAACTGAGGATATGATTGTTCTCTTGCGGCGGTTTTGGGAGGAAACAGGCCCGGTGCGGGGGGTAATGCACAGCTTTTCGGGGGAGGAATCCTTCGCCCAAACCTGTCTCGAACTTGGACTTTTGATCGGTTTGTCGGGTGTGCTTACTTTCAAGAACGCCCAACCGCTCAGGGATTTGGCGAAACACCTGCCCCGGGACAGGGTGGTATTGGAAACCGATGCCCCCTATCTTGCTCCGGTTCCCAAACGGGGAAAACGGAACGAACCCGCCTTTGTATCCTTCACAGGAATGACCTTGGCCGAACTCTGGGGTCAAAGTATTGAAGAAACCGCCCGCCAAACCACCCAAAACGCCTGCAAGCTTTTTTGCCCCAAGGAAATGGGCTGAAAAACGATTTTTTCATCCCTGCATTTGGGCATTGCCTTAAGGGATTTTAACCCAAGTTACGCAGTTGGACCAGGGAAACCCAGGTATCCCAATCATATCTTTAGCCGGGTCATTGGGATCCGGTTGAAACCTCCCTTTGCCGTTGGTGTTTTGCGGGCCAAAGGCCCGATCCATGCCAGCCTGGGCCAACGGCCCAGGAGCCCGTTAAGGCATCCAAACGGGAGCACCAAAGGTCCGGCTCATATCAAGTAATTGGGTCGGGACTACAGGTCGGTTTGAACTCGACATGTTCCAAAAACCTTGGGGTAAACATCAATCCGCATTCCGGAACATGCAAAAAAATCACACCCCTCAGCCTAACCTAGTTTAAAGCACCTTACAGATCCCTTATTTCAGGTATTGCGCCACCTCACCACAAAATAAAGGAGTTGCCTTTATTCCCCTCCTTTGGAGGGGTGCCCGTCAGGGCGGGGTGGTTCAGAGAGATTGCCGCCACAACTTTCCAATCCTTAAGAATATCCTTAAAGTAGGTTTTTTGGTTTCGCCTGGCACCACCCCGTCAGGCTTCGCCTGCCACCCCTCCAAAGCATAGGTATGGACACATCTTTTCGACTTGGTAATATGCAGGCCTTACCCTGAGGAGAATAGTGCTGGCAGGACGCGACGCGCGAGGGACAGGATATCTTCCAAATCTTCATTCTTCAGCAAGTCGTCTATTGCCAGGAGTTTTTCCAAGCCCGCCAGCAGCGCAGGTGCGGTTGATTCAACTTTGTGCTTCATCTGACGCCCTGATAACCGCACCAACCATTTCCGTAATTGCGATGCGTCTTCGGTGGTATCGCGTTGCAAATGCCAAACCGTCAGGCAAGCCATGGACGCTATACACAAGCGGGCCACTTTATTCTCCCGTTTCCTGTTGACACATAGGGCCCATTGGCGTTGTGAAATGGTGTGCAGAAAGTTAGAAAAAGCTGGAAAAGAGGTGATGCCCTTTGTGATGACGCCTCCCCAAAAGGCAAAACGATTTGATCTGGCTACAGTTTTTTCCCGGGTAGTTGGCCCACTAAAGTTAATCAAGCGACGATACTGATTCATTCCCTGCTTTTGTTGCTAAACCTGGTAATTTATCAGAAGCAGCGTAGGGGATAAATCGAACGGATCCATCACAAAATGCGAAGTTGGCACCTCCGGAATGAAAACTCCAAAAGTGCAAAGTATCGCAAACTTCATCCAATTTTCCGATTCGAAATGGATAGGACACTTTAGGGCAGTTAAACCCGGGATTATTACCATCCATCCCCCAGGCATCATTAGGGATTGGGAGGATCCCGGCCCCCTGATTCCCATTAGAGATCGTATACCACCACCCATAGGCAAAATCGGCACTTGGGGGCCTTTCGCCAACCATCAAGGTAAAAGAAGTGCCGTCGATAATTTCGGCCATCCGGGTTTTGGAATTTACAAAAAACACACCTGCGTTACTCCGTGGAGACCGAGCTCCGGTTCCTGAAATTCCCAAGTAACTTCCAGGCGCAATTAGGGTCCCTGACATATAAGTCGAGGTGACGCGATGGAGCGTGCTTAGCCTTCCATCCGCTGGACAAGTATAGGTGTCTATCAAAGTTCGTAAGCCTGCATGGGGAGGCGCGAGATGCGTGACCGGAATTTCTATGGTATCCGTAATTGCTTTTTGCCATGCACCCTCCTGCTCAATAAAGGGCAGCAGATAAACCATCCAAGTAAGATTTCGGAAAGGATCGTTGGCATTCTTATTCACACCTGGTGGAAGGCCTTGGTGCAATTGTTCATATTGTAAAGCGGCAAGACTAATCTGTTTTAGCCGATTTTGGCAGTTAACTCGCGTAACCGATGTTCGAACCATTTGGATTGCGGGTAAAAGTAAGCCTAAAAGGACTCCTATTACTCCAATTACAACAAGGGTTTCCAAAAGCGTAAAGCCATGGCGATTATGCTTCGCACTTTGCATAGGACGCACCCCATGATCCCTGAAAATTTCTTATACTGCCATCCGGCGAAAGATTATCGCGGCGATCAAAAGAAGGATTCCACCAGCAATGTACCACCCCCACCAAACGCCGGGTCTATCTTCAGGCGCATCATTAGGCAAAGGGATATTATAATAGGCCAAGTCAAACTCGGCCGGATCCGCTGCCGCTCCAGGAAGCTGATGAAATTCTAGCACGGACTTACTTAACTCTTCCCCACTTGAACCATTGAGGGCGACGGTTTGAATTTTTTCACACCGCAATGATTCTGATTCACCGATCATTTTTCTGTCAAATTGACTTTGAAGAAGATAGGTTCCTCCCCTGGAATCAAAATCCGGAATGGTTTGTCGCAAACGGACCACAGCATAATGATTCTTTGGAGAAACTACCATAACTCCTGTCCAAGGTTGTCTTGTTTTACCGTCTGGATTATAATCATTTCTTTTATATTCCAGTTTTATTAGTCCATCTTCAATAGCAGTGGCAGAGGTTACCAAAAATGTTGGGTCATCAATTACTTCCTTAATTGTTTCTCCATTAAATACACAGATTAATGGATGAATCGAATTGCCCATTTCTTTTGTAATCTTTCTAAACTTAACATAAATATCCGATCTGTCAAAACTTACCAATACCCAATCTTTTTGATTGGTTTTTTGTTCTATACAAGCTATATAGTCATTATTGATTAAAACAACCGACCTTCCCATCGAAAACAGGATGGCGTTGCCATTCCTTTTTATTACAATTTCATTGTCTTTAATTTGACTTCCTTTTGATGTTAGCTTATATCGGCATTTATAAATACCACCAACATTCTCAATGCTAGATAATTCTGAAACTCCGGATCGAATTTTAGAAACATAATCCTTAATCGTTTGGGCCTTAACACTTGTAAAGTCAACTGCAAATAGAATTACAAAAAAAATAATTTTTACAAACGACTTTATTTTTTTCAATTTAATTTCCTTTCAAAATATATGTTTTATAAAGCACAGCAGCTATAAATAGCTACTGTGCTTTATGTTAAGCTACAAAATACTGACGACTATATTTATACGCAACATTCCTTTTTGGTTGTCCCAGGCAACTGAACAGGTGTTTGGTTGTTACGGCATTCGGTTACAAACCCGCAGCTAAAGGCCCCTCCATGACAAAGATTGTCTTTGCCTAATTCACAACTAATTAGCCCATGGTAACGAGCGTTGAAATGGGGACCAGTTTGCTCATTGAAAAGGGGACCACCTTGGAACAAGAATATACCTCAATTGGGCAATGTGATTGATTTTATTTTCGTGGCTGTCTTTGTTTTTGGTTTTCTAATCGTTAACTT
>SYLG01000119.1 GCA_005808665.1 Planctomycetia bacterium | reverse complement strand
GTCCCTCCATATTGGACTGCCCCGCAAGAATGAAAACTCGCAGCGGTTTGGTGCCAGGGTCGGCACAATAGCCGGGCGTTGGAATCAGCAGCAGAGAGGCGAAGATGAGATTCTTCATGGTGATCGTCGTTTCCTTTGACAATGGAATAGGAGAAATGGGAATATTGTAGTGGACTCCAAAAAATGGACAGACTTCTTAGCAATTCTTTCCTTTTCTAGGGACGGTTTGGCCATGAGCAAGGGGGGACGACAATTCAACGCACCGGTCAAGGCCAGGGTGGCAATGAAATCATTGTAAGCATGGATGGTCAGGACCGGTGCTTCAACAATTTGTTTGTGGGACGGTTAGGGAGGACTATGAAATACCAAGACATCTACCTCCTGGGGAATGACAATGGGGAAGATTTTAGAAATGGGCTTGGTTTCTATTTCGAGTTTTACAACAAAAAACATTCCCATCCGGCACTTGGGTACAAAGGTCCTGCAGAGGTGCATGGGGAAAAACCGAAACGAAAAAAAGTGCATGAGGTTTCACCCAGAAAACCCACTTTTGGTGAGGGGGACGGTTCCGAAAAATCATGCCTGGTTAACGCCTTGAAAGATTCCACAAGGGGAATTTCATTGCTTAGGTGACCCCGTTTTTTGTCCAGCTAAAGACCACCTTAAACATTCCAGTTGGGAGGGTTTTTCAGGAAACCAAACTTTAACACCATTTTGGGTTGGGCCCCAAGGAGACATTGCAGGAGCTTCAGTCGGGGTTACCAAGTTCCAACAATCCGGCTATCACTCCCTGATCATTGATAAGGGATAGCCCAAAGCTAAACCGGGAGGTAGACCTTAATAGAAGCGAAAACCAAGGGTAGGGATCCAGGGGAATGGGGGGCAAAAACGCCCTCCCCATGCCCCAGGCCTGATTGAACAAGGGTGGCGGGGACCATTGGACCCGGTCCACCCGAAAGACACTGGCTAAAAGATAGTGCCGGGGAGGCCCCACAATCCCTTCCATCACCCATACCCAGGCATCCGGAAGTTGGGTAACTTTTTTCCGGGTCCAAATGCAAAAGGGATCCTCGTCGATGAGACGGGCTTGAGGAAACCTTTTGTGGTAGGCGACATAGTGCCGATTCATAAGCCGATCCGACATGGAAGGGGGGTGTTTCGGTTGATATCATCGTAGCCAATGAGTAAGATAGAAATGTTCCACCGGGATGGTGATATTCTGCTTCAAGGACAACTGCCTAATGTTGATTTGTTCCACCACTTTAGCGTTCAGTGTGATCCTTTTTTCCGCGCCTAATTTTGCAGATCAAGCTGCCGAAGAGCATTTTGAGAATAAAGTCTGGCCGTTATTGCAGTCCAAATGCCTCAAATGCCATTCGGAAAACAAACCCAAGGGTGGCCTCCGGATGGACAACCGTGAGGGGTTTCTCAAAGGAGGCGATTTGGGGCCAGCAGTGGTCTTGGGGAAAGCCTCCGAATCCATCCTCCTCAAGGTGCTCGATTACAAAGGGGACATCCAAATGCCCCCCTCGGGCAAGCTAACCGACGCCGAGATTGTGGTTTTTCGGCAATGGTTTGACAATAACCTGGCGTGGAAAAAGGGAATTAAACCCGGCCCCACCAAAGTTCAAGCTCACGAGGACAAACCCAAACGGATCGAGGCCAAAGACTATTGGGCCTATCAACCCCTGAAAAAGGTCCCGCCGCCCGAGGTCAGGAATTCCGCCTGGGTCAAACAGCCTGTTGATGCCTTCATCCTTTCCAGGCTGGAGGCCAAGGGGCTTCAACCCGCCCCACCCGCCGACCCGGTTTCTTTCCTTCGGAGAATCAGCTACGACCTCACCGGCCTCCCCCCCACCCCGGCCCAAGTTGATGCGTTTGTCGCCGACCATTCACCCCAAGGGGTGGAACGGGTCATAGATCGCCTGCTGGCCAGCCCCCACTATGGCGAAAAATGGGGTCGCCATTGGCTTGACCTTGTCCGCTTTGCCGAAACAAACGGTTATGAAAGAGATGGCATCAAACCGTTTGCGTGGCGTTTTCGCGATTATGTCATCGGATCGTTCAACCAGGACAAACCGTTTGACCGCTTTGTCCGGGAACAAATTGCCGGAGATGAGCTTCCCGCCCGCGCCGATTCCCGGGAGGAAGCCGAGAGGATCATTGCCACGGGATACCATCGGCTTGGCATTTGGGACGATGAGCCCGCCGACCCTTTGCAGGCCCGTTTTGACGAGTACGATGATCTTGTGGCAACCACCTGTCAGGTCTTCCTGGGCATGACCATGAACTGTGCCCGTTGCCATGACCACAAAATCGACCCGATCCCCCAAAAGGATTACTACCGCTTCCTGGCATTCTTTGCAGATATTGGAAAATTCTCCAACGACCGGAACCCCTTCTCGGCCACCTCCCTTACCGACATTACCCCTCTCGAAAAGCGCAAACTTTTCGAAGGGGAGGTTGAGGCCCGCAAAAAGAAAATCGCCGATATTGAAGCCGAACTCAGAAGGATTCAGGACATTGGCATTAGCCGGATGTCCGGTGAGGACAAAGATGCCGCCTTGGCAAACGACCGTGAAGCCGTGATCAATGCCAAGCTGAAAGGCGTTCTCAATGTTGAGGAAAACAAGGAATACAACAAATTCAAAAAGGAACATGGGGAGCTGAAAAAACAAAAACCACCCGAGTCCCAGGAGTTTGCCCTTTCGGTGAACCAATGCCGGGTAAAACCGGACCCTGTTAAGCTCCTGATTCGTGGTAACCCCCACTCGCCTGGTGACACGGTAACGCCTGGTTTTCCCAGCGTTATCGCCATGAAAGAACCCACCATCCCGGAAATCAAACCCGGGGCCAAAACCTCAGGCAGGAGAAGCGTACTCGCCGATTGGATTGTTGGACCCGAAAACCGACTTACTGCCCGGGTCTTTGTCAACCGGATTTGGCAGCACCATTTTGGCCGCGGAATCGTCGCCACCACCAACGACTTTGGCCAATTCGGTGAAGCTCCAACCCACCCGGAACTGCTTGATTGGCTGGCCAACGACTTTGTGGCAGGCGGATGGAAAGTCAAACGGTTGCACAAATTGATCCTTCTTTCTTCGGTTTATCAAAGTGCGGCAACAGCAAGCGAAAAGGTATCCCTCCTCGCCAGCAAAATGGACCCGGCGAATTCCTTTTTGTGGAAGTTTCCCATGCGCCGCCTTTCCGCCGAGGAAGTTCGTGACAGCATGTTATTTGCTTCGGGAAACCTGAACACTTCCCTGGGTGGGCCAAGCGTCTATCCACCCATCCCGCCCGAAGTGCTTGCCGGGCAATCGGTCCCGGGACAGGGTTGGCCTACCACCCAAGGGCCAGAAGCCAACCGCCGAAGCATATATGTCCATGTCAAGCGTTCGCTCCAGCTCCCTATACTTTCCCAACATGACCAGGCAGACACCGACAGTTCCTGCCCGGTTCGTTACACCACGGTTGTTCCGACCCAGGCACTTGGCCTGCTCAATAGTGCCTTTACCCAGGAGCAGGCGGGTATTTTTGCCAAAAGGCTTTTGCGTGACGCCCCGGGAAGCCTTGAAGACCGGTTAATCCTTGCCAACCGGATTACCACGGGAAGGTTCCCCACCGCCGAACAGCAAAAGGCCGACAAAGCCTTGATCAACGACTTGAGGGCGCACCACGGCATGAGTTCCGATAACGCCCTTAGGCAGTTTTGCCTGATGGCTTTAAATACCAACGAGTTTTTTTTCCTCGATTGAAATAATGGGATCCCGCACAGGACTGAAATCATGAACCCTTCAAACAACCAGTTTTGCCGCCGCACCCGTCGTGAGTTCCTTTGGGAATCGGGGGGTGGTTTTGGTGCAGCCGCCTTGACCGGAATGCTTGGTGACAACTTTTTTGCCAACCAGGCAAGGGCGGTCGATGGCACGCCCTTGGTCAATCCCATGGCTGCCAAAAAGGCCATTTCCGACTCCAAAGCCAAGGCCGTCATTTTCCTTTTCATGTATGGTGGCCCAAGTCAGGTCGACACCTTTGATTACAAGCCCAACCTCTATCCCCTCGATGGCAAAAGCATTCAGGTGAAAACTTTTGGCCGGGGCGGGCACCGCAATCAGGGACGGGTGGTTGGCCCCAAATGGGCCTTCAAACCCAAGGGACAGTGCGGCAAAATGATCTCCGACCTTTTTCCCAATCTGGGGACCTGCGCCGATGATATTGCCTTTATCCACTCGATGTATGCGGAATCTCCAATCCACGGTTCGGCGATGCTCATGATGAACTCGGGCCGGGTCCTAAGTGGCCACCCGGCTTTGGGTTCCTGGGTGACCTATGGCTTGGGCAGCGAAAACCAGAACCTTCCCGGGTTTGTAGTCATGCTCGATCCCACCGGTGGCCCCATTTCCGGTCCCAAGAATTGGGCCTCGGGTTATATGCCCGCCGCCTATCAGGGAACCGTAATCAAGGCAGACAAACACCCAATTTTACATCTTCAACCTCCCAAGGATTTGACCGAATCCGCCCAAAGGCGACTCCTGGATTCGCTCAACCAACGCAATCAGGCCCACATGGCCACCCGGGCGGACAACTCGGAACTTGCCGCAAGGATTGCCAGCTATGAATTGGCCTTCCAGATGCAGACGCACGCCCCGGAAGTTGTCGATTTTTCCAAAGAATCGAAGAAAACCCTGGACGAATACGGGGTGAATGAAAAACGCACCGCCGATTTCGGCCGCAAGTGCCTCCTGGCCAGGCGACTGGTGGAACGAGGTGTCCGTTTCATCCAACTTTACTCAGGCGGAGCCCATAACGATGACAACTGGGATGCCCATTCCGATATCGTTTCCAACCATACCAAACATGCCGGAAACACCGACCAGCCCATTGCTGCCCTCCTTCGCGACCTCAAGCAACGAGGAATGCTTGACTCGACGATTGTGGTTTGGGGGGGTGAGTTTGGCCGCCAACCCACTGCCGAATATGCCCAAGGCACAGGCCGCGACCACAACGCCTATGGCTTTACCATGTGGATGGCAGGCGGCGGCATCAAGGGAGGAATTTCGGTAGGCGAAACCGACGAACTGGGAGGCGCTGCAGTCAAAGACCGTTTTCATGTCAAAAACCTTCATGCAACCATTCTCAATCGCATGGGCCTTGACCCCAATCGGCTCAGTTATTTTTATGGTGGCCTTGACCAAAAACTGGTCGGTGTCGAACCTGTCGAACCGATTCACCAGGTAATGGCATAACCATCGGGTTTCCTCCCACCGCCTCCGGCTTTCTTCCAACATCCACCTACAATGATCCCATGATCGGTTCGCCCCCTGCGACCGATTTTGGGTATTCACATCGCAATGGGGGATAGAATGCTTCGTTATTGTTTGGTGCTTGGGTTTGTTTTTGCCCTGATTGGCCAGTCCGCGGCCCAAACCGGGCCTAATCAGGCAATGATTGATGAGGCAAAGGCCCTCAGGGATCATGTAAGGGCCAACTATACCAAGTACGAATTCCAGATTCCCATGCGCGATGGGAAAAAACTTTTCACCACCGTCTATTCCCCCAAGGACGATACCAAAAAATTCCCCTTCCTCCTTAACCGGACGCCTTATAGTGTGGCCCCCTATGGGATCGACAATTATCGGCCAAGGCTTGGCCCCTCGGAGTTGTTTCAAAAATCCGGGTACATCTTCGTCTACCAGGATGTCAGGGGCCGGTGGATGTCTGAGGGAACCTTTACCAATGTTACCCCGCACAAGGCCATCAAGGGACCGGTCGATTGTGATGAAAGCACGGACACATTTGACACCATCGACTGGTTGTTGAAGAAAGTCCCAAACCACAACGGCAAAGTAGGGCAATCGGGTATCTCCTATCCCGGGTTTTACACAGCGGCGGGGATGATTGATGCCCACCCGGCACTCAAAGCATGTAGCCCCCAGGCACCCGTCCTCGATTGGTTCATTGGTGACGATTTTCACCACAATGGCTGCCTCTTTTTGCCCCATGCCTTCAATTTCATGTCCGGCTTTGGCAAAGAACGAAAGAAACCAAACTCCAAGTTCGGCCGCGTTTCGTTCGATCATAACACACCCGATGGCTATCAGTTCTTCCTTGATTTGGGTCCCCTGGCAAATGCCGACAAACTGTACCTTGAGGGCACCATAGGCTTCTGGAATGAAATGATGAAACGGGGAACCTATGACGAAATGTGGCAGGCAATGAACCTTCGTCCCCACCTTGCCGGGATCAAACCGGCCGTGATGACGGTGGGAGGCTGGTTTGATGCGGAAAACCTTTTCGGAGCTTTGGAGTGTTTTAAATCCGTTGAAAAACAGGGGTACAGCTCTGAAAACATCCTGGTTATGGGCCCGTGGGATCATGGCGGGTGGTCCAATGGGCCTGGCGATGCTTTGGGAAACGCCCGATTTGGTTCGAAATCGGCCGAGTTCTATCGTGATAAAATCGAATTCCCCTTTTTTGAAAAGAACCTGAAAGGCACGGTAAAACCGGATTTGCCCAAGGCGTTCGTTTTTGAATCGGGAACCAACCTTTGGCACAAATTTGATACTTGGCCCCCCAAAACAGCTACGCCCCGCAACTACTATTTCCGGGAAAAGGGTGGACTGGTGGCCAAGGCACCAACGGGAGATGGGTCGGATTCCTACCTTGCGGATCCTGCCAAACCGGTGCCCCATTTGGAAAAAACGACAACGGCAATGGACTACCACTATATGGTTGCCGACCAACGCCATGCCTCCCGCCGCCCCGATGTTTTGGTTTACCAAACCCCGGTATTGACGGAAGACACCTTGGTCGCTGGCCCGATCAAGGTGGACCTCTGGGTGCAAAGCACAGGTACGGATGCGGATTTTGTCGTAAAGGTGATAGATGTATTTCCGGCCGATTACCCTGATTTGGACCCCAATCCCACCGGGGTTCGCATGGGCAATTACCAGATGCTTATTCGCGGGGAGCCTTTTCGGGCCAAGTTTCGAAACAGTTTTTCCAAACCAGAGCCGCTTGAACCAGGCAAGTTGACCAAAGTTTCCTTCACCATGCCGGACATTTGCCATAGCTTTCGTCCGGGACACCGCATCATGGTGCAGGTGCAATCGAGTTGGTTTCCGCTGGTGGATCGAAACCCCCAAAAATTTTGCGATATTTATTCGGCCACCGAAGCCGACTTCAGCAAGCAAACCCAAACCATTCATCGATCAGAAGGCCACCCCAGCCAGGTCACTCTTTGGGTTCGGTAATCCGGGACTAATAACAAGCATCCTCCCCCCATAACCGGGGGGTTTGAAAACGGGCCCATGGGTTCTTTTCAAACCCTTTTCCCGACCACAGAAAACAAGATCCAAACCACAATAACCGTCAGGCCAAAAGAGGCCTTATCACCCGCCCGTATACCTCGGTGAGGCGTTGATCCCGCCCACCATGCCGAAAGGTAAGCTGTTCGTGATTTAACCCAAGTTGGTGCAAAAGCGTGGCGTGAATGTCATGAATATCCAAAGGCTCCCGGACGACGCCATTGCCAAACTCGTCGGTTTCGCCAAACGCCATCCCACCTTTGAACCCCCCTCCTGCCATAAAAAGGGAGTAGCCGTTGACATGGTGGTCCCGACCCACACTTGCGTTAATGGCAGGCGTGTGGGGGGTGCGGCCCATTTCGCCCGCCCAAAGGACTATCGTTTCATCAAGCAGGCCCCGTTGCTCCAGGTCAATGATCAACGCCGCCACCGATTGCTCGGTGATTCGGGCATTTTTCTCGTGATTTTGTTTTAACATTCCATGTTGATCCCATGGTGAATTGTTGCCATCAAAGCTGGGACAGGTGATTTCGACAAATCGTACTCCCGCCTCGACCAGGCGGCGGGCCCTCAACGCCTGCGTGGCATAAAGGCGCTGATGCTCATCGGCGGAATCCACTCCATAAAGTTTGCGGATCGACTCTGGTTCATTGGCAATATCCGCCGTCTCGGGCACCGCCGTTTGCATTAGGAACGCCGTTTCATAGTTGGCTATGGCCCCTTCAATCGACTTGGCCTCCGAACTTTGCCGGGCAAAAGCGGCATCCTGTTCCGCAAGCAGGGCCAGTTGGCGTTTTTGAATTCTCGCGACATTGAGTGGCTGGATGTTATCCACCGGAACGCCCCTTGCGCGCATCATCGTGGCCTGGTGACTGGCGGGAAGGAACGAACTTCCAAAGTTTTCGAGCCCTCCATTGGGCACCCAATCGTTGTTGAGCACAACATACCCGGGAAGGTTCCGGTTTTCGGTGCCAAGGCCATACGATACCCAGGCACCAAAGCTGGGTGCCTGGCCAATGATACGACCGGTATGCAGCAACAGGTTTTGTTGGCCATGCAAGGGTAATTCGCCAACCATGGACCTGACCACGCATAACCGGTCCGCCACCCGGGCCAAGTGCGGGAAAAGATCACTCACCCAAAGTCCGCTCTGGCCTCGTTGACGAAATTTCCACGGGCTACCCAACCAAACACGATTGGCATCCGATTGGGAGCGTTTACTGACGGCGGCTTCGCCAATGGCCTTTCCCTGATGCTTTTCAAGCATGGGTTTGGGATCAAAGGTGTCCACATGGCTGGGCCCACCATCCATGAAACAAAAGATTACATTTTTTGCCTTCGGACGATGCAAAGGGGTGGGAGAGGCCTGAGCCAGGGCCTGCCAAGCCAGCCAGCCAAAACCGGCTTGGCTGTTTTGCAAAAACCCCCTACGGCTAAGGGTTCCGGAGATCCGGCCGGGGCAGGAACAGGGTTTGGGTGAGGCTGTTTCCGGTTTGTACTGTTTCATCGGTAATAAATAAACTCTTTTGTGTTGAAGAAAGCAAAAGCAAGGCTCTGCCACGCTTTCTCATCGAGCATCAAATCCGATCCTGGTTTGGTGGAAAAGTCTTTGACCGCTTCGGTCCACCGATTTTTTTCCACTGCAAGGGGTTCCCGGCCCAGGGCCCTGATAAACATTTTCCGAACCCGCTCCCCGGGATTCGGGGAAGGATCCTTGAGCAATCCGGTAACCCACTGTTTTGCCATTTCTGCCACAAAAGGGTCATTCAGCAGGATCAACGCCTGGGTAGGAACATTGGTTACATCACGGCGGCCCGTCGGCAATTTGAGATCGGGCAAATTGAAACCAACCAGGAATTTGGGCGGGTCCATGATGGACATTTGTTGATAAATGGACCGACGCCCTTCCCCATCAAGCGGACCGTTGAACAGCCGCTTGGCCCCATCCACGACCGATCGGGGAGGCAATATCGGTCGGCCATAAAGTTTGGCATCCAGTCTCCCCGCCACGAAAAGCAAAGTATCGCGAATGGCTTCTGCCTCAAGCCGTCGGGTGGGGTAATGGTGCAAAAGACGATTGTCCGGGTCCCTGTCCCGACCCGTCATGGTTACGAGTCCGCCTTGGCGAAAGGCCTGACTCAGGAGGATTTTGCGCACCAGTTTTTTGGTCGACCACCCCTCCCGGATAAAATCCCTTGCCAAATAATCAAGCAGAAGAGGATGGGAAGGCTTTCCCCCCAGGCGGCCAAAATCATCCGGTGTCGCCACCAGCCCCGCCCCAAAAAGCCACTGCCAAACACGATTCACATAAACCCGTGCGGTAAGCGGATGTTCGGGATCCAAAAGCGATTCGGCCAGTTCCAACCGACCGCTACCCTGGCTAATGGAGACACTGTTTTTCCCAGCGAACATGCTCAAAAAATCCGGTTTTACCAACTCCCCCAATACATCGACATTTCCCCGAACATTAAGCGGATAGCCCATTTTCGCCGTTTCCCGTTCATCCATGCTGTTGGCCGTCCGGGGAAAGGGGATAGCCGCCTCAATGCGTCGATACTCACTTAAGCGCTTCTCTAATGGGGACCCCGCCAGGGCCTGGTTGGGTAGCAACTTTTTGGCAAGCAACCAATCCAGCATGGCCAAATCGCCCGCCCTGGTACGCTCCTCACCCCACCGGGTTACCGAACCGGCAAGCCAATCGCTGAGCCGTTGCCAGGTCTCTTCAGGGGTTTTTGGTGCCTGTCCCTCATACAACGGGGCAAATGCGTCCAGTTCATCAACCGGGGCCCCACCTGTTCCATGGGTCACAATACCAGTAAGACTGATCCAGCTCCTTTTGTCATAGCCAAAGTCGGCATTGTCCAACCCCCCGGCCAACCCGGTTCTCGGAGGAAAATTGGGATTAAGGGAAGAGGTGGCTCCCTCCATCGTAATCTGTTGGACGCCGTTGATCCGCTTGGCATCGGCGATGGTTTTCCATTGGGGATCCGGATGGTTCAGGAAGGAAAGGGGTTCATTCTGAAAAGCGTGGTCATCCACAACCATGTAGCCACCAAACTGGCCCCCTGCCATTTTTACACTGGTAAAATCCCCGGGAACCAGGTGTTGGGGAGGCATCCGGAACGCCCCGGGCAACTTGGAAGAGAGGGCATGGGTGTGATAGCCTTCCGCTAACAGGCGTGAAAAAACCTGGGGTCCCTCCAAGGCAATCAAAGGGGTTGCCTCGGCAACCAGGCCATGTTTCATGCCATCCCCTTCCATGACCCAACCCTTGGGCAAGCCCTCTTTCCTGAAATCGGAAAGCTTCTGGAAGGCGGCATTGGTTTTGAGGCGTTGAGTCCGGGTTGCCTGCCACTCGGCCTTGGCTTGGGTCCATGCCAAGGCAACAGAGTCTGGCCCCTTTGGTTTATCCTTCGGGAAAAGGCGCATCATCGGATAGGTAATATCCTCTATGACCGCCTTGGTTTTATCCAAATCCCCGGCGGCCGTTTGCAACCCCTTTGGGGAAATCGGGGTCCCTTTCCACAGTTTTGCCATTTCAACACGAATGCCTTGCCTTAATTCCTTGAGTTTGGCAATGGCAAGATCATGGACACCGGGGGCATCCACGACCCTTGAGGTCCAGCGGGGGGTCGTGAAAACCGCCGCCAGGGCATAATAATCGAGTTGGGAAACGGCCTCGAGTTTGTGATCATGACAGCGGGCACATGCCACCGTGGTGGCTAAAAACGCTTTGGAAAAGGCGTCGATCTTGTTGTTCACCATCTCCTGATGCACGCCATTGAACGCCATGCTGCTGCCATGGCGATGTTCCCCCAGGTGATAGAACATCGGGCCAATGAGGTTTTCATGGGTCCGTGCCACGGGATGGATTCTTTGGTTCGGTAAAAGGTCACCAGCAATCTGCTCCCTGACCAATTGATCGTACCCCAGATCCTCATTAAACGCCCGGATCAGATAGTCCCGGTATTCATGGGATCCCTTTGCCGGATTATCCCACTCGTAGCCATAGGTATCCGTGTATCGAACGACATCCATCCAATGGCGGGCAAACCGTTCTCCAAAATGCGGACTTGCCAAATAGCGATCCACCAACTGTTCATAGGCCATTCCCTTTCCCGCCCATTCCATCATCGTTTCGGGAGCGGGAGGAAGGCCGGTTAACACAAACGCTAGCCGCCTGAGCATTACTTCCGGATCAGCGGGCGGAGCGGGCTGAAGTTCGGCCTTTTCCAAGGCACTCAAAATAAACCGGTCGATGGGCTCTTTGGACCAAGGTCCCTCCCTGACGACAGGGGGGCCATCACGGCCCATGGGTAACAGGCTCCACCAATCCAGCCGTTTCCTGAACTCAACCTTCCATGCTTCTTTTGAAACCAGGTCGGCTCCCATTGGTTTGGTAATCGGCAGCCTGGGATCGGGGGCCCCCTTTTGGACCCATTCCGTCAACAGGCCAATTTCCGCGGGGGAAAGCATTTTCCCGGGGGGCATTTTCAGGTCATTATCCGCGTGGCTAATGGCCTTGATCAGGAGGCTCGATTGGGGCTTGTTGGGTATCAGGGCAGGACCGCTTTCTCCTCCCTTGACCCACCCCGATTGGGAATCAAGGGCCAAGCCGCCTTTGATCTTTTTCCCGTGCGAATGGCATTCAAAGCAGCGGGATTTCAAAAGGGGTTCGATTTTGCTGTTAAAAAAATCATCGGCAACAACCCAGGGACTGATTCCAAGGAGACAGAGGGTAGCCAGGAGATTGTGGCGATGCATCATGAAGGAAATCACCCGAACATTGGGTCGTTTGGATCTGAGGCAGGCAAAGATATCTTTGTGAAGGAATTATACCACTCTTTTCTGCCGATGCCTACGCCGATCCCCACTTGGGGAATCAAGGCCTGCCAATCCGAACCTCGACCCAAATCAATCCCAATTCCGACCCTTAGGGGGGAGTTAAGGTACAATAGGATCAGAGCATTCTCATCCTTTTTTCATTATTTTTTTTGATTAGGGACATTGATTTCATAAAAGTTGCGCTCCACAATAGAGCCAGTGTTATGGGATATTTAAACAGGAGTGTTTTAACCGACGGTACTATCTTTTTAAGGAAACCGACCTATGTGTTCAACAGTTGCAGCTCTTTTCATTGCAAGCTTTGTGACAGGTCAAGCGCCCAATGGAACCATTTCCAATAATTCAACTCTGTTTATTGGAATGCCTTACATTTAGGTGCAGCCCCAAGGCACCTTTCACATACCCATCCCCCCTTTCGCAAAGGAGGTTCGCATTTCAAATGGCAATTTCGGAATCAATGGGAATTTTGTAAAGGATCCTGTATTACCTTCCGGTTTGGCAACGGTATCTTTTGGTGCCCAAGGGTATTACAATAGGGCATTTCCAAGTTTTCAGAAACCGGCCAACCTGCCCACAGTCGTTGTCAATGCGGAATTGTATACCTTGCATACATTGAATCAACCGTTTATGTTGACTTTTGCCGATCGTGCTTACAAAACCTTGCCTTAAACCGATTTGTTTTGGATAAGGGTATGCCATGAAAGCTCTCAGGAACGGTTTTACTCTCATTGAGGTACTCATCATAATCGCAATTGTTGGGGTTTTGCTTGGCCTATTGATGGGGGCGATTCAAAAAATTCGTTTCGTGACAAGCGGACTGGAGGACAAAAACAAATTGAAACAGATCATGCTTGCAACCCTGCAATACGCCACCCAGCGTAATGGAAAGATTGCAGCAGCGAATGGAGTTACCTTTCAGGGAGATGAAAAGGATAATCCGCATTATGCCCTGTTGCCTTATCTGTCTTCCGGAACACATCCCTATTTCAAGGTTGAGAATTTCGCGGTTAAGTGGGACCTTGTACCAGCGTTCCTATCCAACAATGATTTGAGTTTAAAAAGGCCATTTGAATTGATTGGGACGCTTCACGGGAAGGTCTCCTTTTCCTATTCAGCCCAGGCCTTTTCCAACCGCGCCAAAATTCCCGATAGCTTTCCGGATGGAACCAGTCAAACCATTGGATTTGCAGAGCATTTTTGCCTGACCAATGATCGGAGTAATGAGCGTGGAATCAACACAATTTTTGTTCCTGACCATTTGAAACCTCCCTTGCCAACCCTAAGGAGTGGCAGTTTTGCCGACCCAGGTTGGGAAGATTGGGGAACAGAAATCCCCGGTACCAAAGCGTTTGATGATAGGGGCCAACCCTTCCAGATCAATGCCACCCAAATCAGCAGTGATGGCAAAAAACTTCAGGCTCTGCAAAGTACCGGATTAAAGGTAGGCATGATGGATGGTTCTGTTCGGGTTCTTGGTCCGAACATGACTCCCGGCTCTTTCTGGGCCCTTGTGACTCCATGGGGAAGTGAAATCATTAACGATTAGGTTTCCTTTTTCCACACTCCCCCCCAGGTAAAATCACTTTCAAATCGCATTTTTGGAACATCCATGCGGGACTTTTCATTTCTGCCAGAAATTACCGGAACTTCACAGAAATTCATCCCTTTTCGCTAACAAATTAGGGGAGGTCAAACGATACCCACTGTCAAACTCGTATTGGAAACACAATGCGAAAAAATCTTGCTGATTTTCCCAATTGGACAAGTGAGAGAAGCCATAGTCTCCAATGCACATGTAAATTGTGGCACCTATGTTCCGTTGAAGGGTCAGGGCTAGGAATCTATCCACCCAAATCCACCCGCTCCCCTGCTTTGCTTATTAACATTTCAAATGTTGAAACGACTGGCTGAAACGGCCCATCATTTTTTGGACTTGCCACACTTTCTGAGGGACTATTCCAAGCCGCCCTTGGCGCACCAGGCGAGGGCATGGGTTCTTAGCTTACCATCTGGCCGGGTAACGGGTCGATTCAGGTCCCAAAAAGGAAATCAGTTCCAGAAATAAGCAAAAAACAAACCAATCAGGCAGTTATCATGCTGGAGGGCAATGTCGGAGGCCCGGTCCAGAAAAACCTCAATCAGGCTCAATTCATTAAGATAAAACCAATGGATGTTAGAGGTCAAAAACCATGTCCAAGTTTGCCGTCATTCTTCCTGCCGCAGGTCAATCGAGCCGGTTTGGCCAAGGGGTAAAAAAACCATTTATTGCCCTCGATGGGAGGCCGGTTTGGCAGCGAACCGCCGAGCGTTTTGCCAACAGGGAGGATGTCTCCCAGGTGTTTCTGGTGATTTCCCCCGAGGATCGGGAAATGGTGGAAGATCGCCACCAAGCCAACCTCTCGTTTTTAGGGATAAAACTGGTGGATGGCGGTTCGGAACGATTCGAGTCGGTTGCCAATGCGTTGAAGCTTGTGGACGATGATGTCGCTTTCGTGGCGGTCCATGATGCGGTCAGGCCTTGTGTCAAATCGGGCGACATCGACCGGGTCTTTGCCACTGCTGAAAAATGTGGGGCGGCCCTATTGGGGGTTCCGGTTCAGGATACCCTCAAAAGGTTGGACCCGGATAGCAAAGTAAGTGAAACGGTTCCCCGCCGGGGCCTTTGGCAGGCGCAAACCCCTCAGGTGGCAAGGCGGGATTGGATGATGAATGCCTACGCCAATCGGGTCAAACTGACCGGGGCAATCACCGATGATTCCCAACTATTGGAAGCCGCAGGCTATCCGGTCGTAATGGTGGAGGGATCGCCAACCAACCTCAAGATTACCACCAAAGAGGACATGATCATTGCCACCGCTATCCTGGGGGCAAAACTCGGCGAAAAAGTGAAAAAACAATACCATCCCTTTGCGGATGAGGAAGGGCAATGGTAAGGGCTTTCCCGAGGAAATGGGTTTAGGAAAACGAAAAAGGAGATCCCGACGAACGCCGGGATCTCCTTTTTGTGTTCGGTTTCCATTGAAACCTATTTTTCCACGGCAGAGGGAGAGCTTCCAGCCGTTTTCCCGGATCCGGCACCCATGGGTGCGGGGGGAAGGGGTTTCTTCAGGTCGGTGACGGGTTTGGACTTGGTGTCTCCACCACAACCCATTGCACAAAGCACACCCAAGAAAGCAATTCGACGAATCAAAACCATTGAAACTACTCCTTTTTCGGATCCAATCACCCAAAAATGCCTAGTTGCCCAAAGTGCCTGAAGGATAGGCATCTCCGTCCATCATACCAGACATGGCCTGAAGGACAAACCAATCGCTTCCGGCAGTGGTAGGATTTCGCACGCCCGAGTTACCCTGACGAAGGGTCCGAACCGATCCATCGCCAAAGCCAAATTGGACCAAGCCGGTATGGCGACTGGAGAAATAGTTCCAACCCCCATTTTTTGCACCCGCACCACCGTTCGGGGCCAACCCGAATTTGGTACCCAAGGAACCAACCCCAATCCAGGTGGGCATGAATTCCCTTTGGTTTCCCAAAACGGCCGTTCCACCCAACAGTTCACCAAAAGCCATGGTGTTGGAGGACCCATCCACGATGGTGGAGGTCTTGTTTTTGGAGCGGTTGGTGTAAATACCAACATACTTTTGCAGGCTTACCCCGGGTCCATCAGAAGGGGAAGCGGTATGTACTTTGTCGCCCAAGGCTCCCGCAACCCCAACATAACTGGTTTTGCCAAGGTCAAGGTCGGGGCGGGCTCCGAAATAACCCAAGGTAACGGCATTGGTGCCAGGAACCATGGGGTCGGGCATGGCACCCAAAGAGGGACCGTTTACGGTCTGGGAAGCTTGGGTGACTTCATCGGTGGGGCAAATCAATTTTTTGATCTTGGTGTAGGCAAGCGACCAGTCCGGGTTGACGGTCCACCACCCTGCACCACGGACATCCACACCCTTGGGAAGGGAAAGGCCCTTGTAAAGGTTTTCTTCTTCGATGTAGGGAAGAAGGAAAACAATCAGCCCAAAATGTTGGGCATCAAAAAACCCGGTCGATCCCAAGGCAGGGGAGGCGCCCAATTGACCTGGGGGAAGGAAACCCGTGCTACTTTCGTAGTTGTGGGCGGCCAAGCCGAGTTGTTTGAGATTGTTGGAACAGGTCATCCTGTTGGCCGCTTCACGAACCTTTTGAACGGCGGGAAGCAACAAACCGATAAGGACAGCGATGATGGCAATGACCACCAAAAGTTCGATAAGGGTAAACCCCTTGCGATTGCGATTATTGAACACGAAACACCTCCTGAAAACCCCGGTAAAGGGGTGGTATTACGAAAAAACTAGAGAGGCACGCCCTTCATTCTAACACAAAACTCATCGTTCGTTAAGGTGAAAAGAATTTTTGGTGAAAAAACGGTAAATAGGCGTCCAAATCAAGGAAAATGGGTATGGAATCAAGGAAAACCACCGCAGATTCCCTCGTTTTCCCTTTTTCCAGCTGCAAAAATGGGTCCCCAAATCGCTTTTTCCAAAGTGTCCGGGCCTTTCCCAAGAGTTCCGGCCTCCAAAGGTAAAGGAAATACCCATTGCAATTGGCCATCCCTGCTTTCCTGGCCAACCCACTTTTTTCCAAACAATTCCCCCCTTGAGGGAACCTATCGGGGATATACTGAAAGCAGTTTGAAAGGAGGCCTTGCCATGTTGTATTCGGTGCTACTTTTGTTCGGGATGGCAATTTCCCAAGAGGGAGGCGAAGTTTTGGAGCGTGGAGCCATCCACGAAGCCTTTGCCCAGCCCGTTTTGGCTCGGCCTACGCCGGGGCCAATTCTTGACAACAAACCACCCGAAGCCATCCGGGAAGTCCCGCCTGATGAGAAACCTGAGGGAGAAAATGTCCGCTGGATTGGCGGCTATTGGAGAATGGATGAAGAGCGCAACGATTTTGTGTGGGTCAGCGGGTTTTGGAGGCAGATTCCCCCGGGCATGGATTGGGTCCCGGGTAGTTTCAAAAAGGGGAACCAGGGATGGCAATGGTATCCCGGCTTTTGGAAACAGGTGGCCGTCGAACCTGTCGAACCCGAGGAACCGATCGACGAGGCCCCACCCCCGATCCCTGAATTTGGTCCCTCTATCCCTGCCCCACAACCCAATATGATTTGGTCCCAAGGGTATTGGGTTTGGCGTGGAGGTGGGTATGGATGGCGTCCCGGTTTTTGGATGATGCATCGACCCGGCTGGGTTTGGAGTCCCACCTGCTGGACCTGCACACCAAGGGGATTTGTCCTCGTTCCCGGGTATTGGGACTACGCCTTGGAATATCGTGGCTTTCTGTTTGGTACAGTGTATTATTCCCGACCAACCTATTTGGTCCCCGGGTTTTGTCATCGCCCCAGGTGGGTGATCCAAAGCAACCAGCTTCCGGGAGGGTTGTTTGTCCGGACAGGTTATGGGAACTATTTTTATGGAGACTACTTCCGCCCAGCCTATGCGAATCAAGGCTTTCAATTCTGGATTTCATCCGGCCGTTCCTATGGGCCTGACCCCATTTTCGCCTACTACCGGATGGAGCGCCATGACCCCTGGGCACAATCGGTTCGCCAATATGGCCGGGATCGGATGGTAGGGAAACCTGTCATTGCTCCCACTTTTGTTGCTGTGGCGCCGGTCGTTCGGGTCCCTCCCAAACCGGGAGCACCCGTGATTAACCCAGTGGCTGTGGGGAAAGTAGACAAATGGGTGGCCCAAATGCCCCAAAAACCTCCCAGTTTGGTGAGTACTTACAAGGCACCCCCCAGACCGGAGGGACCAAAACCAACCCCCTTGAAACCATCCAATACTCCCATCATCCTTGATAAACCAATGCGTCCCAATTTCCCCCAGGACAAACCCAAGGGCCCGGAAACCAAACCGGTGGCACCTTTGGTGAAACCTGAGACAAAACCCGTATCGCCTATTCCCAAACCGGTGGCCCCGAAACCGGTGGCAAAGCCGGTTGTCCCTGAGGCAACACCGGTGGCACCCAAACCCCCGATGGTGGTTAGGCCGGTTGTAAAGCCGGTCCCCCCCAAGCCTGCAAAAAAGGAGCCACCTGCCGAAGGGAGGGATTCCGAACCAAAGAAGTCTCGGAATGGGTGAAGTGGTGCCCATGGTTCTTGGTTGTAGCCAGGTGCGGGCGGTGGATGGTTGGGCAACAAAGACCTTGGGAATCCCCGGGATCTTGTTGATGGAAAATGCCGGCCGGGGAGTGGCTGAAGTCCTGTTGGGTTTGGAGCCCAAGCCCCCGGTCAAACCTGTTTTGGTAGTTTGCGGCCCGGGAAATAACGGGGGAGATGGGTTTGTCCTTGCCCGACACCTTTCTGGCCATGGGTGGCCGGTCCGGGTCCTTTTGGGGAAAGGAGACAAGCCTTGTGGGGGCGATGCGGGTTTTCACCTGGAAATAGTCCGCCATTGTGCGATTGCCGTCCTACACCTGGACGGTACACGGCTTGACCGGGAGATTGCCGAGAGCTCATGGATTGTGGATGCCCTGTTTGGTACAGGTCTGACCCGGAAAATGGAGGGTGACCTGGCTTTACTGGTTACCAAGATCAATCAATCCGGGCGACCGGTTCTGGCGGTGGACTTGCCCAGCGGCCTGGATGGAGACACGGGATTGCCCCAAGGCCCGACGATTCGAGCGTCCCATACAGTCAGCATGGTGGCCAGGAGGCCAGGATTTTCCCATCCCGAATCGGGAAAGTATACAGGCAAGGTCCTTGTGACCGGGATCGGCCTGCCCGCTTGGCACTGGGGACCAACGGGTCCCGCACTTTGTAAATGAGGAATAATTCGGGACAATAGCAAAAGAAGGAACAGCCCTTCTTCCACCAAAAGGAGTTTTCAATGCTTCGCTTTTTTCGAATGGATCGGTTGCTGGCCGGATTTGGCCTGGCACTCTTGGGAGGGTTCACGATGTCTGCGGATTTGCCTGCCCCGGGTTCACCCGCCCCGGATTTTGAATTGGTAGCTGTCTCCAAGGGGGGCAAAAAAGAGACCATTCGCCTCGCCGATTACAGGGACAAAAAAAATGTTGTCCTCGCTTTTTATCCCAAAGCCATGACCCCTGGCTGAACGGTTGAATGCAACTCGCTAAGCAAGGTGAATGAAAAATTCGCCAAGTTGAACACGGTCGTGTTCGGCATTAGCACCGACAACGCAGAGACCCAAAACAAATTCATCGTAAAAGAAAACCTCGAGATCCCGCTTCTTGCCGACCCTGATAAAAAGGTGGCAACCCAATTGGGAGCGATTGGCCCTGTGGGATATGCCAAACGACACACCTATGTCATCGACAAACAGGGAAAAATCGCCAAGGTTTACACGAAGGTCAGCCCGGCAACCCATGCCGAAGAAGTGCTTGGCTTTATTGAAAAAGACCTGAAATAAATTGGCCCAAGGGTCGGTTGGGTTGCAATTCCTTCCGACCCTTGTTTGTCTTCAGGATGCGGAAGCTAACCCAAGTTATGCAGTTGGACTGGCTTTTACGCTTTTTTGTCCAATTTTGGGTCCCTGATTGTGGTTTTTCCCTGAATTTTGGAATATGTCGAGTTCAAAACGGCCCGTAGTCCCGACCAAGTTACTTGATAATGACTGGTACTTCTGCGAATGTAACAAAGGAGGTTGGAAATATTCGCAGGTACCCTGGAGGACATTTGTACTCCTGATCTTTGCAGGCTGATTTGATTTTTACCGGCAAAACCCTGGGTTTTATGGGTCAATTTGCGTAACCTGGGTTATTGAATTCCCCTATGGAGGGGTGGCAGGCGAAGCCTGACGGGGTGGTGCCTTAAAGAACACAACATTTGGAAGGCGGTCCACTTTACGAACCACCCCGCCCTGACGGGCACTCCTCCAAGGAGGGGAATTAGGGCTAGTCCCTGGAGAGGATTTGGATTCCCGACTTTTGCAGGCGGATTTGAATATTCTCCCGGAAAACCTGGGTTTTCATGTCCCGATCTGCGTAACTTGGGTTAAGGATGCCAGGTTATTTGCAGCGATCGCAAGTAACCGGTTAGGATTTTGACATCCCTTTTGTTTTCCCATTGGCTTAGAACGACCGGGGTATTGGCTTGGAGGGGGACTTGGCCACTTCGGGCCAGAAGTCCCATTTGGTTTGGATCGACCAACACCCTGAAAGATTCCCGCCTTGGGGGATGGTCCGATTGGGGCAAACCAAGAGCGATGGTCCAAAGTTCATCGTTTCCGCTTATTTTTTGCCGTAACCAAATGAGGCTGGCCCCTTCCTCTTTGGGACCAAGCTCAAATCGCAAAGTTTGCAAGGGTTGGTCACTTCGGTTCAATTGAAACAACACGGATCCTTTGTTCATTTTCCAGGAAAGGCTGTCTGGCCCGACAAGGATCAGGGGATCGTTCTCGTGGGCAATGGGAATCATGGCAGCAGGAACCAAAGTCTCCTTGCCCCGCCCTGGCCCAATTCCCTGGCGAATTTGAAAATACATCCAGCCTGAGAAAAACCCCGTGACCATTAGCCCAATTCCCATGATCAAAAGGGCGATGACTTCGCTCCCCCTATTGGCACGGAAAGGTTGGGAATGGGAGGGAAGGGTATCGGCCACCGGCTGAGTCATTGGCGTTTTGGTTCCCAAGAGGAGATTGGGCATCCATTCCGCCCAAAACCCCGATTGTTCATAGATTCTTAGTAATCAGTTTAGGGGAGCGGTGCCCAATAGGCATTTGATTGACCATTTCAGGGAGTGACCAAACGATGTCCACCGATTCATTTTCCGGCCAAGCCAAGTTCAAACCCTATGTTCCAGCGGACGACCAACGGGCGGAATTCACCGCCCGAGCCCTCATATTGGGTACGGTATTGGGGTTGGTTTTTTCTGCATCATCCCTCTATTTGGTGCTAAAGGTGGGGATGACTGTTTCCGCCTCGATTCCCGTTGCGGTTTTGGCCATCACTTTTTTCAGGATCTTTTCCCGTTTCATTGGTGGGTCGTCGACCATCCTTGAAAACAACATCGTCCAAACCGCCGGATCTGCGGGAGAATCCATTGCCTTTGGAGTAGGCGTTACCATGCCTGCCCTTTTGCTTTTGGGTTTCCAGATGGACTTGGCCCGGGTAATGACGGTTTCGCTTTTAGGTGGCCTGTTGGGTATCCTTGCCATGATCCCCCTGAGACGGGCCTTCATTGTGCGCATGCACGGAACACCGGGCAAACCGGGAACGCTTTTGTATCCCGAGGGAACGGCGTGTGCTCAGGTTCTTATCTCCGGTGAAAAAGGCGGTTCGACCGGCTTCACTGTTTTTATGGGATTTGGCATCGCTTTAATCCACAAATTCTTTACCGAGGGACTGATGGTCCTGATGGGTACCTTCAAGTTTCCGTTGGTTTTCATCAACCGGGCAGCGGTTTTCTCATCGGATATGGCCAGTGAACTTTTGGGAGTGGGTTACATCATCGGGCTTAGGACAAGTGCCATCATGATGGCCGGGGCATTCCTCGGTTACTTGGTCATCCTGCCTTTGATCGCCTTTGCGGGCGATTCGGGGGGTGCCATCGTTCCCCCGGGGCGAAAGCCCATCCATGACATGTCCATTACCGAACTGCGCAACAACTATTTGCTTTATATTGGTGCAGGGTGTGTAGCCACGGCGGGGATCATCAGCATGATCCGGACGCTGCCGCTAATCCTTCGTTCCCTGGGAGGAGGCCTCAGTCGACGCAAAGGGGAAAACGACGAGGAAACCACCACACCGGTCCGAACCGAAAACGACCTGCCCATGATTGCGGTTTTGGGTGGATCCCTTTTGCTGTTGGGCCTATTGACGCTTTTTTTGGCAGGAGAAGTGGGCTGGGGTAGTGCATTGGCCGGTGGGGCCATGGTGATCGTCTTTGGCTTTTTGTTCGTAACCGTTTCCAGTCGTCTCACGGGGGAAATTGGCAGCTCCAGCAATCCCATTTCGGGCATGACGGTGGCAACCCTGATGATCACCTGCCTTATCTTTTTGGGCCTGGGCTGGACATCCTCGAAAGAGCGGGTGTTGGCGCTTTCCATTGCGGCAGTGGTTTGTGTGGCGGCAAGCAACGGAGGAACCACGGCGCAATCCCTGAAGACAGGGTTTCTGGTGGGGGGCACTCCGCGATCCATGCAGTATGCGATCCTGATTGGCGCCTTGATTTCCGGTTTGGTTATCGGGGGTACGCTTCTTCAATTCAACAATGCCGGGACAGTCTACACAGAAAAGAAGGAACATCTTCCGGTGCTTACTTTAAGTCCCCAGGAGATGGACCTATTGGTAGACAAGGAGATCTACAAAGACAAGGAATATCGCATATTTGACACGCGAAATGACCTTTTGACCAGAACGGCCACGCCAACACGCAAGGCCCAGCTGGATGCGATTGCCAAAGACAAGCCTGGGGCCTACCTGGTGGGGTTGGATACAAAAACGGTGGAAATCCTCAAGGATCCGGGCATCATGGGTCAACTGGAATTGCGTGATGATGGCAGTCGGGTCAACCGGGAATTTGCTGCTCCCAAAACACAGGTAATGGGAATCATCATCAACGGTGTACTCAAGCGGGACCTCAACTGGAGCATGGTTGCCATGGGGGCAATCATCGCCCTTGTCCTCGATATGTGTGGAGTTTCGGCCTTGGCCTTTGCTGTGGGAATCTATGTGCCCATCGGGGTAAGTGCCCCTATCTTTGCGGGTGGCCTGGTCCGGGCGGCTGTCGATTATTTTGTTACCCGTCGGGCCAGGGGCATTTTGGCAGGTGCACAAACCGAGGAGGAAAAGGCCGCCGCGGAATTGGAAATCCTCAAGCAGACAGAAACCAGCCCAGGAGTGCTTTTGGCTTCCGGATATATTGCCGGCGGATCCATCGCCGGGGTGGTCCTTGCGTTCTTTGCGTTTAGCAACACCCTGCCCAAGGATTTGGCCCAATGGCAATATCCAACCTGGACAGCTCCCCATTCCGCAACATTAACCAAATTGGCCGAAGAAGCCGCCAAAGAACGACTCGATCCCAAGGCAACGCCTGAACAACTCAAGGTGGAAATCAAACGCATTGTGGATCTCAATGAGGAGGAAGGGATCCCCGCCAGGCTGATATCGGTTCCGGTGGGAACCAGGATTCTTGACCTTGCCGGCAAGGAAAATGAGGTCAAGGAAGCCACCACTTTGGGCCAACTGGCCCGTGCCCTTGCCGGGCGGGAATACCTGGCTGGAAACCTATACAAGGTGAACAGTGACAAAGGAATCGTACTACCTAAGGTGGACACCATACCGGCAGGAACAACTCTCTTGATGCCCCAACCCGATTGGCCCGCCTTGGTGGCCTTTGGCGGGTTGGCTCTCCTTTTGTGTTTGGTAGGCTGGGGTTTCCTGATTCCCGGTGGTAAAAACCAAAGTTAACCCAGGTTACGCTTTTGGAGTGATTTTTACGATTTTGCCTATTTTGGAACCCGGGTTGCGGTTTAACCCGTGATTTGGGAGTATTTCGAGTTCCAAACGGCTAGTAGTCCCGACCAAGGTACTTGATTTCGGCGGGTTATTGGGCGATCCTTTCAAAGGATTTTGCAACTGTTCAACGGTACTATGGCTTTTTCCAAACCATTTACTTCGGATTGCAAATTTGAACGCCTTGGGGGGCTGGAAGCCAATGTTTGAACCAGACACCTAAAAGGGCTATTGTAGTCCCGATTTATAAAGTCGGAGTTAACTTTTTCTCGCGAAAACCCGGGTTTTCTTGGTCCCAACTGCGTAACCTTGGTTAGGAAAGGTTAGCTCCCTGTCCTGTTTTTGGTCACCACTATAAAGAATGCCAATGCCGAAAGGGGAAACCCACTGGGCCCCATTGGTTTGGCTTTTAGGGAGTTTCTGGTGTTCGAAAAAAATGCCTTTATATGGGATACAATCGGGTTGCATCCAAGTAAAGAATCAGCCGGGAAGCTGTGAGAGCCATGGGAGCAAATCTTTCATATTGGATCCCAAGGGCGTCAACTGCGAAAATCCTAATCCAATAAGGCCCCTTTTTTGTCGGAAAGGTTCGGCTTTAAAGGCCAGGAAAACCAAGCCAGTATTATAACCAGACAAATGGAGATCAAATAGCCGCCCTCGCGCAATATCCCTCGAAAGATCATGGTGGGACCGGGTTTTGCAATATCATACTTGCCAACCAGCTTAAGCCGGGGCATGGCCCATCTAAAATAATCATCCTGAACCAAAACATCGATGATTACCCTTAGTTCTTCCTCGGCAACAACGCGTATTCTTCCCAGGCCATATTCCAGGCGGCCTTGTCCGTAGGAACTCCAGTATGATGTTCCCTCTTTTGAGAACGGTTCGTCCGTTGTGAAGTACCCGTCTCGGATGAGGCGATCCTGCCATTCGCTTCCGGGAACACGGCCCTGTGCCCGAACCTTGATTCGCAAATCGAATTGATAGGGCTTGGAAGGAATTACTGGAATTGTGTACAAATTCAGTGACAAAGCCAAGTCCGCTTCGCCTTCCTTCATAATCCAGTCTTCTCTGGGCACCACCCATTCGATGGGGGTTTTATTTACCAGGTCGATGGGATCGCTAATGATTGGTCGCTTCCAAACCGTTTGCAGTTCGATTCGTGAAAACCAATCCGACCACTGCGCATACAGGTAACTGATAACAAGGAGGGGGCCCAGCAAACAGAAAACTCGTTGCATATTCTTTTCTGCCTCCTCAACCGGGTCAAATGGAAAGGTGGCAAGGTGTGAGATTCACCTAGAAAAAACCGTACCCCCATTTGTTCCTAACTTTGAAACCTGTTCCAGTCAATTAAATTTTTTTGGTACCAATGTATTGGCCCCTTTTTGAAATTTGGGAAATGTGTTTTCGGGGAATATCATAACGGACTGGAGTTCCCTTTCATAGGTCGTCTTTAATGGATTTTGCGGTGTGAGTCCCCACTATTTCAGATGCAAACCTACAGTCCAAACATAAAGGTTCAATTTGGTATTCCGAAGAATCAGTTCCCCAGGGCGATTGCACCATAATAGGAAAAACAGGAGAAAGGGGAGATTTGCAAATTGCAAGTATTGCTAATCTGGTGAATTTAAGGTGTTTTTTGAGGACTATAACCATGTTCTATGTCCTTGAAAAATAGCTAGGTTTTAAAAATTCACTTTCCTAATTCCCCCAAAGCCTCTAAAGCCTCAAGGGCTGCAAATTAATGTCAAAAACCGAGTTTTGAAATTGTCCTAACTGGGTAAGGACTTATGACGCGTAAGCCCTAATCAGGTTCCGACCTGAAACTCCGGGTCAAAAGGTGTAAGGTACCTTGGGTTACTCAGGACTTCGATCAATTATCAATCGGCCAGCCTTGCTAATTCTTGTCCTTTCCGGTTGGTGGCGGCTTCCCTTCCTCTCCCATTCAACATGGTTCCTTTACCTCAGCCCACTCATGGAGGCTTTGAACCAATAGTTCAAAGTGGTTAGGCCCACTCCGGATGCCTTCCCCCCCAGAGGTAATACTCAAACACAGGTCTTAACCCAATTCCTCATCGACACGCTCCACTTTCGCCACCAAAGTCAATTTAAATAATACTCTGGACATTTACCATATGCGTGTATCCGTTCCGTTACATTCCTTTATTGCCGTTGGTGCCTTTGCCGAGGATAAAGAATAGAAAAATAGTTGTATTATATTTAGATAGTCTAAATAATTTATAGCCATATTAAACTTCAAAAAACTGATCAATGGTAGGCTATTCTTAAATTGCAACCAATAAAAAATAGAAATAATAAAAATGAAATCCATGAAAGAAATAGGCTTTTTTTCTTTGCATTTAAAATTCCATGCAATGAACATGCTGCTGAGAAAACAAGTAGTGCCAAAATAATAAGCAAATACAAAATGCCTCTGATGTTTAACAAGTCAAATAATAATGGCAATGTAAAAAACAAAAAAAGAGTTATAAATGATATTGTTCCTAAATATTTTTGTTCGATGGGAATAATATTTATTTTTAAAAAGCGCATAATAAATTTCATAATCATATTACCTATCATTTATTGACCGGAGGATTATAAAAATTGTACCTGTTTGCCGTGATTTATCGGAATTTGCTTGCCATGGCAGATGTAAGTTGTTTCACTTAGGCATATGTAGTATCCGTTCACGGGTTTCATTGCTAAACGGGTAAAGGAATGGTAGGCAAGATCCCGATTTTCTCAACCCTGAAGCTGGATGAGTCGAGGATGGGAGTTTGTTCCTGAAGGATTCGATGCATGATCTGATGTATTCGAAGGCTTTTACCTCAATTTTTCTGCAAGTAGCACTCACCGAAAAAATCGATTCCACAAACCGTTTTTGGTTTGGCCCACGGAAAGGAGACCATGGGTTAAGATATACCGGACAGCCTCCCCCATTACCTGGGGGGAATGCGTAACCCACCGCCACTTGGCGGAGCATCCTTGATCCCACTGCCCGGCCGAACCACACCGCCTAGTCCCAGTGCCTCCGGATGTCTTGCCAGCTTGTCCATAAAAATCTCGGCATTGTTCAATATCCGTGAGATGGTTGGGATTTGTTGAACTACCCCCACAAGAATTTGGTCGATGCGGTAATAGACCGTGGGATCGTTCAGGAATTTTTTCAGGGCACCCTCACCCTCCATCAATCCTTTGAAAAGGCCTTTTACTTCAGAGACAAAATCGTTTACTCCAACCACGGTCTCGTCAAGGTCCCGGAGGAGCATACCCAACCTTGCCCCGGATATGCCAACCGGGCTGGCATTTGCATTCGCCCCCAGGGGAGTTGGCAGGGTCCCTGGGATGGGTCTGGGAAGCCCCGATAGGGGTGGTGGCAAGGTTTGGGTAATGGTTGAACCCTGCGAAGTCGTCAGGGCAGGAATGCCACCTCCTGCCGGGACGGTTTGGGTGATGGGCCGGATGTTGGAGGCGACCACCCCTTGGCCACTACCCCCCAAAGGGTAGGTTCCACCGGGGAAATGCGGTAGGGCCCCGATTGGCCTGCCTGAACCTGATCGTGGTGTTCGGCGATTGGGATCGGCGGATTCATCCAATTGGCGGGTGAATTGGATGAACCATTTCACAGACTCCTGGATCTCCTTTGAGACATCCAGAAAGTTTTGCGCCATGCCATCAAAGCGATCGCTTGCTTTCTTTGTGTTTTTCAAAATCGCCCCAAATTGTTTCTGGTTATCATCGTTCAGAAGACTGCCAATGCGATTGATGGTTTCATTGGTGGAGTCGATGGTTTTGCTCAATTTGTCAGAGTTTTGCTGGATGAAACGATCCGCTCTTTCGGCCGTACCGCCGATCTGCCTGGCGGCAGCACCAATGTCTGAACCGATTTTTTCGATGTCTTTGAAAGTTGCGGTGGCCGCCTTGGCTGTATCGCGGATATCGGCAATCCCTTTGTCGAGGCTTGCCTGCATTTTGGGAAGGTATTCGTTGGCCTGCTTGCCAAGGACCTCATATTGTTTGAAAGTAACAAGCACGCCTTCTTTCAATTCGGGAACTGCCGTGCGGACCTCCTTGGCAAGGTCTCTGACCTCCTTGAGAGATTCCTGCAAAAGGGGGGAGAGAGCCTCCAATTTTTGCAGGGACTTTCGCATTTCGTCGAGGGCGTCCTGGGTTTTGGGCACCACCCCCGAAGCATTTTGCAGCAACGAATTCACCGTAGCGGCACGCTTTCCCATTACAACGGATTCTGCGGGAATGATCGATTTGTCCTTGATTTCCGCATCGGGCACAAGGTCCACCGTGGCATCATTGGCCAATAAGCCAGTCGTAAGTGTTGGTATTTCGTATTTGCGAAGTTTGAAAGGATGGGCCAGGGAAAAATGGACCAAAACCATTCCGGTTTCCTCATCAAGGACAATATCGGAGACATGGCCCACGCGGACACCTGATCTGCGGACGGGAGTTCCCTGACCAACGCCAGGAGCATCCTCGAATTGTGCATAATAGGTATCTGTTTTTTCCCAAAACCGGGGCATGGAGCCAAAGAGGATGATCATGCAGCCGAGCAGGACTGCCCCACCCATAACCACTAAACCCAATTGCAACCGCATCGATTTCATACTCATGGCGACTGCTCCAAAGAGGTGTTAGGTTTGCCGGATATTGACCCATCTTCGTCCACACCCGAGGTTTCCAGGACATCGACGGGGTTGGCTTCCCTGTGTTGGAAAATTCCCTGGGGTTCTTCAAGCACCATGGAATCGGATCTCGGTTCGGTCAATGAAGGAACCTGATTGCTGATGGGCGGAACCGGTTCCCCAATGGAATCCCCTTGGTCTAAAAAATGCGGTGGCCCCGCCAGGGAATCGTCTTCGAAACCGGATGGATCCAATCCTTCTCCTGGTTCCCTGAGGGCTTCCACGGGTTTTGGATGCGGAAGGTTTTGGGTCAGGGGAACAGCTTTCGATTGCACCACCCCTATTGGCAAATACTCTTCACCAAGGCTTGAATGTTCCCATGGGGAGGAGGGCTGTGTTTGGTCAACCGACTGGTTTTCTGGTCCATTATCCACGGGTAAAGGCCAGGCGTTGACCCGTTCTGGAATAACCTCGACCCCTTTAGGGGGTACTACGGTATGAGCCAACGGTGCGGATTCTGCTATCGCCTTTGACTCAGGCAAAAACTCCTTGCCCAACTCAAAGTCCTGGACAATCTGGCTCGATGCCACTGCCAAGGTTAATTGACCGGGAATTTGATCCACGGATGCTGGGGCCACGGTAACGGCTGGTATTTCGACCTCGCTGGTGATACCTGGTTTTTCAGGGACCGGGGTGGTTTTATGGGGGGATGGTACGGAAGGGATAGCCTTGGCTTTTGCGGAGGTTGGCGATGGTTCCAAAGTGGGAACCAGGATTTGAGGGACGATCCATCGAAGAGGGGTATCCCCCTCTTTTCCATGGACTGGGCCAGGAGTAATTGGCCTGGGACCCTGGTTACTGGCTGAAGCCAACGGGACCCCGGTTCCATTCGCTTCCCATCCACGGGCATTGCCCTCGATAAACCTCCTGATTCGGGGATCGTTGCTGTTGAGGAATTGCGCCACGGGACCATCAAACAGGATTTGGGATTGATCGGTGCCGAGTTGATGGACTGCAGCCAACATGATCACCCTGTCGGCGACTTTCCGGACGGTTTGCATCTCGTGGGTAACGAGGATGGCGGTAATGCCCAGCTCGCTTTTGACTTTGATAATAAGGTCATTGATCACATCGCTCATGATGGGATCAAGGCCGGTGGTAGGCTCATCAAACAGCATGAATTCGGGGTTGAGTGCAAGGGCCCGGGCCAGGCCAACGCGTTTGCGCATCCCCCCGGACAGTTCTGCGGGGAACATTAACGCCACGCTTTGGGAAAGCCCCACTTCGGATAGTTTTTGTTGGATGATTGGTCGTATATCCCGGTCGGGAAGAATCCCCTGAGCCCGGAGGCCAAAGGCAATGTTGTCGGCAACGCTCATGCTGTCAAAGAGTGCGGCTGCCTGAAACAGGAAACCGAAATGGCGGCGCAGGGAGCACTGCTCCCGGTTGTCCATCCTGGCAATATCCTTGCCAAGGACAATGACTCGTCCTTGCGATGGTTCCAGCAGTCCAATCATCAATTTGAGCAGGGTGGTCTTGCCACAACCCGATTCCCCAACGATGGCCACGGTTTCCCGACGCCTGAGGGAAAGGTTTATATTGCGGAGTATCTGGTGTCCGCCCAGTCGCATATCCACGGCCTCAAAGCGGACATCCTCCGCGGGTTGGGTGGATGCTCCGATCAGGGATGACAGGGGTGGATAAAGGGTGTTCATGGCAAGGGGCCCGGGTTATCCGGGCCAGAGGACTCCGTGGAGGCGGTTGGCAAAAAACGAAAGGAAAAAGTCGAAAACCAAAATGGCGATGAAGGAACAGACAAAGGAAACGGTGGATGCTGCACCCACCCCGGTTGCCCCCTTGCCCGAGTTAAATCCCTGATGACAGGCAATCAGGGCAATGGTCCCGCCAAAGACCATGGGCTTTACCAGGCCAACCCCCAAGTCCCAAAAGTGAATGTGGTTTTTGGTATTCTCCCAATAGTGGTAGGGTTCCACCCCATAAAGCTGGGTGGTAACCAAGGCACCGCCCACTATCCCACAAAAGTTCGCCAAAGTGGTAAGCACGGGAATCATGAACAGGCAGGCCAGAAACCGGGGAACGGCAAGATATTTTACCGGCGAGGCACCCAGGCAAATCAGGGCATCCAGCTGTTCTGAAATCTTCATGGTGGCAAGCTCGGCGGCCATGGCTCCCCCTACTCGCCCCGCAAGCATGGAAGCTGCCAACACCGGGCCAAGCTCCACCACCACCGACTTGTTTACCATCATGCCCAGGCTGGTTGCCATCCCCAGACGGGCGAACTCCGCATAGGCCTGGACGGCAAGGACCATACCAATAAACAGGCCGGTAAGGGCTACCACCGGGAGGCTACGAACCCCTACTTCATAAAAAATGGGGACCAGGCTTCCACGCATGGGGCGGGAAAAACATTGCGAACAAACCGAAATACAAAAAAGGGTAAAGTCACCGATTTGTTCAATGAAGCCTTGGGGAGCCTCAGCGACTGGCTCCCGTGGAGGGGATGTTGTGTCGGGACCGATCGAAGCGGTAGCCTCGTTAGCCATGGCCTTGCCGGCCTCCCTTGCTTCCTTGCAGCCCAAAGGGAAAAAATTCCAAATGGGGGATGAATCGCCTCCTGGCGGGGACATCCACTTCTCGATTCGACCAAAGGCCAAGGCAAGGTAGATGGAAGATGGATTCAGCCCTGCTCAAGGCCCAATCCATCAATGGGTTGGGTGGGTTGTGCGGGTTGGTGGGGCAAATTTCCCAATGCCTTTCCGCTTGTAGAAACTGGGCGATTGGGGCAGAATGAGCCAAAATAAGAAAGGCGGGCGGTGGCCTTTCGAATATTGGAAATGAGGAATCCGATTCCTTCCGGATTCCCGGCAGGAAGGAATCGCACCCCTGATGCCTTTAGGGAAATCCGGTTTTGAGCCAGTAAGGGCTGATTTGGTCAAAGGATAAAGCACCCCTTATCCTGCTCAACCAGGAATGGCTCATTGGCTTTAGGGCGATTACATAATGTTAGGAATTATAGGATAGTAAGGCAGTTACAAACCGGCCGGTAGACCGGGGGTCAATTCGGTGTTGCAGGGAAGCCGTTTAGGTGAATCCAGTATTGGTTATCAAACAATGACCTAAATAAGGTAATGAATAACCATTTCGTCATTCCGGACGGCTGCAGGCGTAAATTTAAACACCACTTCAACATACTTTTTATCAGCCGGTTAGCGGCCCTTTGGAGTGCCAAAGATTTTGTTTTCATTGCCGAATTCCATAATGCCCGAAAAGGTTGGTTTGCGAAGGCTCTTGACCTGGCAAATGGCATCCGCTCCCATGGCCGATTCAATGCGATTTTCTCCCTGTGAAACCCGAGTTTGAGGATTCTGAAATTCGGGTTTGGATCGAAACATTCCGAGGGAGAGTTAGGGGGAAATGGTGTTGTGATTGACGGGAATTTTTTATAATTTTCTATAACAAGTAATATTTAGCAATCATCGAACCACTCGAGTCAATTAGGGTTCAATTTTTTCCTTGACAGATACCTTTTGACGGGTAGCATAGGGGTGGAAAGCCTAAAAGATTACGATGTATCCCTGACGAAAGCTTTCCATAATATTCTTGAAATGGGATTGCAGTTTTCATTTTTTTTGTTTGACTTGTTGTTGAATTAGGATTTACAAAGGGAGATTCTTGTGCAGGCCACAAGCCTCAAATTGGTCCCCTTAAAGCACGTAGGAAAGTGCATCGTTGCATTATATTTAATTGGTGCAGCCTCACTTAAAGTTTTTGGTCCCGGTCAAGAAATAAAATTGTTTTCTCCTTTAGTGATTTTTTTTGCGACCCTAGTTGAGTTTTTTGTCGGTGCATTGTTGCTGACAAATATAGCGAAGAATTTTAGCTGGATTCTTGGAATTTCACTCTTTATTTCGTTAGATTTGATTAGCGCAAATACTGCGATTAGTGGTATTAGCGATTGTGGATGTTTCGGTCCATTAAATATTAACCCATGGGTGACAACCTGTTTCAACACCATGGCTATTTTTCTTTTGCTCCTCGCACGCCCAATTTTTTCACCGGGGGGCCTTTTGCCAAAAACATTTATTGTTTTCGGCCTTTCAATGGCTGGGTTAGGTTTTTCTTTTTTAGCCAGCGGAGCTAATGGCGATCACATTATGGCCTACTTGCAAAATGACCTTGTTTATCTTGCCCCGAGTTTTGTCAATTTAGGGGTTGCCAATCCCGGTGAAAAAAAAATGCTTCGCTTTCAAGTCCTCAATCGGTCGCCACAGCCGGTAAAAGTGATTGGTGGAAATGTGGTTTGTAATTGTATGGTTGTTAATAATTTACCTCTTTTGATTCCAGCAAATGGATCTGTTGAAATAGGAATTAATATTGAAATTAATAATCAAGAGTATGCGTTCACGGGTTTTAGTGCTAAACGGGTATAGGAATAGTAGCCAGGGTCCCGATTTTCTCAACCCTGTAGTGGGATGAGTCGAGGTGAGGGAAGCTTTTTCCTGAAGGATTCGATGCATGATCTGATGTATTCG
>SYLG01000118.1 GCA_005808665.1 Planctomycetia bacterium | reverse complement strand
TGGTCGGTTCAGGACCACCTCTGAACCACTCTTTGATCGCATATTACCGCCTGTCGCTCAACCAAAAACAGTGTCTCAACAGGAGACCTTTCACAATGGGTAAATCAGGGCGGATCTTTTTTTTGAAGCCGGGAATTACTGCCAATTCTTCATTGTTGGCCCTTTAATCGCTTAAAAATGAAAGCAAGACTACCCCATTTGGGCCAAAGAAAGGGGTTGAAAAAGGAAATAATCTTAATGGTAAGCGTTTTATAGTACGCATGCAAGGACAAAAAAGTTCTTTTTGAGTATTACCCGGTAAAAAAGGGAAAATGGGTCCCAAGTTATCGCAAACAATCGGGTCCAAAGAGAAGACTTGCTGGAATCCCAAGGGTGTCCTTTAGGGGGATAGCCCAAGGGAAACCCTTGGGGAAGACTAGCCTCATGGGTCGGACAAACGAATGCCAAGCGGCAGGGAATCCCCCCAAAGCCTGGCTTGGCGGGCATGGTCCTGATTCACCTGGCTTTGACGCGCTTGGTGGAAAGATTGGCTTTGGCCTTGGGCTTGTAACAGTTCCCCGATCACCCCAAGTTCCTTTTCAGGGAGATCAAGGTGGCGATCTCCCGTGGGCCTGGCCAATTCGGTGCAAAGCAGTAGCCATGGTCCTATTTTGGTTGGATTTGCCTTGAGGGACCCCTCCAATAGGTCGACCCAGGGGCTCAGGGTTTGGGCGGGTAAAAGGTTGTTGAACGGGCCATGAAGGGGGAAACGATTGCCCAATCTTGCCAGAGCCCAAAAAGCGAAATCCGGGGCTTCGGGGCGGCGGATCATTTTCAAAAGGGGTTCGGCAAGGGTGGCCTTGGTAGCTAGGTCCAGGCGTTCCAGGCTGGCGGCAAGGCGCCACATCTCCGCCCATTCGGCAGGGGGTGGTTTGACAATGGACCGTCCTTTTACTGGCAAAAGGACGGCCCGAAGTCGGTCCATCAGGTTTTGTTGTTTGGCCTCGTCGAGGCCTCCCGAAACCCTTCTCCAGGCAACCCACCAGGAAGGGCCCCCATCGCGGGAACGGCCAGCCTGGGGGCCATAAAGGAGTTTCCAGAGGGTTTCCATCCGATAATCGTCCCCTGGCATTCCAAAACCGGGTCGAAGGCACCACCCCGTCAAAAGGACCCACTGGTCAAACATTTCCGGGTTTGATTTTCGTCCCTCTGCCCCTTGGAACAGGGATTCCCAAAGCTTCCTGCAAACGGTTACGGGCCAAAGGTTGCGATGCTGCCCAAGGACCTCTTCCAAAGCTTTCACCAATCCCTTGGAGGGATAAGGGTCCTTTCCCGCCAAGGTGTCCTGCAATAGGGTCATTGCTGGGGCGAGTTGTTCCTCGGTGAAGGTATCTGAAACGGTTATTTCAGGTGATTGGGAGGTTGGGGCCTTGGGCTGCCTCCTATTGAATTCAAGCGTCCAGCTTTGGCCTTTTTCCCGACCCAAAAGGCCCAGTTCAAGGGTTCCTATCTCGGTGGGAAGGGCGGATAAACGGACCTTGACTGTCTTTGCAAGGGCGCTTTTGCCCGCCCGAAAGCGGGTTTGGAGGTCTCCCTGGTCATACATCTCCTCCTTTGGGACCAAAACCAATTGCCCGGGTTGGTCCAGGGTACGAGTGGTGGAACTGAGGAGCGAAAAACGGACAGGCTCCCCCAGGGAAAGATCCAGGGTCGGTTGGTCCAACACCACCGTTCGCCCCTCCTCGGCATGGCGGGGAAGGATACACAAAAGCGTCTGTTTTTCGTGAGTGGGATGGTCTGCCTCTTCGTCCGATTTGGGAGCCAAGGCGAGATAATAGCTTCGTGCGCTCCCGCCTTGAATGCGTTTACCCCCGGTTGCCTTCAGCCAGGCAAAGTGGGCGGCCCCCCGGGCCACGGCCATGTCCAGGGATTGGGGCAGGAAAACACGAAGCGGCACGGACCCAGGAAGGCTTGGAAACCACTGGGAAAGGGAGGTCACCAGGCGATCGCGAAGGGCAGGGGCATGAAAAACGCCCCCGTTAAAAAGCAGGGCATCGGGCCTTTTATCGGCACATTGGCTGGTTAGAAAAGCAGCCAAATGGCGGGTGATGGCTGGGTCCCTGGCATAGGGGAGGCCGACTTCCATCAGGCCCGTTTTTACGGTGGTGGTGGGGAGATCTGTCAAGGAACAAAGGGGGAAAAAACCGTTTAAAAGGACTTGGTCCAGATCGTTTTTTGTGATTTTTGTGGAAAGGGTATTGCCCATGAGGGATCGGCCCCGACCTGTAACGGTAACCGATGCTTCCGATCTGTCCGAATCGGAAAAAAGGAGTTCTTTGGCATGGCGACATGATTGGACTAATTGGGCCAATTGGGATCCATCAAGTCGTGTTTTTAGCTCGGACTCGGCAAAATGAGCCAGGGCGTGGTCCATGTTGTCCCCACCCAAAAGCAGATGATCCCCTACGGCTTGCCTGGACCAGGCCAATTCCCCCCCGAGGCTAGTGGCCTCGATGAGGGAAAAATCCGTGGTCCCACCTCCCACATCCACTACCAAAACAGTCATTCCCGGTTCAAAGGAGGCTGCCTCTTTTGGATGTTCGGCAAGGAAATGATAAAAGGCGGCAAGAGGCTCTTCGAGAAGGGTGGCCTGGTTCAAGCCCGCTTTTTTCGCCGCCTGGATCGTGTGCCTTCTTGCCTGATCGTCAAACGAGGCGGGAATGGTGATGATGGTATGTTGAACGGCCAGGGGCTCTCCTGGGTGGGTGGATTCCCAGGCAAGGCATAGGTGCTCCAAATACGAGGCGGAGGCATCCACGGGGCTAATACGGCGTTGGCCGGGTGGAGCCTGCCAAGGGAGCAAGTCGGTGGTTGGGTCTGCTTTGGAGTGGGCCAACCAGGATTTGCCGGAGTGGATCATGCGGCCTGGAATCCGACCGCCAAGGGTCCGTGCGGCCTGGCCCACCCAGGGTTCTTTGGACGGACCCCATGGCAACAATCCGGTTCCTGGGGCAAATTCCCCCTCCGCCGGGAGATATCCAAACGAGGGGAGGAGGGGGAGTTCCTCGACCTGATCGGGTTGGACCAATTGAACCACGCCCAAGGGATTTGGGATTCCTCGTGTTGCGTTGGGGGGAACATAGGCTAGGGCACAGTTGGTGGTACCAAGGTCAATGCCGACAAAATGCTTCTTCATGGAAGTTTGGGAAAATCCTTTGTTTCAATGCCGGTCAGACAAGGTATTTTAGGTATTCAGGGGAAAAATGGCCGGTATTTAACTCCTTTGGTTTTCCTGGAAAGGGCCCCATCCTCCATGGCGGCGAAAACCCCGAATCGTTTACACTTCCAGCCTGTGCGATTCGCGATTTGATTGCAAAAGAGAGGCTTCCATGGCGATCAACGGCAATTGGTTCGTTTGCGGGCTGGGACCCCTGGTTTTGTGGGCGGGAAGCCTTGGAGGATGTCAGGGCCTGGGAGGGGGGCCGGGTTCCACGGCAGGGGCGGCAGAGTTTTATTGGTTGGCTGGAAATGCGGTGAAGGATTACCCGGTTCCCAAGTCTGTGGCAACAATTGCCGTGCTGGATGCCATGAAGGGTTTGGAGGCCACCACCATTCGTTCCGCCCATTCCACCCGTGAATCCAACATGGAATTCAAAACCAGGGAAGGGGTCAGTATTGGGATTCACCTGGAAGAGGAGCATCCTCCCCCACCTGCGATAGCGGTTCGAACCGTTCTATCGGTTCGCGTGGGTGCCTTTGGGGATGCGGAAAAAAGCGAACAGATATTTCTGGCCATTAGTCAGGGCCTCAGTTTACCGGTATCCCCGGGAGCAAAACCTCCGGAAAGGCTAACGCCCATTCCTGTGAGCCCTCTGGAAAACCCGATCGGCGGTTTGGGTGGGGCCATTGGACCCGGTGCCGACCCTTTGCCCCAAAAACAGCCATGAGAGTCCTTGGGATAGACATTGGTGGGGCCCATATCAAAACCGCTCTTGTTGGTTCAAACGGAGGCGTAGAAGCCTTTTCGTGGCCCTTTGAGCTTTGGAAATACCCGTTAGAGTTGACGAATCAATTACGGAGGATCCTCCAAGAAATCGGCCCTGTGGATGGAATCGGGGCCACCATGACGGGCGAATTATGTGATTGCTATGAATCCAAGGCTATCGGGTTGACCGCCATTGTGGATGCCCTAACCGAGGCGGGGGAGGGAACCATGCCAAGGTGGTGGTCCACGGAAGGGCGATTTGTGGGATCCAAAAAGGCCAAGGAAAACCCGCTTGCCGTTGCTTCGGGAAATTGGTCGGCGGGTGCCCATTGGCTGGGGCGCAATTTCCCGGACGATCGTATCCTTTGGATGGATATTGGTTCCACAACCATTGACCTTATTCCTATCCAAAATGGAATACCAATCAATCGGGGCATGACGGACCCTCAAAGGTTGTTATCCCACGAGCTGATTTACGCGGGAGTCCGTCGGACTCCGGTAAGTGCCCTCATGGGGTTGACCGGGACTACCGAGTATTTTGCGTCCACGGACGATTTATTTGGCCTTTTGGGACAGGTTGGCGAATTCCCCGAAGATTTTAACACCGCCGACGGCAAACCAAGGACCAACCAAGCCAGGATGTTACGACTGGCCAGAATGCTGGGAGGGGATTTGACCACCTCGACTCATGAGGATCTGTTTGACCTGGCAGGGCGGCTTCGGAAAGTCATGGTGGACCGAATCGTGGAGGGAATTGAGGTGATTTCCGCACGCATGGCCGGGCCCTTTTCCCGGGTGGTGGTATCTGGGTCCGGAGAGTTTTTGGCAAGGCAAATCCAAAGTAACCATTGGGGGGACCGGATCCCTTGTGTGGGGATGGCGGAATGGATGGGGGTTCCGGCTTCGACGGCATTTCCCGCCGTGGCAGTTGCCAAACTTTTCGAAATTCCGGTTTGTTGACCATGGACAAAATCTGTTTGGTAAAGCTTGGGGGAAGTTTATTCGAGTTTCCATTGCTAGCCAAGGCATGGGTCCATTGGCGGCAAAGTTTGCCTCCGGAAAAACCGGTTTGGGTCATTCCGGGAGGTGGGAAAGGGGCGGATTGGATTCGAAGGCTACAAAAGGTACACGGTTTCAGGGATGCTTTGGCGCATGAAATGGCGATCGAATCCATGCAATTGATTGATCCCTTTTTAGAGGAACTATTTGCGTTATCCCAAAGTGGGGATAAATGGCCAAGCAAATTGGCTCCCTTGAAAAAAATGCTCGCAGATCTGGATTCCGATGGGGGTGCTTTACCAACGGATTGGTCGGTTACATCCGATGCGATCACGCTACGCCTTGCCCAAGGGGCGATGGTCGAAGAAGTGATCCTCCTGAAATCGGTGGGGCCAAGGCAAACCGATTCCCTTGATTTGGGTATAGAAAAGGGTTGGGTGGACGATTGGACCAGGGACCATGGCAGAAAACACCTTGCGGACCAGGGCATAGGCTTTCGATGGATCAATCTTCGGTTGTGGGCCCCGGAGGATTCAAATGTTTGACCAATTCGGCCACCAGATCCTGTTGGATTTCGCCGGTTCGTTGGCCCAGGCAAACGGCTCCCCGAACGGCGATCCAATCCGGACGAATGGGTAAAATCGTTTCAAAATGGGAAAGGTTTAGGCTACCCGCAAGAGCCAAGGCAATTCCCATGCCTGCACTGCGGTAGCGAAGCATGGCCAGACTTTCAAGGTCGTAATAGTCCAGTAAGCTTTTCCCATCCTTGGTGAAAGTGTCCATGAGCAACACGGCGACTCCCATTCCAGAGGCCAATTCCAGAACCTCAAGGGGCCTGGGGCAATTTGCCTGGTCAAAATCGGCATAGGCCACCGCCACGGGGATCATGCCGGCCACCTTGGCATCGTGAATGGCGGGGGCGAGTTTTTGCCTTAGGGCAATCCCGCGAAGATTGGAAAGACCCCATTTGACATAGCGAAAGGGTTTTTTGGGAAGGGAGCCATCCCATTGGTCAAGCTCCCCAAGGGCAGCGCTGAGTGGTAATCTCTCACCGACCACTTTACCAATTTCTTGCCAGGTTTGGGGGGAAGCGGCCCCAAGGGATCCGGCAGAAGGCTCCTTGACATCAATTAGATTGGCACCTCCCGCAAGGGCGGCCCTCGCCTCTTTGGCATTTCGTACACTTACCAGCAAACCGGCCAAGGAAGTTTCTCCCGTTCCCACTTTACCCGAAAGAAAAAGAGCTGCCCGGGTAGGGATTCAAAAGGCAGTTGCGTCGCATCCTGAAGGAGATACCCATAGTAACCCTTCGGTTTCCAGTCCGATAGGCCACAACCATGGTATTTTTGATCGGCGATGAAAGCATCGGTGTTTGGGTAATGGCGAATCCCCACGATTTTCAAAGCCCCAATGATTCCCCCTCGTAGTTGTGTCAGTGGTTCGATTTCGGGAGTGATCAACGCCCAGGCGTTTTGGTTTTTGGATGGTTTTTTTCCTGCGTGAAGCAAAACCGGGCCTCGCAGGGACTGTTTCCAGGTCCGTAACTCGATGCGTTTTTTTCCAGCCAAAACTAGGCCGGCCCAGGGTTGACGAATGGAAATCACCCTGGCACTTACCAAATCGCCCTTTGCGTCCATCCCCTTCTCCGGCTAACCTTTGTATATGATACTTGCTGATTTGATGCTGGATACCGAGGCATTCCATGGCCCCATTGATCTTTTGTTGTATCTGGTTGACCGGGAGGAAATCGACCTCCTTCTGATGCCTTTGGAAAAGATAGCCAGGCAATACCAGGAATTCCTCGATGTCCTTCAAGTATTTGAAGTGGATGAGATCGTAGGGTATGTGGCCATGTTGGCAAAATTATTGGAAGCGAAAAGTGCCCTGGTGTTGCCGCCCGAGGTTGTGCCTGAAGCGGAAGAGGAACCTCCGCTGGAGCAATTTCGGGAAAACCTGTTTCAACAGTTGGCGGAGTACAGAAAGGTCCGGGAAGCGGCCAGCAAGTTATTGGATTTGGCTTTTAAAACGGGTAAACTCCACGGACGGGCGATTTCCGTGCCAAAACCTGGTGGGAATCTCCGAACAGTTTTGCCTCTGCGTGTGGGTCGGCTGGAGATCTGGGACCTTGTTACCGCATTTGGCAGGTTGATGCGGGAGATCGATCCGGAGTTGGTAGAAACGGTCGCCTCCGACCCGACCCCCCTTTCCCAAGTCATCGAAAGCGTCAAAACCAGGTTAATGGCGGAGGGGCCCTTAAGCTTAAGGCAACTTTTCACCGAGCCAAAAACCAAAGCAAGGCTTATTAGCCTCTTTTTGGCAATCCTCGAATTGGCCCGCCACAATGGGGTCTTATTGCGTCAGGATGGTTGGCTTGAGGACATTGTGGTTTGGCTGGATGATCAATCCGCCCACAGGGGTGAAGAGACAACGAACCCAAAGGAGGGTTAAGCTGCACTCCTTTGGGCCCTTTTATTGTAAAGGCCATGGGCAAAGCGAGCCATTTCCTCATCCGGGGCATCGTTTTCAAACCGGAGGGAGGAACTTATTACATATTCCTCCATGGTGTCAAACGCCAGCCACCTTCGACCCAATTTCTCGGCTACCGAACCTGTCGTGTTGGAACCTGAAAAGGGATCAAGGACCAGGTCGTCCGGATCGGTTAGAAAACGAATGAAGAAATCGGGTAGTCCTTCGGGAAACCGGGCGGGGTGAGGCGTGATATGGGCCGTTTTGCACCGCCTGAGGTACGGTGTGTTGGATTCGGTATTGGAGAATTGCAGGAGGTTTGGGGGGATGGAGCCGCCATTGTCCTTTTCGAAGCCGCGGGCAACAGCATGTCCGGAGGGGCGCGTTTTCGGGCTGAAAAATTCATCCGGTTTTGCCAAAAGGCGTTTCATGCGATCGGAATAGGGGGTGAGCACTTTCCGCACATCCGCCTTGGGTGCGGTTGAGGGCGAAAGCCACCACAAATGATTCACAGCATCCTTTACCCGAATCTTTCGCTTGTTTACCCATTCGATTGGAGAAGGAAGTTTGGCCGGGTTGAACCAGTAAAAATCTTCGGCAAGGTGCATGCCGTGGTCATCACAAAAACGCAAAAGCAGCCGGAAATTGGCTAAACTGCGAATGGGAAGGCCTTTTTGGTAAGCCCCTCCCAGGTCCAATACCAAACTCCCGTTTGGCTTAAGGACTCGTTTGAATTCCGAACCAAACGATGCCAACCATTCCACCCACTCCCCTTGATCCATGTTGCCATAAGATTTTCCCCTTTGCAAGGCAAAAGGGGGTGAGGTAAAAATCAGGTCCACCGATCCATCCGGCAAGGTGCGGATTTGGTTTTCAGCCGATCCCGTTGTGGCCCGCCCCAGGGAGGTTTGGTAACCAACGGGAAAAGGGAGTCCCTTCAGTGCCCCGGGGCCATGAACAAGCAAGGTGTCACCTCAATGATGGATCACCCTGTGTGGAACACAAGGCGGCTCTGGTGACATCGTCGAAATAACCTTGCTGGGGAAAACGGTGGTTTGAAAAACTTGGGTTTGGAAATACCCAACCCAGGTCCCAAACCGCAAAACCCGAACATTCCCTAAACCCGCCCGACCTATGGGGGATCAAACCCACCTGCTCCCCCGGGCCGACAACGGCAAATCCGACCCACACCCTTGCAAGCCCCACGCATTGGACCATAAAGGCGTACGGCCTGAATGAAATAGTGACTGCAAGAAGGTTCAAAACGGCAAATGGTTGGCATGATTGGGGAAAGCAACATTTGGTAGGCCCGAACCATCAGGATCAAAAGCGTGGACAAAAACCAGGATACTACCCGCATTAGGGAGTGTCCCTGGTTGGTTTGGGGGCCGGTTTTGGGGTGGGGGTATTTTTTTCCCCTGCCCCATCCCTCGGTGTTTGTTGCTCAAGTTGGGGGTGGTTTAGCCCCCTTTTCACCAACCGTAGGAGGGTCTGGCGGAGTTCCGGCAGTGCGGGTGGCAAAAGGGTTCTGGCCAAAAGGACAAAATCAAAGGACCCGGGCCATGATTTGTGGTCCAACCGGAACGCTTCACGAAGCAATCGTTTCCATCGGCTTCGGTTGGGAGCGTTTTTGGTCACCTTTTTGGATATACAAAGTCCAATGCGATGATGGGACAGGCTGTTGGATCGGAGGTAAAGAACAAGTGTTTTATCGGAAACAGATGTTTTTTGCGAAAAAACCCGTTGAAACTCGGCACCCTTGCAAAGGCGCATGGCCTTGGTAAACGGATACCCTTGCTTTTCCAAAAGGGGATCGTGGCGGTCATGGTTAACGGTTTCGTCCAAATCGGGCTCCGATCAGGCCCATTTCAGGTCAGCCCGAACATCCTGGGGATTGTGTTTGGCAAATTCCTCAAGCAATTCGCGTGATTTGACATCAAGCTTTGCAGGTGGAACGATTTTGACTTCGACAATCTGGTCCCCTCCTTTTATCCCCAAACCTTTAAGCCTAAGCTTTTTGCCGCTGGAAATACCGGGGGGAAACTTGACGGTTACCTTGGAACCCGAGATGGAGGGTACTTCTACAGAGGCTCCAAGGGCAACCTCCACCAAACTTAAGGGGCAATCAAGGAGGATATCGTTTTCCTGGCGTTTGAAAAAGGGATGGGGTTCGATTCTTAAGTCCAGTATCAAATCCTGGCCACACTCTCCCTGACCGGAGATCCGCAGTTTTTGGCCTTCGGAGGCCCCTTCGGGAATTGTAACCTCTAGGGCTTTTCCGCCCACGGAAATGGGCAATTTGCCCCCTTTGGCGGCGGTAAGGAAATCAATTTCCAGTTTGGCCATTTGGCTTTGGGGAGGCGGCCTGCGTGCCTTTGTGGATCGGCCTTTTTTGGCCCCAAACAAATCTCCAAAGTTAAAACCCTGGCCCCCGGCTGCTCCCCCAAACATTTGGGCCAAATCGTCCATGTTCATGGAACCCTGGCCGAAAGGATTTCCTCCCCCCCCCATGGGATTGTTTGGGTCCTGATGGCCAAACTGATCAAATTTTACTTTTTTGTCCTTGTCCCCCAAAATCTCATAGGCATCCTGAACCTCTTTGAATTTGGCCTCAGCCCCTTTATCTCCCGGGTTACGATCCGGATGAAATTGGCGGGCATGGGACCGATAGGCTTTTTTTATCTCGTCCTCGGTGGCAGACTTGGATACACCGAGGACCGAATAAGGATTGGGAGGCATGGTTTTGATGATCTTTTGGGTTGAAGTATCCGTTTTAAATTATTTTATGCAATCCAATGGGTTTCCCAACTCCCGCCAAACAATCGGTAATTGGGGCCCCTGATAGGCCACACATGCCAGGTGGGTTCCCTGAAGCACATTGCCTTGCAAAATCCAGTTGAAATGGCCATTGGGCGACTTTCCCAATTGGCAAAGAAGGGGTTTACCCGGGAGTTTGGCATCGATCCAAACTTCGTCCATACCAAACCCCAAACCGGTTCCCAACGCTTTTACTACGGCCTCCTTGGCTGTCCAAATGGCAAAAAAGGTATGGGGATCCCAACCGCTTGTTTCCAGGGCGATGACCTCTTGGGGATGAAACCAACGCCTGGCAAGCCCTTCCCGGGAGGGTAGGTCGCGAATCTCTTCAAGATCCACACCCAACGCCTGGTTTTTGCAAATCCCAATAAGGGAAACCCCATGGGAATGGGATACATTGAAATGGCAACCACCCATTGCCACAAATGGTTTTCCAGCAGCAGTTAGGGAAAATTCAATGGTTGGTGCAGGAATCCCTGTCCAGCGGGCCAAAAGCCCCCTTAAAGCGGCCCGTGTTTGAACAAATTCCCGCCGGGGTTTCGGATGAAGGAACCGGTTGGCCCGAGCTTTTTCTTCTTCGTTTAGAAGTTTATAGCAATTTTTATAAAGTGAATCTGGTTCAATAGCTTCAGAGCGGGTTATAAATCCGGTGATTTCAATCACCTCGTGCGTTTGGTTTGGAGCTCCCATTTCTTTATTGCCACATTCCACCCTTTCATCCTGAACACGATTAGCCAATGGCCAGTTTTTTCCGAAGGAATTGGGCCCTGGCGGTATTTCGCTCCTCACTATCCATAAGGCCACCCATAATTTTTTGCAAATGGGCCTGTTGAACCTGAATAAAGAGTTTATCGAGTTGAGCCAAACCCAATCCGGGGGCCTCACCCAAGGCGGTAGCCAGGCGCAGGATGGAAAGGCATTCGATCGCCTCCTCGCAACTCATTTGGGTTTCGTTTTGGATGGTGTCAAGCACCCTTTGGATCCGGTCTTTGAGGGGTTGCTGGGGATCAGCCAACCAAGCTTGGCGGGCCTCATTTTCATAGCGAATGATTTCCGGGATGACCCCACCCAATTCCTTGATGATCGTGGCTTCGGATTTACCAAGAGTGACCTGGTTGGAGATTTGGTAAAAATGGCCGGATGCCCGGGAACCTTCTCCATAAAGGCCACGAACTTCAAGGCTGATTTTTTGCAAAGCGCGGTAAACCTGCTCGATATGGCGGGTGTGCTCCAGAGCAGGAAGGTGAAGCATGACGCTGGCTCGCATACCCGTCCCAACATTGGTAGGACATGCGGTCAGAAAGCCAAACTCTTCGGAAAAAGCGTAGGAAAGTTTGGATTCAAGCTGGTTGTCCATGTCATCAATGACAGTCCAGGCATTCTGTAGATCCAAACCGGATTTCAAAACCTGGAGCCTTAAATGGTCCTCTTCATTAACCATCAGGCTAATGGATTCGCCCGGATTGAAAGCAACCCCCCTGGGTCCCTCCGCCGAAGCCATATCCCGGCTGATGAGGTGGCGTTCGAATAGAACCTGTCGATCAAGGGCAGGCATATTTGCCAACGGGTGGTAATCAACCTCAAAAGAAAAATGGCGAAGTTTATCACAAACCAAGGATTCAATTTCGCCTTTTTGAAAATTGTTTGTGCGGTTGGTAAAAGGATAGGCGGCAAGGTTCCGTGCCAACCGGATGCGGGTAGAAACAACGATTTGGGATTGGGGACCTGTGGCATCGAGCCACTCCCCTGAGAACTGGGCAAGAGCATCAAGATTCATGAGTAACAGTATCCTGGACGAGCTGTTGGATTTCGCGTTTTAGCCTTGCCGCTTCCTCATATTGCTCCTTGGAAACAGCGACTGCCAAGGCGCGCCTTAAGGTCAAAAGCAGGTGGGATTGGGCACTATCCAACGGAGGACGGCTTGGCCTTTTGCCTTTGTGATTGACCTTTACATGAAGCCTTTGAATCAAGGGTGTGAGGGTTTTGCGGAAGGCTTCGTAATCATGGGGACATCCAAGCCTTCCGTTGCTTCGGAATTCCATAAAGCCGATGCCACAACAGGGGCAGTCGACCTGGGCCATATCGTTCTGTCCCAAAAGGGCTTGAAGGATGGCAGGGAGATTGAGTTGGGCCTTGGGAAGGGGTTTTGCCCCGGCACAATCCTTGCAAAGGTGGGATTTGCGTTTTTTTCCCCCAACAATGCGGGTAATGTGGATGGTGGCAGGAGCCATGTCGCAATTCTCACAATTCATGGCAGCCTCCTTTTCATTTTCCTGATCACTTGGCTTCCAATGTTTTTATCAGGTCGCGAAATTTTGCGGCCTCTTCGTAATTTTCCCGGGCAATAGCACCCTGGAGTTCCTTGCCCAGCCGGGAAAGCTCATCCTGGTGTTGGCGGTGCCTCAAAAGGTTTAATGGAACCTTGCCATTGTGCCTTGTTTCTCCATGGACATTTTCCAAAAGGGCCACCAAATCTTCATGAAAAGTGTCATAATCAATCGGGCAACCAAGCCGACCGGTGCTTCGGTATTCTGCAAAAGTAGTGCCGCAATGTGGGCACGCCTGGCTTTTTTCGCGTGGCCCACCCCCACCCGTAAAAACGGAATCCGGTTCGGGATGGCCCTTGGATTTTGGTTTTTTGACCTTTTTTCCATCGGCCAGGAAACGCTGGGCACAATCCTCACACATATGCAACTCTTCAACCTTATCCTCCGAAAAGATTTCGGTAATGTGCATGGTGGCAGGTTTGGGACAGCGTTGGCAGCGCAATAGGATCACCTCGAAGGAGTTTCAAACCTTCATTGTACAACTCAGGGAAGCGGTCAAAAAGCCATAGAAACAAGGATCGATTGGGAAACCCGGAATACTATGGACAGCTGTCATCTTGCCTTGAAAACGACTTTGGATTATCCTCTTGAGGCATGAATCCGAATACGGAAAAACCCTTTTCCCCGGCGCAAACACGGACCAGGCCACCGATTTGGGTCCGGGGCTTGGTCCTATTGGGTATTTTAGGCCTTTGTTTGGGAAATGCTTTCCTTTATCTTGCCCCATTTGGCGGCTGGGGATTCCTAACCAAAGGGTTTTCTGACCAACCCATCCTTTTAGGCAAACACCCCCTTCACCTTTATCATTCCGTTTTGGGAGCCAAGGGCCTGATCAATAGAGGTAGTTCAACCTGTATAGATCCTTTTTTTCATGCGGGTTATCCGAAAACACCTGTTTTTGATTCAGACAGCCGAATCCCTGAACGGGTCCTTTTTATGGCTTGGAGGTTTTTCCCAAATCAGGAAACCCCGAATACAAACGAGGGTGCAAATATCGGGACCACCCCATGGATTAGCCCCAGGGAATTTTCCTTTGCTACCCGTGTCTATTTTGCACAATACCTCGGAGCAGGAATTTGTGTTCCCCTTTTGTTTTTGGGAATTTCCTGGTCATTCAAAAGGGATGGACCCACGGCCCTTTGCCTTTTGTTTTTGGGATTGATCATTTGGTGGAGCCCCTTGGCCCGGGAGGTGGAAAGACAAGGGCACGGGGTGTGGCTTTATGGCGGATTGTTGATGGCACTTTGCCATTCCCTTTTGGCTCGCTACAATCAGGGCCCCAGCCTTGCCATTTGGGCCATTTGGACAATTACGGGGTCTTTACTGATTTTAATCCAGCCGACTTATGTTATTTTGGCCATTCCTTTTTTCCTCGGTTATACCATGCGGGTCGGGCCCAACCATCCCTGGCTTTGGCACCTTGGACTATTTACCGGAGTCTTGTTTCCCTTGGTTTTGCAATGGAATTGGTTGGAAGATTGGGTCAGGTATTGGTGGATTCGTCGCGCCGCCTCACTAACCCTTGTTCAGCCAGGTGCGCAATGGCTTGAGAATTGGAGCAACCTGGTCAGGCCCTGGGAGCCTTCTTCCGCTTTTCCCCTTGGCCTTATCGGTTTCCTATTTGTGGTAGGGTGGATTCAACTCCACCTTGATGGCGCCAGGGCACTTGGCCGGGCATTTGGGGGCCCGGTATTGGGTTTTCTTTGCCTGGTTGGATTGGGTTTTCTTTGGGAACCGGCAAGGAGGTTGGAAACGGAAGGATTGTTTTTTGCCTCCATCTGGTTTGCACTTTATCCTGCGTCCCGGGGGCTTTTGAGCTGCGTAACCGGAATATGGATTGAAAAGGATCGGGATCGTTTTGGTCCAAATCCCGCAAAGGCCATCCCCGGGATTGCCTTGGTTGTCCTGCTCTTGGCCCTGGCCGGGCCAGGGCTCTGGTCACCCGCCCGATTTACCAAGGGTCCTGACTTGGAAAACGAAGCCATGCAAGCAAGGTTTCACGATGTGATAGAAGGTTTGAACAGATTGCCCCCGGGTGGGGGGAGAATCCTTTGGGAGGAAAACGATACCAAGTCCCCAGAGGACTCCCAAGGGTTTTCTCCCCTATTGCCTCTTATTACAGGACATTCCTTCATGGGAGGTCTGGAATCGGATGAACTCATTGAACATTTCGGGTCAGGCCTTGTCCAAGGGAAGCTGGCAGGCTCTCCCATCGAAACCATTTCAGATCGAGATTTGAATAATTACTTTAACACATTCAACATTGGGTGGGTTGTCTGTTCCAGCAATGAATCAATCAAAAGATTAACTGCCCTTCCCCGGGTGGCCCGGCACGGTCAAATCGGCGGGAAACCCCTGTTTCGAATTGAAAGGACCTGTAGCTTTGTCCTTCGTGGTCAGGCTGATCTGGTTTCGGCTTCACCGGATGGGGTTATTTTAGGTAATCTCCGCCCGGAGGATGGGCAAATTGTCCTGAGTTTTCATTACCATTCACGGTGGGAAGCAATTCCTTCCCGGGTGGTTGTGGAACGGGAGTTGGATCCCTTGGATTCGATTCCACTCGTCCGGTTGAAAATGGAAGGACCTGCCTCAAGGGTGGTAATTCGGTACAAAAGGAACTGACCATGCAAAGACACTTTGCCCTCTTTGGAATCGCTTATTGTTGCATCATCCTGGTTGGAAAAGCCAAGGCGGATTGGCCGCATTTCCTGGGACCCACGAGCGATTTGCGCGCACCAGGCCTAGGCTTGGGCCCACCAACCCTTGCCTGGCAAGTTGCCGCCCATGAAGGGTTTTCCGGGCCGGTCACGGCAAAGGGGAAAGTATTTACCTATGGCCGATCGGAAAAAATGGAAATTGTCCAATCCATAGACCTTGCTTCAGGAAAAATCCATTGGCAGCAAACTTGGCCGGCGGTATACGAGGACAATTATAGTCGTGGAAATGGACCGAGGGGCACACCTGTTTGCCACCAGGGGCTGGTTATTGTCATGGGGCCCGAGGGAACACTTAGGGCCCTGGATCAGGAATCAGGAATGTTGGTTTGGAAATGGGGCATTCCTGGGGGAATCATTCCCCGGGACGCTTTTTTTGGTTATGGTTTTTCGCCAGCGATTATTAACGAAAAGCTTTGGATCAATCCGGGGATGGAAGATTTGGGAATTGTGGCACTGGATCCGAAAACGGGCAAAATACTTCACCAAATTCGTGGTCATAAAGCGGGCTATTCCACTCCCATACCCTGGCATATTGGTGGGAAAGTTCACGGTGCATTTGTTACCCGGGAGGGGTTTTCCCTTGTGGATGCAACCACCGCCGAGGTGATCCATCGGGTTCCCTTCCGGGCCCGGGCGGAAGCTTCGGTAAATGCGGCATCTCCCGTCAAATGGGGTCAGAGGGACAATCCAGGATTATTTTTGACGGCTTGCTACGCCACAGGGGGATTGGCTCTTTCGGGACCGCAAAGGGGGGCAAAAGCCCTGTGGAAAAATGACTCGTCCCTTTCCTGCCATTTTGCAACGCCTGTATACCACCAAGGCCACCTGTATGGTTTTCATGGAAGGCAGGAGGAAGGTGCCCAATTGCGTTGCGTGGAGGCTGAAACGGGCGTTGTCAAATGGACCGAGGAAAGCGCTGGGTGTGGGTGGGTGATTTTGTGTGGCGAGGAAATCGTTGTGGTGGCAGAGGATGGAACTCTATCCATTGCCCCGGCATCTCCGAAGGCCTGGCGCCCCCGACATACTTCCAAGCCTTTTGTCGGACCAGTTCGGGCGGTTCCGGCGGTGGATCGCGGAATGTTGTTGGTTCGGGATGCCAAAAGCCTTCATGCCTTGGCTTTTGGACCAAAATAGCCTTTCCTAACCCTGCATTTGGGGGAGTATTTTTTTACTTGCTGGTCCGATTGGGTTCGTGGTAAAGTTCCGAATCGGGGTGCTTATTCTTCCATTCTTGCCAAGTCATTCTCTCATGGGGAAATTCTTTGTAAGGAAAGGCTTCGCTTCCTGGGTACAACGGCTCAAAGGTATCCTGCCAATAGCTCTTGCCATTGGCAACAACCAGCATTTTCCCGGGACGGGAAGAGTGGGGACCACCCAAACCCAGGTTGGTTGGTTTGTCACCTGGCAGGGTGAACACTTTCACACAATCAGCAATGTCACAAAAAGTAACGGCAAGCCCGTTGTTTCCAAAAGTGGCATCGTTATAAACATGTTTATCCGGGCGGATAAACGATTCCATGGACCATGCTTTTGCTTTCCCATCGCGAATGACACCGATCACCTCCATATCATCGCGAGGACGCGATTGGATCTCCAGGATCTCTTTGTAGGTTTTGGCTTTTCCCTTGGGGTTGCCCTGGGAAACAACCGATTGCCAATCCCCCTTTCCATTAAAAAAAAACAATCCTGTGGGAATGGCGACCAGTGATCCGATCAGGACATACCAGACAGTGTTTGAGGATTTGGGGGGGTGTTGTATTTCTGACATTTTTATTTTCCATCGCAAACCGTAGAAGGACCTTAACCGCCGGGAAGAACCTCGTAGGCACTAATGATTTTTTGAACAAGGGGATGACGCACGATATCGGATTTTTCCAGTTTCACGATTCCGATATTGTCGATGTTTTGTAACCGCTTGACAGCATCCGCCAATCCACACGGGGTTCCCGCTGGAAGGTCAACCTGGGTCAAATCTCCCGTAACAATAATTTTGCTTCCGTTACCCATCCGAGTCAAAAACATCTTCATTTGTTGTATGGTGGTATTTTGCCCTTCATCCAGAATGATGACCGCCTGGTTAAGGGTTCGCCCACGCATATAGGCCAAGGGAGCAATCTCGATAATGTCATTTTCGGAATATTTTTTTACCTGTTCGACTTCCATCATGTCATTTAAAGCGTCAAAAAGGGGACGGAGGTAGGGGTTTACCTTGGCGGCAATATCTCCCGGGAGGAAACCAAGTTTCTCCCCTGCCTCTACCGCTGGCCGGACCAACACAATTTTTTTTACCAATCCCTGGCGAAGTTGATTGACTGCCATCCCCACAGCCAGCCAGGTTTTCCCTGTTCCTGCCGGGCCGATACACAATACGACATCGTTTTCGCGCATGGCTTGGACATAGCGGCCCTGGCCCTCCGTTCTTGCCCGGACCCATTTGGAGGGCCCCAAGCCATCCGCCCTTTCCGTTTGAATCGGAGCCACCCTGCCTTCCATTCCGCCAATCGCAGTTTCAAGGGCCGCCCGGACATCTTCTACCTGGAGGGATCCATGTTGCCTCAGGGTTTGGCGAATGAGCCCGAAAACCCGCTCCCCCTGTACCAGTTGTTCCTCATTGCCCCGAATTAGAATATGATCTCCACGGCCGGTAACCTGAAGTCCAAGGGCAATGCGAATCTCGCGCAAAAATTGGTCACGATTGCCAAAAAGGAGGAACGCCTCCTCCCGGCTATCGAGATTGATCATGATTTCCCTTTGAGTCAATTCCTTCATGGGAGTTTCCTCATTTAAAAATGGGCATGGGAGGATTGGGTAACCAAAAACCAACCAAGGGCGATCGTTGCCCCCAAAAGGATCGAGTCGATAACATCCAGTATACCGCCAAACCCTGGAATCATGGTCGAGGCGTCCTTGGTATGCAGGTCACGCTTCAGAAGGGATTCCGCCAAGTCACCAAAAATCCCTCCGATACTTACAAGTAAGCCAAATCCCAAGGCGTGCCACATTGTGTAAAATAGGGGGATGGACGATCCCAGCCACCAATAAAACAGAAAACAAAGCAACATCCCCAGCGCCACCCCGCCCATAAATCCTTCCAGGGTTTTTTTGGGACTCAGGACTGGAGTGATTCTTGTCCTACCTACAAAGCGTCCGGTGAAATAGGCCCCAATATCACACACCTTGGGAACAAGGCAGGCAAGCAAAAGGGCTGCCAACCCCGAGTTGGGATCTTTGGGAAACAGCGCGGGTATTTGAAGGACAAGGGAACAGGGAAGGCCGATGTAAAGGATTGACATTTGCAGGAATGCCAACCTTGGCAGAGCGTTGGTTCGTTCCCTATAGAAGGCGATTTCTCCCAGAAAACCGCTCCAAAGGGCAAGTGCCAACGAACACGAAAGCAGGATCCAACTCCAACCTTGGGAATGGACAGGAGCAAAATAAATCCCCAAAGGGGCAAGGATAACGACTCCCATACACCAAAGGATCATCCAGGGGTGGGAACGCTGTTCGACAGGGAAGAGGGAACGAATTTCAAAAACGCCCATTAAACAGGCACCAAAAAACAGCACATGGAGAATGGGAAAGGGATGCCCGATTTTGGCATCCAATGCGACCAAAGCGGCAAACCCAGCCAACATGATTAGGCCGAAAACAAGGCGTTTTTTCATTCAGGTTTACCAGCCGGGGGTGAGGGTTCGATAAGGGTGGAGCCGGTTGCCGGAATGCCTCCAAACCGCCGTTCCCTGGAGGCAAAATCCCGAAATGCCTGATGCAATGTGGAACGGTCGAAGTCAGGCCAGTAGCTCTGGGTTACCCAAATTTCCGCATAAGAGATCTGCCAAAGTAGGTAATTGCTCACCCGCATTTCACCCGCGGTGCGAATCAAAAGGTCCGGATCGGGCATTCCCGCCGTGTAAAGGGCATCACTTATGGAGGATTCGGTAACCTCATCAAGGGACATTTTTCCGTTTTGGACCTGCCTTGCAAGGGTTCTGAAAGCATCCACCAATTCGGTTCTGCCACCATAATTGACCGCCAGACACAACATCATACCCGTGTTGTTCCTCGCAAGTTCAATCGTAGTATCCAGTTCGTGCAAAACTACTTCAGGCAAGTCGCATCGCCGACCAATCATGGAAAACCGGAGTCCCTGGGCCATGATCCGGGGGCGTTCCGCAACGAGGTAATGACGGAAAAGGGTCATGAGGAAATCGAGTTCCTCCTGGGGGCGTTTCCAATTTTCGCTGCTTAGGCAATAAAGGGTAAGTTGGTGAATTCCCAACCGGGCACATTCCTCCACGGTCTCACGGACGGCATTTGTACCCTTGGCATGGCCCTCGACCCGGGGTAATCCCAGCCGTTGGGCCCAGCGGCCATTGCCGTCCATTATTATTGCGACATGCTTTGGCAAACGCCCCGTTTCCAAGCCTAAAGCCTGAAAATCGGCACTCGACAACGGCTGTCCCAATTCCTCGATCATGGTGCCATCATGCCCCGTTCCCACCATTCATCCAGATGGTTTGGCAACGATCCGGACCAACGGAAACGACACCCACCGGCCGACCAACAAGCTGTTCCACGCGCCTTATGTAGGCAAGGGCTGCCGCGGGTAAATCGGATGGTTTGCGGGCCGTTGTGATGTCCTCCGACCACCCTGGAAGAGTTTCATAAACAGGTTTGCAACGGCCAAGCATGGCTGCATCCGAGGGAAAACCCACTACTTCCTTGCCATCGAGTTCATAGCTGATGGCGATCTTTAATTCCTCCAAACCGCTAAGAACATCAAGCAACATAAGGCACAACACATTCGCATCGTTCAGGTTGGCAGTATGTTTAAGGGCTACCGCATCCAGCCATCCCACCCGGCGGGGGCGACCGGTAACGGTACCATATTCCCGGCCAATCCGGCGAATCCTTTCTCCAAGGCCCTCGGGTCCATCGAGCAGTTCGGTTGGCATGGGGCCGCCGCCCACCCTTGTGGTATACGCTTTGACAATGCCGTAGGTTTGGGTGAGTCTGCTTGCAGGAAAACCTGACCCACTCCAAATCCCGGCTGCAGAACTGTTCGAACTGGTTACATAGGGATAGGATCCATGATCAATATCCAGCAAGCTTCCCTGGGCTGCCTCGAAAAGGACTCCAATATTCTTGCCAGCACAATCGCTCATGATTACCTGGGTGTCCCGGATGTTTTCCCGAAGTATGTCTCCATAGGCGGAAAATTCATTGGCAAGGTCGTTGGCGTCAAATTGTTTTGCGTTCGGGTCAAGAGCCCGGAAAATGCGATTTTTACGATCTACTACGGGGATTAACTTTGCCAGGAGAACCGCCTTGTCCAGCAAGTCCACCATCCGGATAGCCCATCTCCGACCGGCTTTGTCTTCATAGCAGGGACCAATACCCCGACCTGTGGTCCCGATTGCCTCGGTGGACCCACGGTCTGATTCACTTAACCGCTCCTGTTCAAAGTGATAGGGAAAGATTACATGGGCGCTGGAACTGATCAATAATCGTTCCTTGCCACTGACTCCTCCCTCGGTCAATTGGGCCAATTCCTCAAGGATTCGGGGTGGATAGATCACCACCCCATTTCCTACCACCGCCGTGGCATTGGGACAAAGGATTCCCGTAGGCAGGATGGATAGTTTGAATGTTTTCCCTTCAAACTTTACCGTGTGACCGGCATTGGCTCCACCATTGAATCGAACGACATATTGGTGTTTGGGTGAAAGAACATCGACTATCTTTCCTTTGGCCTCATCACCCCATTGCAAACCCACCACACAGGAAAACGCCATGAATTGCTGCCCTTCCCAAGGCCGGTGCCGCCAGCCTGTCCCATAAGACCAAGGTCAGCCTCCGGTCCCATTAATCCACAAAAAACCAGAACCAGTCCACCATTATATTTAGGCAGTCAAGGAGGATTTGGCAAATGCCCATTTTAACTCAGCGGGGATCGCATCAGGCTACTGGAATCCAGCCAAACACGGTTTTGATTCCGGTTAAAACCGTTTGAATGGCCATGGCTGCCAAGATAAGGCCCATCACCCGGCTGATAATGCTAGCACCTGTACTGCCGATCAGGATTTGAATGATCCCTGCATAACGAAGCATGAGCCATGTTGCAAAGAGAATCAATCCAATGATCCCCGCTATTGCCAGATTCATTACCAAGGAGCTGCCGTACTGTTCGGCCATCAAGACCACTGTCATCATGGATCCCGGCCCAGCAATAGCAGGAATCGCCAGGGGATAAACCGCCATGTCATGCCCCTCTTCGGGGCTTCCTTCTTTGTGCCGATTTTGCGTATCAAATACCATCTGGAGAGCAAAAATAAACATCACAATCCCCCCAGCAATTCGAAAAGAGGGAATTTCAATCCCCAATCCGGAAAGGAGGGCTCCGCCAGCAAATAGGAATCCTACCAAAACTCCAAATGAAACCAGGATAGCTCGTCGGGCAATGCGCCTCCTCAAAATTTCTGAGGAGTCCCGGGTAATGGAAAGGTACAGGGGTAATGTCCCCATGGGGTCGATAACCACAAACAGCGTAACCGCAACCTTGATCAATTCTTCCCACATAAGGGTATTATTCCGGGAAGTTGGACCCAGGCGAGGGAATTATTTGGAACTGTCCAAATTGTTTTCCGAATCTGTACGGATTTTTTGAGACCCAAGAACCTGGCCTAGCCACCGAATCGACGCAGGAGCCATTTTTGCTGCCGTCCGGACACTATGGCGTCCGCGGGGGGAATAGTCGACGGTTATGGCGATACCGCTTCCCTCCGCGGCATCAAGAAAGGTGTCCACTTGGCTATCAATGTTAAATTCATCCTTGCCGGCGGATGCAATGTAAAAACTCAGGGGATAGAGGGAATTATCATGTTTTGCAACCAGCTCGGTTGGGTTTTCCGCCGCCAATTTGGCGGCCAGATCGGGATCCTTCCGGTCGTAAAGCGGATCGAGCATTTGCTTTAGACGAATGGTAACCAGGCCACCAAAAAACTTCCCCATCGGCTCGAGCCCCCGGGAAAAATCCTCCCTGAAGTGCCAATACCCGGGAACATACTTGCCTAAATAGTTGCCACGGGTCGTTTCATAGCGAATGTTCAAGGGCGGGAAAATCCCAAGGCAGGTAGCAAATTTTTGCGGATATTTCAAAGCAATTCGGGCAGCCGATCCACCACCCATAGACACTCCACCAATGATCCGGTTTTCCCGGCCAGAGGCTATCGAATAATTCTTTTCAATAAAGGGAATAATATCCTCAAGAAGCAGATCCTCGTAGTTTCCTGCCTTGGTATTGGCGAAAAAGCTCCCGGGACTCAGGAATAATGGTTGGTTTTGTAATTTCCCATCGGGGGCAACAATCACCATCGGTGGAATAATTCCTTGGGTAATCGCGGAATCAATCGGGACTAAAATGTGATCGAGAAGGCAATTCTCATCCTGGGTGAAACCATGGAGCCAATAAAACACCGGATAGGTTTTTTCGGGTTGGTAACCTGGAGGAAGATAGACATAAGCATCTACCGGTTTGCCTAACGCTTGGGACCAAATCCTATTGTCCCGACAATGATTGTTGGTGAAGTCCAATACCTCTCCTGCAATACCACGATTGATCAATTTGAGCTTGAAAGGCTTTTTGATCACAAAGGGAGGTAAGGCGGCCACGCTAGTCAAAGATACCAAGCCTAGCAATAGAATGAATAATTTCTTGCGCACGAAACAAACCCCTGGATAAGCTCCAAACAGGCTACTCCTTGGATGGAGACCTATCTTCGCAGACTGAAACACCGTATTGAAAGGAAATCTCAAGCGAAAGGAAACAAATCTGAGGGCTTTGGGCAGGGTGATCCGATTGTTCCGATATTGTTTACTTTATCAATAAAATGGGCACCATCGCCCATGGCGATCGTGCCCTGGTTGCTAATCCGAACAACAATAGTGGATTAGTTGACTTTGTGGAAATATTCTTTGGATCCTTTGGGGTCGGCTTTCATTGAGATTTCTCCCGGTTTCCAGTTTGCGGGGCAGACTTCCCCATGGCTTTCCACAAATTGGAGGGCATCCAACACCCTGATGGCTTCCGGAATGCTTCTGCCCAAGGGAAGGTCATTGACTACGCAATGACGAATTATCCCTTCCTTGTCAATCAGGAATAGGCCACGAAGGGCTACCCCGGCCTCCTCCAATAGCACACCGTATTTGCGAGCGATTTCCTTATTGAGGTCTGCGATCAAAGGATAGGTTACCCCACCCAAGCCACCCTCTTTGCGGGGTAGGGTGTTCCAAGCCAAATGGCTAAACACACTATCCACGGAAACCCCAAGGACAACGGCATTGCGTTTTCTGAATTCTTCCAGGTTTTCCTGAAAGGCAATGATTTCGGTTGGGCAAACAAAGGTGAAATCCAGCGGGTAAAAATAGAGAATCACATACTTGCCACGAAACTGCCCCAGATGCACTTTGGTAATCTGGTCTTTTTCGACAGCTTGGGCCGAGAAATCCGGGGCAGGGCGGGTAACAAGGGACATGGCAAAACCTCTTCCGTGTTTGAAACTCAAAGTCCATTTTAGGAAGAAAGGTGATCCCAGGGAAGCTGACGGAAAGACATGGTTTATCCTTCCCAATCAAATGGGGGAATACCTGACCGTGAACGAAGAAAGGAAGGATTTACTGTTGAGGGATTGGTTCGGATTGTCCGGCCATAGTTTTCAGTCAAGAGGTAGGTCCCTTGGGTGGGTAATTCCTGGGAAGAGTGAGTTCCCAAGGTCTGAGGGTGTTAGTTCCTTGGTGAATCGGCCTTTTTTATTATTGCGGGAAGGATTTACCCAAGTTACGCAGTTGGGACAAAGAAAAACCAGTTTTTCCCGGGAATAAGTCAAATCAGTCTGAAAAAATCGGGACCACAAATCCCCTTTACAGGTTCTGTTTCAAGGCGTTTGATCCTGATTGGCGAGAGACTGAGGAATGGGATAGCTCGGGCTTTCAGCCCTTTGTGAATTTGGGAATGGGTACCTGGGGCGTTGCCCCAGGCTGGTATGGTGGCACGCCGTTG